>NZ_BOVJ01000030.1 GCF_018403665.1 Paenibacillus cisolokensis
AAAAAAAAAGCACCTTCCCGCCAAGGGAAGATGCGTAATTGAAGAACCGTTTGATTCTTCGTTTTATTCCGTTAATGGGAGTCTGGCATACTCCGACCTCACGACAATATCGACATGGATCAATTTGCGTTCGAACGCGTAATCCCGGTTCATGATTCGCCACAACAATTGATCCACCGCCCGCATGCCGAGCCATTCCTTTTTGACATTGACGGTGGCGAAAATGGGATGCGTTTCGTTGGTATTGTCGAATCCGGTCACAATGCAGTTTTGCGGCACGTCCAATCCCCGCTTGCGAAGCTCGTCAATCAAAAAAGCGGCGTTCGAATCGTTCGCGCAGACGAACACTTCAGGCAGCTCGTCAAACGTTTCCTTCTGGAACAGCTTGTAAATGTCGTCCGCGTCCGGACCGTTCAAACGGGGATCCTGGTTCAGCGCAATGCCGTACTCTTCGAGCACCGTCTTGAAGGCCAGCCAGCGCTCGTAGAAGCTTTGCGCATATCGAATGTTGCCGACAAACTGATACTTCCGGTAGCCTTTGCTTACAAGCTTGAGCATCATTTCCCGCATGCCGTTGAAATTGTCCGCAAACACGGTATCGCAGCGGAAGGCCGGATCGACATGATCGACCATGACGACCGGGATGTTCAGGCGGCCGATATCAAGCAAAATTTGCGTCGAGATGGTGCCGATCGTAATAATTCCCCGGATCGCTTCCGGATTGAGCACGGAAAACATGGGATCGCCGGAGGGCTCGGTCAAGGTCAGAATATCCATTCCCTCCTGGTTCAAACGGCTCGTAATCCCTTCGAAAACCGGCCCCCAATAAACCGAATCCTTGTTCTGGTATCGGATATTGGGAAACAGCACGACGATCGTACCGGCCAGCTTGCTGTCTTTAGGCGCCGGAGGCGGGTCATCGGCAACCCGTCTCGATTCGTTATTTTTGAAATAACCGAGCTGCCCCGCCGCCTTTAAAATCAGTTCCCTCGTCTGGGCGCTGACGCCGGGCTTTGAGCTCAGCGCGCGGGACACGGCGAATTTGGAGACACCTACAAGATCCGCGATCTCTTGTATTGTCACTTTTTTCCTTTCATGTCAGCTCATCCATTCATCCTTAGGTTTAGTTTGTCGGTTCTTTCCGTTTCCGGCTGCGTCCTCCTTATACAGCAATATCATAACAAAACGTTTGGTTGTAGAAAACAAAAAATCAAACCCGGAACAAGGAAGGCCGATTCTGCGGAAGCGGCTGCGCAATGACCGTTCATTTTGTTATGAAAACACCAAACCAAAAGATAAATTCGACTAAATCCGGCAAGCAGAAGCGATTCCGTCGTACTTGTGTGAGGACGATGCTGTCTCGCGGTGAATGCTTAAACAGGATGGCGGCCGGGCCTTATTCGCTCGCGCCCCCCGCTGAGCCCTTATTGCGACCCGCCAACGTCCTATTCGCTTGCGCCAATGCCAGCAATCCCGCTGCGAACTGCCCACTAATCCCGAAAATGCTTGCTTACTCCGGTTCCCCGGCGGCTGGTATCCGAAAGATAGAAACCCAATACAAGAGCAAAGTTGACAAAATACAATTTTTCGGGCGTAAAATAACCAAAACGCAAAAATTCCTGCGATTATACAGTTTTTTTGACCCGTTCAAGCCAGACAAGCGAAAATCTCCAAAAATTACTGTATTTTTGCATAATTTTACACCCTAGTCGTCTATTTAGGCTAAAATCCTGCATTTTTGCAGGATTTTCGCCAAAGAATCTGCCGGGAGAAGGGGGGCGCTGAAAGGGGGGGCGCTGAAAGGACGGGACACCAACGTCCAGAGACAATTTGACGAATGGCAGAGTTGGTCAGCTGACAGGAGATAATTAGACGGTAAGACAAGGCACACCGACGCTCCAGCAAATGTTGATCTCATTCGACAAAATCATACAATTTTACACCCTTTTCCCGGTATTGGGAAGAGCTATAATTGACCTATATATATAGGGAGCAGAGAAGCCAGTACTTACTTTGGGCACTTTGGACTGGTGGAGCTAGTAGTGCAACCGGCCTTCTTTCATCGCGAGAGGGTTTTTTTTATTTTCAGCTGACATCTTGTGTACAGAGGAGGAGTTCTGAAGTGAGACGTTCTCTCGACATAACCGAAATGGTGGAGCAGCTCGGGATTCCAGCCGGCCGTTACCATCTCTGGCTCGAACGGAATCTGGATTCTCGCACCGCTCCGCTCACGGAAAACTTGGCGAAAGAAGAGACGTGCGTCTCCGTAAATGAAACCGCATTCGTTAAAACGGCATCCGGCCGCTAGCCCATCGTTCTCCTTATGACCGTTTCTTCATCTGCGCCACGACGATGCGGTTGCCGTCCGGATCGAGCAGCGCGAATTCCGACAGATCGTGTAAATGCCGGGGCTCGTCCGCAAGCCGGAAACGTTGGCGGCGGACATACGCCAGCGCGGCATCGAAATCCTCCGTCTCCAAATAAAAAAGCTCGGTGAACGTCTCCCCGTTCAAATGGCGGTTCCGGTCAAGAAGCAGCGCCGCTCCCCGGGCAACCGGGACGGAATAGATCGGCTGCTCCGCCCGGTGTTCGTCGAAAGGTTGTCCGAGCAGCCCGGTATACCAGCGCGCGGCCGTCCGCATGTCCTTCACATCCACGAATACGCCGCCGATCCGGGACAGGATGGGGCTTTGCGCCGGCAGTTCGGCCTCCTCCGCGCTCGTCCCGGCGGTCCAGCAAGCCATCAGCGCATTGCCCTCCGGGTCGCGGAAATTGAAGCAGGCCATCGTGCCGTGGCGCTCGGGCTCGAAGAACGGCTCCGTCCGTTCCTCCACATAACGGTAAGCTTCGTCGATGTCCCGGGCGGGAAACATAAACCAGGGCATCATCTCCTCCCGCCATTCCGGATTCTGCCTGTTGGCAGTGTTGGAATCGAGAATAAGATGCGTCCCCGGAAGGTCGAACCAGTACACCGGTCCGCCGTTCAGGCGCTCCTCGAGTATGGGAAGCCCCATCAGGCGGCTGTACCACTCCGCGGCTCGGCGCAAATCCGTCACATGAACGAATACGCTGGCGATCCGGTTTTCCAGCGGAATCGGCCGGAAGGTGCCGGGTGATGACACTGATCCGGGATTTTCCTCCATTTTTCGTTCTCTCCTTTTTTGAAATGCCATACCGTCCTCTTCCTGACCTTGGCATGGAAATATCCGTCTATATCTTGCGGATATAGGATTCGCTTTCGATGTTGGAAATCCTTCCTTAAAAATCCAATATACTGTTGGCGCCGGCCATCTTTTCAAGTATGATCGGAGACATGTAAAGCCGTTTTCGCGGCAAGCTGCTCCAACTGTTCCATTCTGAAGCACGGGGAGATGATTGCGATGAAAGTCGGAGAAGCAAGAACGGCGGCGGCGGAGTGGGTCAGGCAGCATGCCGCGCGGGAGAATTGGTTCCGGGGCGCCTATTTCAGCGGTTCGACGGTCGGGCTTCCCGATGAAGCGGAGCTTCCGGCGGCGTCCGATATCGACATCGTCGTCGTCACGGCGGAAGCCGAGCCGCCGCTCAAGCCGGGGAAACTCATCTACCAGGGCGCATTGCTGGAGATCACCTATCTGTCCTGGCACCTGCTCGCCTCGGCGGAGCAGGTGCTGACGAACTACCATCTGGCGCCCAGCTTTCGCATCGATACGATCTTCGCCGACCCGGCGGGGCATCTGCGCCGGCTGCAAACCGAAGTTGCCCGCCGTTATGCCGGGCGGACCTGGGTGCGCCGCCGCTGCCTGAACGTCCGGCAGAAGATCGAGGACGGGCTGCGGTCGATCGACGCGGACGCCCCCTTGCACGACCGGGTAACCGCCTGGCTGTTCCCGACCGGCATTACGACGCATCTGCTGCTCGTCGCGGCGCTTCGCAACCCTACGGTGCGGCTCCGTTACCTGGCCGCGCGCCGCGTCCTGGCGGAATACGGCCATGACGGCGTCTACCCCGAGCTGCTGGAGCTGCTCGGATGCGCCGACATGTCTCCGCAGCGCGTCGAACATCATCTCGCCGGGCTCGCCCGCACGTTCGACGCCGCAGCGGATGCCGCCCGAACGCCGTTCTTCTTCAGCAGCGACATTACCGCCGCCGCGCGGCCGATCGTGATTGACGGAAGCCGCGAGCTTATTCGGGCAGGCCATCATCGCGAAGCGGTATTCTGGATCGCCGCAACCTATGCCCGCTGCCACAAAATTTTGGCCGCAGACGCTCCGCCGGAGGCGCGGCAGGCGCATGCTCCCGCCTTCGAAGCGCTGCTCGCCGATCTCGGCATTCCGTCTTACGGCGATCTCCGCCGCCGCGCCGAGGCCGTCATCCGCTTCCTCCCCGCGCTCTGGGAGACGGCCGAGGCCATCATGTCGGCGAATCCGGACATTACGGAGGAGCGGTGAGGCCGCTCCGGCGCATCCGGCCTAGAATTCCGGCCTAAAAAGCTTTCGGAACCTCTCCGGCGACATGCCGACGATTCTGCGGAAGGTGGCGATAAAGTGGCTGGCATCCCGGAAGCCCGTCAGCCCGGCGACGGATTTGACGGTCAGCTTCCGGTTTCCGGTCAGCAGTTCCTTCCCTTTCTGGATTCTAAGGTGCAACAAATAGTTGTAAGGCGTAATGCCATATGTTTCACGAAACAGCATGTTCAGCATTCGCACCGACACGCCGAGGCATTCCGCCATTTCCGCCAGTCCGATGCCAGGATTTCCGTAATGGCGTTCCAACCAATCGGTCAATGGGCTCAGCTTGCCAAGATTGCGGGAGATGCCGGACGATTTGTGCTGTCGTCCGTATTTGCGGAGCATGATCAGAAAATGATAGGCTTTGGCCGAAGCATTCAGACCGAACCGGTCTTCCTCCCGCTCCAATTGCGCAAGCGTGTCCGGAAGCATCTGCGCGAACCCCGTTCCCGCCTCCCAGTAGTAAATCGCCGAGTTTGTCATCTCGAGGGAATTTACGATTTCCGCAGCCGCTTCCCCGCCAAACGTCAAATATATCGTCTCCCACCGTTCGGCCGTCCGCGCATAAGCATGCTCCTCGTTCGGAAACAGCAGGATGCCGCTATTCTCCGGCAGGCTTTCCCGCCTGCCGCCGATGACAATGCGGCCTTCTCCCCTGACGGTCTGAAGCCAATGAAACAGCGGGTACCCTTGCGGCCGGCTGACGGTTTCCTGGTCATGATTGTAGCCGATCGTCTCCACCTTGATCGGCAAAGGCTGATCATAGCTTGAAGGATAAACCATTCTTCTGTGGCGTGTCATACCGCACAAACCTTTGCAATATTTTTATATGTCCAAACATTTTTATTATATATATCGGCCTGTCTGTTGCGCGTTAAACTGATTATATTCTTACATTACAGGAAGGTGTAAGGGATGATCAACGAAAAGCTTGCGAAAATTTGGTATGGCGGAGATTACAACCCGGAGCAATGGGATACGGAGACGGTCAAGGAAGATATGCGAATGTTCAAACTGGCCGGAATCGACGTCGCGACCGTCAATGTCTTTTCCTGGGCTCTGAATCAGCCGAACGAAGACACCTATAATCTGGAATGGCTCGACGAAACGATCGACAGACTGTACCGGAACGGCATTTATGTATGTCTGGCAACCGGCACGGCCGCTCATCCGGCCTGGATGGCCAAAAATATCCGGATGTGCTGAGAGTGGATTATCAGGGCCGCAAGCGCGCTTTTGGCGGAAGACACAATTCCTGCCCGAACAGCCCGACCTACCGGAAGTATGCCGAAAAATGGCCGGGGTGCTCGCCGAACGCTACAAGGATCATCCGGCCTTGCTGATCTGGCACGTCTCGAACGAATACAGCGGATACTGCTATTGCGAACGTTGCGCGGCCGGCTTTCGCGAATGGCTGAAGGCCCGCTACTCGACGCTCGATCATCTGAACCAGGCATGGAATACCCGTTTCTGGGGACACACCTTCTACGATTGGGACGAAATCGTTCCTCCGAACGAACTGAGCGAGGAGTGGGGCGGCAACCGCACGAACTTCCAGGGCATCTCGCTCGATTACCGCCGCTTTATGTCCGACAGTTTGCTTGACTGCTACAAGCTGGAATATCGGGCCATCAAGGAAAAGACGCCGAATATTCCGGTTACGACGAACCTGATGGGCTTCTATCCGGAGCTGAACTACTTCGAATGGGCCAAATCTATGGATGTCGTCTCCTGGGACAACTATCCGGCCATCGATACGCCTGTCAGCTTTACGGCGATGACGCATGATTTGATGCGCGGCCTGAAAGGCGGACAGCCGTTCATGCTGATGGAGCAGACGCCGAGCCAGCAAAACTGGCAGCCGTACAATTCCTTGAAGCGTCCGGGAGTTATGCGTCTGTGGAGCTACCAGGCCGTCGCCCGCGGCGCGGATACCGTCATGTTCTTCCAGCTTCGCCGTTCGATCGGAGCATGCGAGAAATTCCACGGTGCCGTTATCGAGCATGTCGGACATGAGCATACCCGCGTATTCCGCGAAACCGCGGAGCTCGGCCGCGAGCTGCAGCAGCTGGGAGACAAGCTTCTCGATTCCCGCCTCGATGCCAGAGTCGCGATTGTGTACGACTGGGAAAACCGGTGGGCGATCGAGCTGTCCAGCGGCCCTTCCATCGCGCTGAATTATGTCAACGAGATTCACAAGTACTATGACTCCCTGTTCAGAATGAACATTCAGACCGACATGATCGGCGTCGAGGAAAACCTGGACCAATACGACATTGTCATCGCGCCGGTCCTTTATATGGTGAAGCCGGGCTTCGCCCAAAAGCTGGAACGATTCGTCGCAGCCGGAGGCACGTTTGTGACCACGTTTTTCAGCGGCATCGTTAACGAGAAGGATCTGGTGACGATCGGCGGATATCCGGGAGAACTGCGCCCCTTGCTCGGCATCTGGGCCGAAGAGATCGATGCGCTGCTGCCGGATCAAACCAACCGGATCGTCATGAAGCAGGAGATTGGCGCGCTGAAGGGCAGCTATTCGTGCGGCATTCTGTGCGACCTGATCCACGCGGAAGGCGCAGAAGTATTGGCCGAATACGGCGCCGACTTCTATAAGGGCATGCCGGCGCTCACCCGGAACCGTTTCGGCAAAGGACAGGCTTACTACATCGCCTCCAGCCCGGAAAGCGCGTTCGTGGACGCTCTGCTTGCCAACTTGTGCGAAGAAAAAGGCGTCACGCCGCTGGCCGACGCTCCGGCAGGCGTTGAAGTCACCCGCCGCTCCAAGGACGGCTCATCGTTTCTGTTCCTGCTCAACCACAACGCCGAGGAAGCAACGGTCAAGGTCGGTCCGGAATATACGCAGGATCTGTTGACGGGACAGGCGGTGTCCGGCGTCATCACGCTTGCGGGCAGAGGCGTAAGCATCTTGTCGAATTAACGATATAATGACTTGAGCGGCACCATCGATTCTTCCGGCACATAATACTTGAATTTGTTGTCGCTGATTTCGCCAAGCAGCTGGCGTCGGATCGGACTTGCGTCTTTCAGCAGCCGTTCCGACGCCTTGTGGTAATCGATCGGCCGCATCCAGATCGGACTGTAGCCCAGGAACAGCTGCCTTCTTTCGAAATTCGACCGGTTCGGCGCGCCGGCATGCCAAATCGTTTGCGGAAAATGAAGACATCGCCCGGCTGGCCGCAAATCTGCACCTCTCCTTCCAGCTTTGTACTGACATCTGTGGTGGCCGGATTGAAGTCCGGAATGTTGTGGCTGCCCGGGATAATTTTCGTGTTGCCGCGGTCCGGCTCCGACATGTCGCTTAAAATATAGCAAGCCTTGATATAGTATGTGGCCGTCAAGCCGTTGATTTTTGGAAACGGCGGATGCGGTCCGTCCTGGTGCCAATGAATGAAGCTGGAAGTCGACGTCTTGACGTCATCCGGATTCGGCCTGCGGATCGTCAGATGGGAAATGTGCAGCTGGATGTTGTATCCGAGCAGATTCACCATCAGCGGGAGGATCGTCGGCTGGTCGATTAAGTCGGCGATTTCCGGATGGCGCTCGACAGCATGATAAATATTATAGGCCAGCGATTCGGGCTCTTCTGCGATCATTTCGTCAATCGCCCGGTTCAGACGGTCCACCTGCTCCTGCGGCAGCACGTTTCGCAACAGCAGATAGCCTTCTTCCTCGAACTGCTTCACCAATGCCGGAATGTCCGGTTGAACGGGATTCATCTTGCCTCTCTCCTTTGCCGGAATTTCTGCGGCGTCCCCGCTACTTTCCGTAGCCGAGAGCGCTCAGCTGCTCGACGGCGGAATCGAGATAAAGCTTATAATTCATCGACGTTTCCAGCGTGTTCAGAAATTGATCGTACTCGTCGAGCGGCCGTTTGCCGTAAATGAATTTCACCAATTCCTCTTCCGCATACCGGTTCGCGTCCGCCGCATTATATCCGTCCGGATTGTCGACGAAACCGTTCAGCGTCTGAATCCGCGGCTGGCTGTTCGCAAATTCGATGTATTCGGCCTGCTGGGCAAACTTCACCATCAAATACTCCATTTCCGGCCGGCCGGTGAATTGGTACAGCCAGAAGTAGGCGCCTTCCTTGCTCAACAGCTCGGTCGGCACCACTTTGCCGTCTTCCAGGTTGAAATGGCTGCCTTCCACCCCGTACTGCACAAGCAGCACCCCGCCTTCAGGATCGGACACGTAATTGAGCAGATCGAACACTTTTGCAGCTTCTCCGGTTCCTTCTCCAGCGACTTCGGAATCGCATACATTCCCGGCGTTCCGCCGATATCCCACGATCCGTCGTACTGCCCGCCGGGACCTATAGGCGGCGCGATCTGTATCCACGCTGCGTTCGGGTTGACGGCTTTGATCTGGTTCACATATTCCTCCTTGGTCATGTTCGGCCAATCGAGCCAGACGATGCCCGCCTGTCCTTTGATCGCCTTCTGCTGGTGCTGCAGTCCGGTGTTGGCGAGCAGTTCCGGATCGACAACGCCCGCCTCGATCATCGTCTTGATAAACGCCAATGCGTCTTTCGTGCCCGGATCGTAAAACGCGTTGACCAGTTCGCCGTCCTTGACGTAGAAGTTGCCCGGCATGCCGACGCCGAATGCGCCGAATACCGGCGCGAACGCGCCCAGCTTGCCGCCGGTCAGCCCGTACGTGTCCTTCTTCCCGTTGCCGTCCGGATCCTGCTCGGTGAAGGCCTTCGCGACCGCCAGCAGCTCTTCGATCGTCGCCGGCGGCTGCAAATTCAACTTATCCAGCCAGTCCTGGCGGACCCAGTACGTGTTGTACGGGATTTGCGGCGACTTCGCGATCGCATACACTTTGCCGTCGATCGTCCCTTTCTTCAGACTGTCTTCGCCGATATAGGCCGCCGCCTGTTCGAGCTTATCCAGGTACGGCGTCAGGTCGAGCAGCAGGCCCTGCTCCGCGAATTGCTTGATCGACGTGCGGTCCACGGCGAACAGATCCGGAAAATTGCCCGACGCCATCCGGACGTTCAACTGATTTTTGTAATCGTCGCCCGAAGCGTATACCGTCAAATTGAGCTCGATGTTGAGCGCTTTGTCGAGTTCCTGCTTGATGATGTCCTGATCCGGCGCCGGCAGGCCGCTGCCGGTTTCGATAATCTCCAGCTTGACCGGCTTGCCCGAACCGGCGGGCGAATACGCTTCCTCCGCCTGATAGCCGCCGCCTGTTCCGCTTGTCTCGCCTGTTCCGCCGATCCCGCAACCGGCCAGCAAGCCCGCCGACAGCAGCACCGCACTCCAGATGCGCAGCCACTTTTGCGAACGTTCATGCGATCCCCTTCTTTCTTTCGTTTTTCGTTAATTACCCCTTGACCGAACCAAGGAGCATACCTTTGGCAAAATGCTTCTGAATGAACGGATACACCGAGATAATCGGCACGCTGGCCAAAATGACCGATGCCATCTGCATCGTTTCCGTCGGCAGCATATTTTCCGCATTCTCCAGCGGCTGCTGCGTCAGCATCAGCAATTCCCGAACGATGACCTGCAGCGGAAACAGCGTACGGTCCGTCACGTACATGATCGCCTGGAAAAATTCGTTCCAGTGCCCGACCGCGTAAAACAGGCCGATCGTCAGCACAACCGGCATCGATAGCGGCATAACGATCCGCAGCAGAATGCGAAAATCTTTGGCGCCGTCGATGCGGGCCGACTCGAACAGCTCCTCCGGCAAGTTTTCGAAGAAGCTTTTCATAACCAGCACGTTGAAGCTCCAGACCGCGTTCGGCACGATCATCGCCCAGACCGTATCGGTCAGACCGACCGCTTTGACGATCAGATACGTCGGGATAATCCCGCCGCCGAACAGCAGCGTGAATACGACCATGAACAGAAACAGTCCCCGGCCCGGCAAGTTCCGTCTGCTTAACGGATACGCCATCAACGCCGTCAGTACGAGATTCGCGGCCGTGCCGACCACCGTGATGAACACGGTGACCCCGAACGCGCGGGGCATATTGGAGTCCGACAGCAGCCGGTGGTACGCTTCGAGCGTGATCGACTTCGGAATGAGGATGAAGCCGCCGTTTTTCAACACCTCCCCGAACGGAGTCAGCGATACGGAAAGGACGTACAAGAGCGGCAGGACTGCGGTCAAGGCGGCGAAGCCGAGTACCGTGTAGACGACGGCGTTGAACACCCGGTCTTCCAGGTTTCTTACCATATGCCTTCCCCCCATCGTCTCGCTAACCGGTTGGACAGCACGACGAGCGCCAGACCGATGACCGATTTGAACAGGCCCACCGCCGAAGCGAGGCTGAAATTCAATTGCTGCAGTCCGGTACGGAACACCCACGTGTCGAGAATGTCCGCCACCGGATACACCTGAACGTTGTACATGATGTAGATTTGGTCGAATCCGGCATCGAGGATATGGCCGAGCCGCAGGATCAGCAGCAGAACGATGACGGTGCGGATCCCGGGCAGCGTAATGTGCCAGATCATCCGCAGCCGGCTGGCTCCGTCCACTCGCGCGGCCTCATACAGCATCGGATCGATCCCGGCGATGGCCGCCAGGTAGATGATCGCTCCCCAGCCGAGGTTCTGCCAGATGTCCGAGCCGACGAGAATCGCGCGAAAATAGCCCGTCGACGTAAGGAACGGGATCGACTGTCCGCCCAACTCTTCGATCCAGCGGTTCGCGATTCCGGATGTTTGCGACAAGAGAGCGAGCAATATGCCGTAGATGATCACCCAAGACAAAAAGTGAGGCATGTAGGTCAGCGTCTGCACGACCGACTTAAACCAGCGCACGTGCACTTCATTGAGCAGCAGCGCCATCAGAATCGGCGGCGCCATGCCGAAGACCAGCTTGTAAAAGCTGATGATCAACGTGTTGCCGAGCAATTGCGAGAAATAAGGCGAGTTGTAAAACGCTTCAAAATGTTTGTACCACGGATCGGCCCACGGGCTTTTGAGCATGCCGTCCATCATATTGAAATCTTTGAACGCGATGATGACCCCGTACATCGGCAAATACTTGAAAATGACGTACCATACGACGCCCGGCAACAACATCGCGTAGAAAGCCCGAAACCGCCACAGCTTGCGCGCCAGCTGCCGGGCGCTCATCCGCGGCGCGGCCCGGGCGGCAGAGGCGGCCGCCGTTGTCTGCTCCATTGCACTCCCCCTTCCTATATGATTGCGCTTTCATTGCTGTGACATCAGTATACCAACGGTTATTCAAGGGGCGTTATGCCGAAAAAGTTCAAAACTGTCCGATTTTTGAAACCGCTGTTACGAATCGAGCGGCATTGGCCCGAAGGCTTCCCGGACGCCTTCCGGCATCGGCTCGAACGGCATCTCGATCCGGACGACCGTGCCGATGCCCGGCCGGCTGGCGATCCGCAGACCGTAACGTTCGCCGTAATACAGGCGGATCCGTTCATGCACGTTTTTGACGCCGATCCCGGTAAACCGCTGCCGCGAACGCGGGCGTCCGTCCGGTTCCCAGACACGCCGGATCTGCGCCGCGTCCATGCCGATGCCGGTATCCCGGATTGTCAGACGCAGCGTGCCGCGGGCCGTTATCCGTCCGCGCACAAGGATCGTGCCCGGCGCTTTGCGGGGCGCCAGCCCGTGGAAAATGCTGTTTTCCACCAGCGGCTGCAGGGTCAGCTTCAGCATCCGCGCCTCCAGCGCCGCCGGTTCGACGTCCGCCAGCAGCCTGAATTTGTCGCCGTAGCGGATTTGCTGGATCTGGGCGTACCGGTTCAGACCTTCCAGCTCTTCGGCAAGCGTGACGAATTCCGTGCTTTTATCGAAACTGAATGACAGCAGTCCGACAAGCGATTTGATCGTGTCGCGGACTTCGTCTGTTTTGCGCTGTCTGGCCAGACTGCTCACGCAGGCGAGCGTGTTGTAAAGGAAATGCGGCGCGATCTGGCTTTGCAGCATTTTCAGCTCGTACTCTTTTTTGCGCCGTTCGGCGTTTTTCGTTTCCTGCAGAAGCTGCTGAATCCGCTCCAGCAGCTCGTTGTAGCTGTGCGCCAGGCGCCCGATCTCATCCTCGCGGTTGACGTTCAGGGGTGACAGCACCTCGACATCGCGCACCCGGTCCATTTTGGCGGCGAGTTTTCGTACAGGAGACGTGAAATAGCGGCTCATCAAATAGGTGCTGATCAGCAGCAGCGAAATCCAGATCAGGGCGATATAACGGAACTTTTCGTACAGCTTGAGGAGATGCTGGTCGAAGTACTGTTGTTCGATGAACAGATACAACGACCAGCCGAGACGGTTCGGACTCGTTTTCACAGCCACGAGCGGCCCGATGGCGCCGTCGATCGGACTGACGCCTGCCGGCAGCTCGGACAGCTTGCGGACAAAGCCGGACTGAAGCTGCGGCGGATACACGCCCGGTTCGTAAGGCAGCAGCCTGTCCGGAATCTGCAGACTGGTGATGACATTGTTCTTTTTGGTAACAATCGCGAACGACTGATTCTTGCTCAGCAGAAGCTGCGCAATCTGCTGCGTGAGCAGCTGCAAATCGATTTCGGCGACGGCGATGCCGAGCTTCTGGCCGGTTTTGCCGTAGATCGGCTGCACGTAACCGACGGACTGGCCCGAAAGCGGCGACCAGTACGGCTCGCTGTTGATCGCTCCGTATTGGGCTTGCGACAGCTCGTACAGCTTCTCCAGATGGGGATTGCCCATAATGTCATAAAACACCTGCGAGTTGGAGTAAACTTTGCCGTCCTGGCGGACGATGAAAAACGAACGCGCCACCGCATTTCTCGTACGCTCCAAATTTTCCAACGCCTGGGTCGCCCATGTTTCGTTGCCGTCGGCCAGCAGTTGTTCCCGGTCCTCCCGCGTGGCCAGAAGCAGCAGCAAGTTTTGCACATTGTCGAGATAAGCGTCGATAAGCTGGTTGGTCCGGCCGGCCAGCGCCTGGGCATCGCTTGCTGCCTGTTCTTCCCATAATTTTTTCGATTCGATCCAGTTGATCCACCCGAGCAGCACGAACAGCAGGGAAGTGACGAGGAACAGAAACAGAAACTGCCGCACCGCCAGACCCCTTTGCCGGAGCCAGCGCGACAGCAGAGACATACGCGCGATCATTCGCTCACCCGCTTTCTGCCATAATGGTCTGGTTTAACCGCCTCGGCAATCGGTCGGCGCCATGCCGTAATGTTCGCGGAACAGCGCCGTGAAATAGCGGTAGCTCGGAATGCCTACGCGTTCGGCGATTTCATATACTTTCAGATTGGTCGTCGACAGCAGACGGAGGGCTTGCTGCATCCTCAGGCGCGTAATATGCTCGTTGATCGATTCGCCGCTCTCTTCCCGGAACAGACGGCTCAAATAGCGGGAGCTTAACCCGACGTGACGGGCAAGCAAGGTGACGGTGAGCGGATCGGCCAGATGCTCCCGGATGTAGAGGATCGTCTCGCGCACTTCGCGCCGACCGGATGTTTCGGGCGTACCCGCTTCGCGCTCGAACGCGTGGACGAGCACCGAAACGAGCTCGGACAGCGTCTCCGCGGCCAGTATCCGCCGCGCGGTATCCCCGGCGGACGCCCGCAGCGGTTCGGACGCGTGGGCGACATACCATTCGGCGACGAGGCTCCGCAAGTCGTCCGGCAGCAGGCGCTGCCTGGCGCACCAGCGCGGCAGTGCTTCGCGGAGCAGCGCGGCCCGGGCGGAAGACGATGCGGCGGCGGGCTGCATCAAGGCTCGGAAGTCCGCATCGATGCGGTCCGTGCGGCGGGCGAACGGCAGCGGGCGGCCTGTATAAAGAGACGCTCGGGGGACGGTCGGTGTGGCGGGTCCGCCCCCCCTTGCGGCCGCCCCTTCGCCGCCCGCATGCTCGTCGGCGGCGGCCTTCCCCGTTCCCTCCGCTTCGTAAAAGCGCGCCAGCCGCCATAGCTTCGCCGTCCGCCACGCCGCGGCCAGCGCCGCGCAGTCGTCGACCGGCTCGCTCAGGATGACGGACAGCCGCACTTCGCGGCTGTAAAATGTGAGCCTGGTTTCGACGAGCTCCCGCAGACGGCCGAGCGCCGCCTCAAGCTTCGACCGCAGCCGGGCTTCCGAAAGTCCGGGCGGCGGCAGCAGGACGCATGCGCTCTCCCCGACCCACAGCCCGGTGAGGCCGTGCTGCGCTTCCAGCGGCTCGAGCAGCTCCTGCAGATCCTCCCGGACGAAGAGCAGATCGTCCGGCGCGGCGTCGACCTGCAGGCACGCGAACCGCATCGGAAACGTCAGCACCGCCGGCTCCTCCGCCGAAATCCGGGCGAAAGGCCCGAAAGGCCCCAGGTCGGCGGTTGCGGCCATGTCCGGTTGCCCCTTCAGCAAAGCGGCCAGCCCAAGCGCCTGCTCCCTCCGCCGTTCCCGGCTTGCCTGCCGGCGGTAAGACCGCTCCTTCTCCAGCGCTTGCCGCGCTTTGTCCAGCGCCCGTCCCATATCCGCTTCATCCAACGTCACCTTCACCAAATATTCCAGCGCCCCGAGCCGAAGCGCTTCTCTCGCGTAAGCGAAATCGCTGTGGCATGTCAGCAGAATCACTTGCGTTTCGGGATGCCGCAGCTTGATTTCCCGAAACAGCGTCAAACCGTCCATAAGCGGCATCGTAATGTCCGTCACCACCACATCCGGGGCGCGGTTGCAGCACAGAGCCAGTGCCTCTTCCCCGTTTTCGGCTTCGCCGACCAGTACGGCGCCGAACGTCTCCCAAGGATACGAACGCAGCTCCTGCAGAAGGGGGAGCTCGTCGTCCACCACCAATACCCGAAGCGGCTGATGTTCTGCTGGCTGATGCTCTGCTGGCTGATGTTCTGTTGGTCGATGCTCAGTTGGCTGATGTTCTGTTGGTCGATGCTCAGTTGGCTGATGTTCCATCGTCTGACCTCCGTTTCCCTCAAGTTTGCTCGATCCCGTATTTGCAAACGATTTCAAAATAAGGTGCAGTTTAGAGCGAAAAAGCCGCCAAAGGGCGGCCCGCATCGTTCGCTGCGAAATAGAATAGCGGCTCATTCCGCCGGGACAACCCCGCGAATGCCGTCGTTCAAATGATAGTCGTCAACGCCCCGTACCAGAAACGTCTGGATTCTTTCCCTGTTGCCGCCGAATTCTTCCACCTTGAACTTCACTTCCGGCGTCGTGTACCGGACGGAGAAGGCGACGCGCGGAATATCGGACATGTTGCTTCCCGATCCGTGCAACGTCCGTTCGTTGAAAAAGACGATTTGTCCGGGCGACATCTCGATGTCGAGCGCCCTGGATTCGTCCACCTGCTCTGCCGCAGCGCCTTGGCCGAACGCGCTTTTGCCGTCGCCCAGATCGATATGCTCTACCGGGCTTCGGTGGCTGCCCGGAATGAGCCTCAGGCAGCCGTTCTCCCGGAGCGACCAGCCCAGGCTGACCCATGCCGTGGCGTTGACGGCCGGTTCCATCGGCCAGTAATGAATATCCTGATGCCACGGAATATACTTCTCGTTGCCCGGTTCCTTATACCAAAAATGCATCGCCCACAGCACGACGTTTTCTCCCAAAATTTGCGCCATGGCCTCGACGATGGCCGGATGAGTCGCGAGGTCGTACGCCCAACGGTGCTTGTGATGCCATGCGGACAAATCGGTTCGAGCCGGACCGGGCTCGTACTTGGACTGCCCGAGCGCCGCGAAAAAGCGGTCGCAGCCTTCCTCCGCCTCCTGCAGCGTCAATCCCCGGATCGGGCCGCTGTACCCGTCTTCCCGATACTGCTTCAATGAAAACGAAGTCCCTCTGGCAAGCATGATCATCTACCTCCCATATATGGTAATCGATAACGATAACACCATGATAAGGGGTCGGAGAATGGCGGAACTACCCGGCAAATCCGTCTTCTATAGCACAAACCGCTCATCCGTCCATCCAGATGCCGTATTTTTGCCGATACTGCAGGGGAGTAAATCCGGTCTTGTTTTTAAACAGCCGGGAAAAATAATTCGGATCGGCAAAGCCGAGCCGGTATGCGATATCGCTGATACGGGCGTCGGAGCGAACGAGCATCTCCTTCGCCTGCTCGGTCTTCATATGATGCAAAAATGCAGCGGCGGCATGCCGGTAAAACGGATGAACAGCTTGCGCAAATGGGATTCGCTCACCTCGGCCCATTCGCACAATTCCGCCATCTTCGGAAAGCGGTCCGGGCGGCAGGACAAATATTCGATCACTTTCTCCACCCTCGCATCCATGACAGGAACGGCTCCGGAGGGCATGGATCGAATATGCCTGTTGAGCAGCAGAGCCACCAGTTTTGCAGGCCGGCCTGCAGCAACAGCGTTTGCGCCGCCGACGGTTGGCCGGCTGTTCGCAGCATCTCCTGCAGCACAGATGCGATTTGCGGGCATTCGCCGTCTAGCTCAACGGGAAGATGCAGCGCCTCGGACCAGACCCTTTCACCGAGAAACGTAATGTTCGCATCGAAATTGACGCTGACAAGAGAGACGCGCTCCGTAATCGCATGACAACGGATGGCCGATCGGGGCGGCAGCAAATATATTTGGCCGGCGCGGCCGACATGCCTGGCGTCCTGTACGTGCAGGGCGAATTGGCCGGCCGTGACATACCATAACACGGAATGATGCAATTGCCGCGGTCCGACCGTCCAGGTATAGTCCAATTCATACGGCTTGATATGCAAATAAAGAATTTTCAACGAATCGACGAACAAAGACATCGACTGCCGCATCCGGTTCACCGCCACGTTTGAGCCGGTTTAATTCCGCACGTTCCGCGTGGCGTATACGCGGATTTCCACGATTTCCGCCCGCGGGCATCCGTTGGTCGATTCGACCACAACGCGCATCCGTCCGGCGCGCACCGGAGCCGGCAAGACATGGACCCGTTTTCGCCTGCGGTTGTCCCGTTCGCGGTGCAGCACGGTCCACCTTCCGTCCGCCCATGCCTCGATCCGGTAGTCTTTCACCAGCTCCGGCACAATTTCAAACGGCGTGCGGTGATGATGCAGGTTGATCAGATCTTCGTTCACATCGTCATTGAACGTGATGTGGATTTCGGCTGCCTCGACCTCGCGCTGCCAGTCCAGCTCGATCCATTCCTCCCGCCCGGCGCGCATCGGTTCGGACGCCCACAGATGGGGAGCGCCATACGGGCGATGGTAGCCGTCAATCGCTTTATCGGCCTCATAGGCGCGGGTTTCGGGACCGACGCGGAAACAGAACGGCCGGCGCGCCTTCCGGTTCATTCGCCATTGCACGACCGGCTGCGCGGGCTGATGGCTTTCCAACGACGGATCGACGACCGGCGCGGAGCCTTTGAAAAAATAAGCGTGCCGGTTAGCGGCTCATCGGAGTGGTGCAAGCGGACCGACTCGTTCGCTTTGACGATCAGAAAGGCATTTTGCGGACGCTCGGGCGTCCACCCGATGTCAAACGCGACCCATTGCTTCTCGCCTTTGTTCACAGCAGCGGACGCTTTCGCCTGCAGCGAACCGGGCACGTAATTTTCCGGTCTGCCCGTATCCCGCACTTCGACGTCGATGACGGTTGCGCGATCGGCGTCGATCAGCAGCTCCACGCGGCCGAGATGCGGATCGACGGGAAACAGGATGCCGACATCGGCCGTCATCCGGACGGCTTCCGCCGGCTTGTCGACCGCGATCCGTTTCAGCACGCTCGAAGCCGTCACCCGCGCGCTGCTCGCCAGATCGAGCGGATCCTCGTTCGCCAAACCGATGATCGAAGCGTCCTGGCGCAGCATGATCTGCTGCAGCTCTTTCATATGACGCCGGTACAGCTCTCGCGGCGTCACACCCTTCTGCACGCACAGCGCCGCTCCCGTACCGGCCGCTTCTCCCATGACGGCGCAGGTCGCCATGACGCGCGTCGTGCCGAACGCGACGTGCGACGCCGAAATATCCCGTCCGGCCATCAGCATATTCGATACGTTGACCGAATAAAGCGAGCGGAACGGAATATGGTAATTGCCGTCGGGATGCAGATGCTTCGAACCGGACTCGGTCGAATACATGCCCTGCGGCGGATGCAGATCGATCGACCAGCCTCCGAAGGCGACGCGGTCTTCAAACGGCCGCTGCTCGATAATATCGTTCTGGTTTAGCACGTAATCGCCGATAAACCGCCTGTATTCCCGTTTGCCCGGGATGCCCCCGACCCATTCCAGCGTCATATTTTCGGCGTCGAACTTGCCGGAATTTTTGATATAGTCCCAAATTCCGTAAATGACGGCCCATAATTCGTCGCGAATCCGTTCGTTGTCGTGGACGGTATCGAGCTCTCCTCCCCATTCGATCCACCAGTAGGCGCAGCCGTTGTCGCCGCTCCGGATCACCCTTTTCATCGGAATCGTCGTCTTCGCGATGTCTTTGGCAAAGCTCGGGGGAACGAATTTGACCGGGTGTCCCGCATCTTTCGTATAAAACAGCAGCGTGCTGCCCAGCGTAATATCGTCGGCCGCTGCAGGAGCCCACTCTTCGTTGTACTCGTGCCGCGCTTCGCGGCCGATGCGGTATTTCGCTCCGGCCAGAAAGCCGACCAGCCCGTCGCCGGTACAGTCGAGATACATTCGGCTTTCGAAGCGGATGCGCCTCTCCGACCCCATCATCCAGCCGGTCACGGAGCGGATCGCCCGCTCATCCTCATCCCCGCCGGCCTCCACTTCGTGGACGTCGGTGTTCAGGAACAGCGAAATGTTTCGTTCCGCACGCACCGTCTCCAGCACAACCAGGTCCCATATATAAGGATTGCCGTCGATGTTGCGGTACTGGTTCTCTACGAACATTTCGCCCATAATCCCCGTTTCGCGGGCATACCGGTGCGTCCCGTGCGCGGTCGCCCCGCACACCCACACCCGCACCTCGCTGCTGGAATTGCCACCGAGCACAGGCCGGTTGTTGACCAATGCGACGGTTTGTCCCAATCTGGCTGCCGCGACCGCCGCGCAAACGCCCGCCAGCCCGCCGCCCACGACGGTGATATCCGTTTTGACCGTTTCGAGCTTCATGCCGATGCCTCCGTTTCCGCCTTATATTCACAATTTCATAGTAAAGGCTGCTCTTCCCTTTTGACATACACTGTTTTATCATGATGCATATACTTTCTTTCAATCGGGAAAGGGGTGCGCATATGGAGGGGTACCGGCTGTGGGAGCTGACGCCGCGGATCAGGCAGTACCGGTACTGGCACCGCAAGGAACGATTCGACCTGTACGAGGACCGGTATCCGGGCTGGATGCTGTTTGCCGTCGAAGACGGGGCTTTTCGCTATGAGGTGCAGGACCGGCGGGGAACCGCTTCGTTCGGCGATCTTGTGTTTTGTCCGCCCCATATCCCGTTCCGGCGGGAAACGATTTCCCCGCTGTCCTTTCATTTCATCATGTTCGATTGGCATGACCCGAACGGCAACTTGCTCGAGGCGCACGGCCACGATGGCCCGATTCCCATCGGCAAAATAACCGTCGCCGATCGGCAGCGTCTTGCTTCCGATTATGAGAGGCTCAAAATAACAGCCGGGCAGCCGCATTCGCTCCGCCACCCCTGGACGGACCATCTGCTGAAAGACATCTGGTACTTGTACTGCTCCGAGTCCAATCAGGCGATTTACGCCGAAGCGATCGTCAAAGATCCGCTGATGGTGCGCGCCGCGGATCTGTTAAAACGGCATGCGTACGGCCCGTTTAGCATGAAGTCTTTGGCCGATACGCTCGGCCTCAGTCCGGTCCAGTTCACCCGCCGCTTCAAACGCGCCCACAACATGCCGCCGACCGACTATCTGACCCGTCTCCGTTTGCAAAAAGCCTGCTCCCTGCTGGTGACGACCGCGATGACTCTGGATCAAATCGCGGAACGGTGCGGTTACGAAAACGGCTTTTATCTGAGCAGGGTCTTCTCCAAAAAAATAGAAATGAGCCCTACGCAGTATCGCAGGACTCATCGGGTTTAGTTTGGTATTTCGCTCGCTTGAAAGTCGATCCATATTCCGGTCTTGTCATCGGACACTTTAAACCTGGGATAGCGCTGGCATTCCGCGTCGCCGGTCTCCAGACGGATCAACCAGTCCGCATATCCGCTCAATCTTTTCTCTCTGATCTGCTTCACCAACTCTCCCCAGTCCATGTTCTGCGGCTCCATGCTCGAACGCGGGAGAAACAATCCGTCGGTTACAAGGAGAAGCGAGCGGAGGCCGATCCGATTGATGCGGCCGTACTCGATGAAATCCGCCGCTTCAGGTTGGCCGCTAAGTACGGAATAGCCGCTCAGCGTATTCATTCTTTCTTTATTTTTAAAATGACCGGCTTCACGAGCTCCCAAAGCTCATCCTTGCGACGGATGCCCCGACGAATGCCGTCCATCCAAATTTTCCGCGATTCGTAATCGACATGGTCCACGTGGTCTCTTGAAACGTTCCGAACCGAGCCGTCCTCATACAAGGCGGCGATCATACAGTCTCCCGCTTGCGCAAAATCGACATATTTTTCATGAATCCGGACCAAAGCCAGCGCGCTTGTCCATAACGACGATTTGTCGGACAGATCGATCCCGGATTCCCGCATCGCCTCCCGCAAAAGCGTGTTGGCCCGTAATACCAGCTCATTCAAAGGGGTTTCGGAGGCTTCTTCCCGATTCAACGCCTGAAAATAATCCTGTATGAGATGGGAAGCCAGATACCCTCCGGTCTCTCCGTTCGGCCCCCGAAACGGATGCAGGGAAGTGGCGCCGTCCAAAACGCCGTAAAGCCCGGCCTGCCCGTTGACAACGAGAGCATCCTCGTTCCAGTCTCCGGTCCCTTTAATGGATATCGTCTCCACTTGCATATCTCCTCTCCCCTACTCGAATCCTTTGATTTCAACGGCGATGCCTTGCATATATTTCTATCATACTCCAAAAAATTCGGAATCTTCTATAATAAAAATAGGCGGAGATGAACCTCTGCCTATCTGCCGGGCAGCGATTACATAATTCGGCGATACTCTTCCGGCGTATAGCCGAATTTCCGTTTAAAGACGCGGTAGAAATATTTCTCGTCCACGAAGCCGACTTTGGACGCCACCTCGTAGACTCTGGCGTCGCTCTGTTTTAGCAGTTCCACCACTTTCCGGATGCGCAAATCGGATAAGTATTTGCCGAACGTCATACCCGTATACTGCTTGAACAGCGTATTCAGATAGTTCGGGCTGAAGTGAAACGCCGTGGCGATCGTCTCCAGATGAAGCGCGTCCATGTAATGTTCGTCGACATATCGGATGCAGCGTTCCATAATCCGTTCATGCTTGTGCGACCTTGTCGCACGAATATGGTCCGCTATACGCTCCATCCCTCTCCGCAAGGCGTCCTTCAGCGCCGCGAGCGTATCCGCCCGCGCATGCTCGCGCTCAAGCGCGTCCAGCGTCTCGCGGTACTCTGCTTCGCTCGCGAACGGCGCCATGACGCCGGCAACTTTGAGCGCATAATGGGCAATGCGCGAACGGAGCGCTTCCGGGACGACGCAGCCCTTCTGCAGCAGCCGTTCGAACACGGCTTCGACGATCGCCCCGATCCGGTCGGACAAGCCCTGACGCAACGTCTCTTCCATCGCCTCTTCTTCCTTGGCGAGGCCGACGTGAACGCCGGGCAGCAGCGCAGGCGCCTCCGCAAAGCGAACGATCCGCGAAGCGCCAATGTAGAACGTGTACGCCGCGGCGAGCATGGCCTCCTCGCCCGCTTCCTTTCCATGCTCGTGCAGGGACGACCGCCACCTGCTAAGACCGGCGGAAGCGTTCAGCGCCAAAGTTTTGGCCGCCGCGACGTTCATCTCGTCGAGTACCGCATCGAGCCGCTCATCCTGGAAATGCGAATCCGCCCTCAGCAGCACATACAGGATATGGTCGCGTTCGGCGTCCTGGAAGCAACCGGCGAAGCCGTAAGGCGCCAGACACCGCTCCGCCAATCGCATGATCGCATCCGGATCAGGCTGCCGCGACGTACGGTCCCGGTCGGCGAGATTTGTCCACGAAAGCGCCAGCACATACCCATGCTGCGGCAGTCCGGCTTGCTGCCACAGTCCGGACGCTTCCTCGCGGGTCAGGCCGCCCTTGATCCATTTGTTCAACTGATGTTCCCGATAAACGGGAAGCGCATACTTTAGCTGATATGCCAAGTCTTCCTTCTCACGGCGCTGCGCCTCCTCTTCGCGGATCGCCCGGTACGCGTCGTCCAGCATCTTGACGATATGGTCTTCCCTGACCGGCTTGACGAGATAATCGAACGCGACGAAGCGCAGCGCGCGCTGCGCATATTCGAACTGCCGGTAGCCACTTAAGATCACGACTTTGAGCGCCGGGTAGTCCCGATGAATTTCTTCGATAAAGCTCAAGCCGTCCATCATCGGCATCTTGATATCGGTGACGACGACATCTACGGGATGACAACGCACGGCTTCCAGAGCCAGCTTGCCGTTTGCGGCCTCGTAAACGGCAAGCGTCTCCGGATGCTTGCGCGCAATGTTCGCCAACACTCTGCGCTGAAACGGTTCATCGTCTACGATGAGGACATGATGCATACAGGCCACCCCTTCCAAAATAATCTTGCAAAAGTGAAGAAGGCCTCCGCAACCGGAAACTTCAATGCCATGGCAATGATGCGCCGACTTAACCGATCGGCTTCATCTCCCACGCCTGGAACCGTACAATGTCAACCGCTTGCTGTGCGAACAAATACAGGCCGCGGCTGTCTTCTCGAATCGGATAAATCCGCGCGGCAAGGCAGGATTCGCCGTTTACAAACACCTCGACCGCGCTTTGGTCGATCAAAAGACGCAGCGACACCGTCGGTTCATCCGAACGGTAGGTCTGGACGACGTCGGAGGCGTCCGTCCTGCCGCTTGCGCTCGAACGCTCGCGCACGATGCGGACCCGCTTGTTCGCCGGGTCGACTTCCACTGCCGTCTCCTCCAGACCGTCCGGCGAACGGAGAAATTTGACGCCGAACGTGCCTCCGGCTGTCGGTCGGAACGCCACCTCCACGTCGAGCGCGGTTCCTTCGATGCCCGTGTCGACGGTTTCCCCGCCAATCGAGAAGCTCTGCTTCACGGCCGACCGTCCGCGCAGCGTCTCCAGTTCCTTTGCCGGTTCGATCTTGAGGCCCCGCTCCTCCGACCAGCCGATGACGCGCGGCACGCTCTGGATGCCCGACCAGTCGAACGGCACGTCCAGTCCGCCTCTTGCCGCATCGTTGATCCAGCCCCACAGCAGCACGCGGCCATCGCCGTCGATTGAAATATTGGTCGCGTAATAGCCGGAATTCGGCCCGTCGAGATAGCCCTGCCGCTCAACGATAAGCCGTTTGTCCGGGGAGAGCGGACCATAGCAAAATTTCACCGCTCTCTCTTCAATGACCGAATAGATGAGCAGATACTTGTCTCCAAACTTCACGACGTTCGGGCATTCCAGAATGACATGATCTTCCGCGTACAGTTTGCCGAGCAACTGCCAGTCCGACAGATCCGCGGACCGGTACAGCCAGATGCAGCCTTCGTGCTTGTGCGTACCGGCGAGCACCATATGCCAGCCGTCCTGCTCTTTCCATATGAACGGGTCGCGCCAGTCGTCGACGACATCGTGGCCGCCGTGAATGGCGGTGCTGAGCGCCGGATTGCCTTCGATCTTCGACCAGGTTAACAGATCGTCGCTGCCGACGGCCATCCACTGCTGCGCGCCCATCCGGACCGGCTCGGCGTCCGGGCTCCCGCCTGAGCGGACCATCGTCTTCGAGCCCTCGAACTCCCCTACGCTTGTATAATAGATAACCGGCCGCTCGCCATCGATGACGCAGCATCCCGAGAAACAATGCCGTTCGCCGAGTTCAGGCGAAGGCGCAAGCGCGATCGGCAGCTCCTCCCAATGCACCAGATCCCGGCTTTTGGCATGTCCCCAATGCATATCGTCCCAGTAGGCCGCATTCGGGTTGTATTGATAGAACAGATGATGCTCGCCCTTATAATAAATCGTGCCGTTCGGATCGTTCATCCAGTTTTTGCGCGGCAAAAATGATAACGGGGCCTGAGGCGCACGTTCAAATTTCCGGTTTCCACTTGAACCTCATCCTTTCACGCCGGTATGCGTAATGCCTTCTATATAGTACCGTTGCAGAAACAAAAACAGAATGACAATCGGCAGCGTCGTAAAGGTAAGCGTTGCCATAATCTGCCCGTAATAGACCGGAGGCAGCGTGAAGAACGTCTGAATGCCGAGCTGCACGGTCCGCAGCTTTTCGCCTGTCGTCACCAGTATGGGCCAGAGAAAATCGCCCCAATGCGTGATGAACGTCAAAATGAAGACCGTCGTGAAGACCGGTCCGGACAGCGGCACGACGATTCGCACGAACGTCTTCATCGGTGACGAGCCGTCAATTGCCGACGCTTCCAATATCTCATTCGGCACGTCCATAAAAAATTGGCGGAACATGAAAATGCTGAAGCAGTTGCCGACGAACGGCACAATCAGCGCCAGCCACGTGTCGACCCAACCCAATGTATTGACGATAAAATAAAGCGGCATGATGATGCTCTCGAACGGCACGATCATGAGCGCGATGACGCCCGACAGCAGCATGTCGCGTCCCTTGAATTGCAGCTTGGCGAGCGCGTAGCCGCAGAGGGAGTTGACGACAAGCCCGCTGATGCAAATAACGGTAACATAGAACAGGCTGTTGAACAAATATTTCATCATCGGAATCCGGTGAAACGCCTTGATATAGTTATCAAGCGTGACGGATGAAGGCAACAGCGCCTTGATCGAGTTCAAATCCGCGAAAATGTGCGTTTCCGGCTTCAACGACGATACGACCATCCATAAGAGCGGCGTAATAAACAGCAACGTCATAACAGCGTTGGCCGCATAGAGAAATGCTGCATATTTGCGATCTGACATGTGCTACCTCCGTGTGGATTATCGGTCCCGAAGCAGCTTCCGCAGCAGAAACGACAGCAGCACGACGATGATGAAGAAGACGACCGAAATGGCCGAAGCGTAGCCGGCGTTCCGGAATTGGAAGCCTTGCTGGTAGATGAACAGCGCGAGCGTCCGCGTCGTATTCTCGGGACCGCCATTGGTCATAATGTACGGCTGCGTAAAGAGCTTGACCGCCTGTATCGTCGTTATCGTCAGCACGAACACGATCACGTTGTACAAGCTCGGGATCGTAATGTACCGAAGCTGCTGAAAGCGGTTCGCCCCGTCCATAGACGCCGCTTCGTACAGTTCCTTCGGAATACCCTGAAGACCGGCGAGAAAAATCATCATTTGATAGCCCGCCGCCTGCCATACCGACATCAGAATGATCGAATTCATCGCCTGGTCGGGACTGCGCAGGAAAGGCTGCTTCGGAATGCCGAGCGCATGCAAAAAGGAGTTGATCAATCCGTCGTTCGGATTATATAAATAAATCCATAAAATCGCGATGACGGTCATCGACGTGATAACCGGGCTGAAATAGGCGATCCGAAACAGGTTGGTCAGCCGCAGCTTCTGGTTGACCAGCAAAGCGAGCATCAATGCCAGCCCGCACTGCACCGGCACGACAATCGCCGTGAAATACAACGTATTGTACAACGAGCGATAGAACAAAGGATCGGTAAACAAAAACAGATAGTTTTCCAGTCCTCTGAATTCGATCTGATCGGGCCGTAACAGATTAAAGCGGGTAAATCCGAAAACGAACGCCAATCCGAACGGCAAAATGAGGAACAGAGTAATAAGCAAGCCGGCCGGCAATAAGAACGAATATCCCATAATGGCCTCTTGCCGCTTCCGCTTGCGCAGCGACAACATTTTATGCGACCTTGGAGCGCTCGCCATCGCTTCGCCCTGCATTGTTCCGTTCACTTCCTTTCTCCCGCGGGACATAACGGCTGCGGCATTAGGCGGTTAATGGCCTAAT
Organism: Paenibacillus cisolokensis; assembly: GCF_018403665.1. Taxonomy (GTDB): domain Bacteria; phylum Bacillota; class Bacilli; order Paenibacillales; family Paenibacillaceae; genus Paenibacillus_AH; species Paenibacillus_AH cisolokensis. Next base: position 26,412 of record NZ_BOVJ01000030.1, read on the forward strand.
GCCGCAGCGCAAGCCGCTTATGAATTATTCCGCGAAGTTGCGGGCATATTCCTGATCGTAAACTTTGGCGACATTATCCAGCGACGATTTCACGTCGGCTCCGACCATAATGTCGATCAGCGCCTCGGCAAACTTTTGCGTCAGCACCGGATAAGCGGGCGTGACAGGCCGCGCATGGGATACGGTTGTCACCTGTTCCTTGATGACGCGCATCGGCAATTCGTTGTATTCCGGTATGCTCTCGAAGGCCGATTTGCGGCTGGCCGGCACGTTGATCGCCTTGGCCAATCGGGCGGAATTTTCCTTATTCGTCAACCATTTCACCACTTCGACCGCTTCCGCCACATGCTTGCTGTTCGAGCTGATGCCGACAGCCCAACTGCCGGAAGGAGACGTGACTTGGCCTTTCGGACTTCTCGGGAAATAGGTAATGCCCCATTCGAGATCCGGATAAGCTTCGAAGCCGGTAATGTTCCAGGTGCCGCCCAGTTTCGTCGCAGCCTTGCCTTCCTCAAATTCCGTCGGCGTCGGGTCGATGTTGAACAGCTTCTCGTCCGCCAGCTTCTTCAGGAAATTGGCCGCTTCGATACCTTGCTCGCTGTTGACGTAGCCTTCGGCCTTGGTACCGTCCTCGCTGACGATGTCGGTGCCGTTTGAAATCCAGAACTGCTCGAACGCATATGTCATCCATTCGCCTTTGTCATTGATCATGTTCGTTCCGAAAATTCCCCGGTCCGGATCGGCGGTCCGCTTCATTACATCGTACCACTCGTCCCACGTCCAGGCCTTGTCGATCTCCGTCGGCGGCACGATGCCGTGCTCGTCCATTATTTTCTTGTTATAGAACAGAACGACCGACGACTCATTCAGGCCTACCGCGTAAAACTTTCCATTGTACGTGCCTTGTTGAATAATCGAGGGTACGAAATCGTCCAGCTCCTCCTGCGTGAAATACTCGTCAAGCGGAATGATGATACCGGACGCGGCATAGTTGGCCACGTTCGGGCCGTCCAACGCTACGACGTCCGGCAGCGTGTTGGACGCCACCGCCGCATTGATCTTGTCTTCATAGGCGAACGAATTGCCCCTTGTAACCGTCTCCATTTTCAGCACGATCTTGCCTTCGTGCGCTTCGTTGAACGCTTTAACCGCTTCCTGGTAAAATTGATCTTCCGCTTCGTCGGCTTGCGGACGCCAGAATGTGATCTCTACCGGCTCCGCCGATCCGCCGGTCCCGCCCGACGCTTCCTGATTTTCGCTCGATCCGCTGCCGTTCGACGAACAACCGATAATGGTCACAGCCATAATGGCGGCAAGCAGGATCTTCATCCAACGCATGTTCATAGACACCCTCCCGGAAGTTATTTTTGTCTGCGTTTTCATTGTAGAAGGGAACCCGGCGGCGCGACTACTCGAAATACATGTCAAATGGTGGACTTTCTCACAGACTTCGTTCACGCCGGCAGCGTAATGGTCACCTTCGTGCCCGCACCCGGCTCCGAATGAACGACGACACCGTACGTTTCGCCGTACAGCAGCTTGATCCGCTTGTCCACGTTGTCGATGCCGATCGAGTCCTTCCGCTCCTTCTCATGCTGACCGTTCATCAGCCGGCCGATCGCCTCCCGGCTCATCCCGACGCCGTTGTCCTCGATGACGAACTGCCGGACGCCGTTCCGGATAAAGCCGGTTATCCGGATCTCCCCGCCCTCTTCGATGTCCTCGAAACCATGAATCAGCGCATTCTCGACGAACGGTTGAAGGAAAAACTTCGGCACCGAGTAACGGTACAACGCCTCGTCCAGTTCTGTATGCACCGTAAATTTGTCCACGAACCGTTTTTTCATAATGCCGATATAATTTTCAAGATAGTTCAAATCCTCGCCGAACGGCACCTCGTCGTGCTGATATTTCGCCGTATAGGCCAGCATTTCCGACAGCTCGACCAGCATCTCGCTAATCTCGTCCTGCTTGTTTTCGATCGCCATATAATTAATAATGTTCAGCGTATTGTACAGAAAATGCGGGTTGAACTGAAGTTGAGCGCCCGCAGATCCGCCTCCATCTTCTTGAGGCGGATGCTGTAGTTTTCATCGATCAACTGTTTGATCCGGCCGTTCATATCGTTGAACTTGTGAATCAAATAGGGAATTTCGCCTTTGCCCGTTACCTCGATTTGATGCCCGAAGTTGCCCTCCCCGAGCTTGCGCATGCCGGCCAGCAGCCGTTTGAGCGGATAGGTGATGCGGCTTGCGATCATCGAAGCAATAATGATGGAGATTATGCTGACGACCACCGTGATCAGCATCGTATAAGAGAAAATATCCGGCACCGTCTTGACCAGTTCCGGGTAAGGCACGAATACGGCGGACAACCATCCATTCGCTCGAATCGTGTCGTAGACAAGCAGCGTCTTCACCCCATCGATCTCCACATAGGTCGTACCGCTTTCATCCGGCAGATGGCTGCGAATCCATTCCTTCGCCCCCTCCGGAAGCCGCCGCTCCTTGTCCGAGGTCGAAATCGTCTGCCCGTCCCGCGTCAACACGTAATAATAGGACCCTGCCGTCTGTAAACTTTCCGCGAACGCCTGCTTCAGCATCTCCTCCTGAAAGTTCACGACGAGCACCGGCCGCTCGGCTTCCGGCGGCAAATGGTTCAGCATATTGTTGCGGATGAGCGACACATTGATCGAACGGGTCGCCGTGAAGACATACTGGGACTTGCGCTTGACCGCCTGCTCCGACAAATAAAACATCTCCAGCAGATTGTAGGTCGGAATCCAGCGGACGCCTTCCGTCGCTTTCAGCCCTTCCCGATAGACCTGCGTATCGGCAAAGTCCGTCTTCGGCAGCCAGAAATTCGGATTGCCGCCAAACATGTAGTTGTTCGCGAGCAAATTGACGGAGTACATGTCCGACGAGGTCGGAAAATATTTCTGCAGAATGCGCGTAATGCGCCGGTCGTCCTCATGGGTGAAATTGCCGTCCTTCTGCGGCGCAATCGTATTGAAAAACTCGAACAACTCCTCGTCCAGATGCATGTTCGCGGCGCTTTGCTCGATCCCGGAGAAGCGCGCGTCGAGCGCCTGGTTGGTCTGCTTCACCAGGCCGAGTATCGAATCCGCCGCATTGCCCAAAATGACCTCCGACGTTTTGTAATAGTAGCCGTACCCCAGTAAAGTCATGGACATGACGATCAATAGAATAAACGATAAGGAAAGCTTCGAACGCAGTGTAAGGTTGTTGTATCGTTGCAGGATAATATTCAACGGCGATTCCCCCCGGACCAATATCGCAACAGTCAAAATCGATTTCTACAACTTTGGTTATCGATTCGATGCATCTGCACATTGGCAGAGCTCCGATTCAAGTGCTCTAGCGATCTTCTTCTGAAAGTAGAGTCGCGTCACTCTAGTAGAAATCACACCGTAGCTTTCTTGTCAAGAAGTCCGCGGACCGATGGCCTTTCTAACACTGCTCGCTTGAGAAAAAAGAATGCGCCGTCCATCCACTGGCAGCGCAGAATGAAAAAAGACAGCCTCGAGCATGAGGCTGCCTTCCCGTTTATACGGATAAATAGCGGATCAAGCCAAGTACGGCATAGACGAACAATACCGTGCCTGCTCCGATGCCCACAATCGCGCTGTTGGCTACTTGCAGTTTCGGAGCAATCCATAATGAAAGAATTGAGATGGCAACGAGCAGCGCCGCCAGAAGATAGAGGCCGGGATCGTCAAAAACGTTTGTCAGGCCGATAAAATGGATACCGACGATAAAGGCGATCCAAGAGGCGACAACATTTTGGCGTTTTAATTTATACAGCACAAAAGCGCCTATGCCAGCCAAAATAAATTCGATACAGACCGTAATCAAATATTGGCGGAAAGCCGTTCCTTCCGACAAAGCGGAAGGCGCATCCCAATTTTTCACGCTCAGATAGACGCCAGCCAGACATACTAGCAGAGCCGCGGCGGACGCCAAACCGATATAGATTCGCCAGCTTGCTCTCGGTTTTTCTTGCGCCCAGCCGAACCAGACAAAACTGAACATGCCGAAAATGGCAGCGTACATCGTGTAATCCCGGACATACTCCATGAAACTCCTCCTTTAATGAGGGGCGGCTGCATTTCTTTCCCATTGTAACACGTTTTTGGATTTCCGATTACTTCATTAATCCGGTTAAAGTTCAATCACCTATTTAATCCGATGACCATTGTGTTAGTAACGTCAAAAGCCATCCCGAAGGATGGCTTTTTCTCTGGTAAAACTGTATACATCTCCAATGCCGCAAGGGCTCTGTTGCTTCTAACATAATGGAAAATAACTCTTTTGTCAATGATCTTATTAATTATTTAATCATTTCTCTCTGGCGGTAGCCGCTTCGGATAAATTTGCCACCAACTCATGGATAACCTTAGATTTACTAAAGAACATTTGGAATAACTTCTTATCGATTTCATCCATCTGTTGGTTGGAAAGCTTGATTGATTCATCATTTTTATGCCTCGGTCTGATGATTCGAAGCTTACTTATTGTTCGAATTTGATTTGGAATCGCGTACACCAATTTTTCATTAATACTGGGGATCGTCCCGATAAACACATCATCTTTATGCACATGTTCTTGGGTTTCCCCTTCCTCAAGCGATCCCAGAGGCACTACCGTTACTGTAGGACACGACCATTTTTCCCCATCAAGGATTACTGCCCAATGTGGTCCGCCATGCTCAGAACCGGTATTAAATCCAAATTGTACATGAACCACTTCCTTACGTTCAAAGTTCTTTCTCTTTTTGGGATTGAAGCCTTCTTCCCAATCTAAATATCTAATCTGATCCTTTAGGCATTTCAAAAATACGCGCCCGCGTTTTTCTTCCATGTCGGCAATTACCGTTTTCAAGTCATTTGTGAGTTTGTTCGCTTCACTCATTAAATCCGGAATATCTCTAACTTTCTTGTTATCTCTATCCTCTCCCATACGGCCCCTCCCTATTTCACCCCTGATTTCTTTTTCAAAGCTTCTTTCAGCTCTTTTTCTGCCTATGCCAGCAGCTCCTTATAAAACTCCTCTTTCTTTTCTTCGAACTGTTGAGGATGACATTAAGAACAATCGGGATGATACCGAACTAATTCTTATTGTATAATAGGAACCTTCCGAAACTCGTCAGCGAACATAAGTTCCCCCGCACGAAAGAGACCTGCCGTTAATTCAGCAGGTCTTCGTCATTAGGGAATATTCGTTATCTTGCGATCTTCACACGCGTTGGCTTTCCTATTACATATTTAATCCGATTAAAACTTCAACATCCAAGGTGATCTCTGCAGTCTCTTGATTGATATACGCATCAATGCGCGCTTGATCTGCGGTCCAGGCAAGGGGCGTCATTCGAACCAAATGTTCGAGCTCCGCGTTATGCAGTTTTTGAGTGTAAGTTAGACGGAAAGAGTCGAGCGGACGGAAATGGTTTTTAAATCGCGACACCGTTTCCTCGTTTCGATAGACCTTTTTATCGTCTTCGAAGAGCATATCCCGCAGTTCCTTCAGATAAAGGGGACGAGGAACAACTTTAATGACCAGACCGCCTTGAACCAACACCCGCTTGAATTCCTTGTAATTGGAAGGAGACAGCATATTCAGAATCACATGAACCGACCGGTCCGCCAACGGCGTTTTGGCCAGGTCCGCTACGAGCCAAATCGGGCTTTCGTATCTTCCGGCGGCCATCATAATGCCTTCCTTCGCAATATCGAGACCGATCCCGGTCGCGGTCCGGCTCCTGCATCCGTCCAAAATCTTTTGCAATTGGGAGCCTTCCCCGCAACCCAGATCCGCAATGATAAAAGGATTTATCGAAACATCCGCATGCGCCCGTATCGCCTTCGTGATCGTCTCATGCACGGCCGCGTACAAGTCGCTTTCCGTAATGATTTTGTGCCTGGCCTCGAACAATTCCTTCTTGTAATGACTGTTAGTGGGATAGGGCATCAAGTTGAGATACCCCTGCTTGGCGAAATCGAACGTATGGTTATGCGAACAGATCAGACTTTTAAGATCGACAACCTTCACCGGGCTTTCGCAAATCGGACATTTCAATACCGACTCCAGTTTCCGCACGCGTTGGGCGCTTCTTATTTTTTGGTCATGTATTTCTTCCTTTCCAAATAAAAATCACAGGCTGCCTGCCTGCGATCAGAGTAAACGGAAGAAGACCCATCCTTATTCGGTTAGAGATTAAGCCAAACAAAAAAAGGCAGAACGATCCGCCTTTCTTCTTCTGCATGTGTTGTCTATTCAAAGGAAGATGAGGATGAAAAATGGGCAGACTGATCCCGTTTACTCTGTTTATCCGAACAGAGCCGTTGAACGTATTCAATTTTTCCGTTCAAATCGGGAAACGCAGTCTGATGTAATGCATTTTTATACCTCTCATTCATGACAATGGATAAGCAAATTTCATTATAGAGATTCTGTTTGAATAAGTCAAAAAAGTTCGGCCGCATCCATTCGTACTGACGGCTTCAGCGCAAAAACCCCCGGCCGGACGGCCGGAGGCTGATTGAGGCTGATTGTTAATACCGCGTATGCCGTTATTTCCGCTTCTTGCGCGTCATCACGTCGAAGATTACCGCCAGCGCGAGCACGCCGCCGCGGATCATGTACTGATAGGAAATGCCGACGCCGAGCAGGTTCATGCCGCTCGACAGCGACGCCATGACGATGGCGCCGATGATCGCGCCCGTTACCTTGCCCACTCCGCCTGCGGAGGATACCCCGCCGACATAAGCGGCCGCGATAGCGTCAAGCTCGAACAGCGTGCCCGCCGTAGTCGTCGCCGACTGCAGCCGAGAGGTGAACAGAATGCCCGACAGCGCCGACAAAAAGCCCATCGAGCAGAACACGATGTAGGTGATCTTCTTGACGTTGATCCCGGAAAGATGCGCCGCGTCCGGATTGCTGCCGACCGCATAAATATGCCGCCCCAGCACCGTCTTGGTCGTCAGGAAGTGATAGCCGGCGACGACGGCCAGCATAATGATAACGGTCCACGAAAAGCCGTTGTAGCCGGCCAGAATCCAGGTAATATACGCAATAATGGCAGAGATGAACACCAGCTTGAGCGCGAATACCCCTTTGGACACCACTTCGAAGTTGTATTTGATTTTGTTGCGGCGCGCGGAGATTTCGCTGTACATGTACAGCACAATGCACAGCAGCCCGATGATCAGGGAAAGCAGGTGCAGCCCGTTCACTTCCATGATCGAGGGAATATAGCCGTTGCCGATGGCGTTGAAATACTTGTCCTTGATGATGATCGTGCCCGTCTTCTCCGTCACTTGCAGCAGCGCGCCGCGGAAAATCAGCATCCCGGCCAGCGAAGCGACGAAGGAGGGAATGCCGATGGACGCCACAAGCGCGCCGTTGAACAGGCCGATGACAACCCCGAGCGCGAGGATGATCGGAATGGTGAAATAGACCGGCACGCCGAACTGCGTCAGCAATATGGCGGCGATCGCCCCCAGGAAACCGGCCGCAAAGCCGACGGACAGGTCGATATGCCGGATGACGATGACAAGGGTCATACCGACGGCCAGCACCGCAATATAGCCGGTGGCGTCCAGCAGGTTGCTGATATTGCGCGAAGACATGAACAGGCCGTCCGTCAGGATCGTAAACGTCAGCATGATGACAAACAGCGCGATATACATGCCGTAGTCGCGGATATTTTCTTTGACTAGCGTTTTTACTTCCGTCACGAAATTCATGATGAACCTCCTATTGTGTCGCCAGTTCCATTATTTTTTCCTGGCTGGCTTCGCTGATGGGCAGCTCGCCCTTGATCTCGCCTTCCGCCATGACATACACGCGGTCGCTCATTCCGAGCACTTCGCCGAGTTCCGACGAAATCATGATGATGCTCATGCCGCTGGCGATCAGCTTGTTCATGATGGTGTAAATTTCGAATTTGGCCCCTACGTCGATGCCGCGTGTCGGCTCGTCCAGAATGAGCAGCTTCGGACCGACGAACAGCCATTTGCCGAGCGACACCTTTTGCTGGTTGCCCCCGCTCAGGTTGCCGACGATCTGTTCGACCGAAGGCGCCTTGATGTACAGCGATTCCTTGTAGTCATTGGCGATCTTGATTTCTTCGTTGCCGTTGATGACGCCTTTGGCCGACACGCCCTTCAGATTGGCGGCCGTGACATTCTGCTTGATGTCCTGGGCCAGAAACAGCCCGTCGCCCTTGCGGTCCTCCGTCACATAGGCCAAGCCTGCGCGGATGGCCTCGCTCGTATGCTTGAACGACCGCGGCTGACCGTCAAAGATAAGCTCTCCTTGCACTTTGTAGTTCTTCGCGTTGCCGAACAGGCTTAGAGCCAGTTCCGTTCTTCCCGAACCCATCAGCCCCGCGATGCCGACAATCTCGCCTTTGCGGACGTGGAGATTGACGTTTTTGAGCACTTGCCGCCCCAGCTGCGCGTCGTATGCCGACCAGTTGCGCAGCTCCAGCACGTTGGCGCCGAACGTCTGGTTCGTCCGTTTCGGATAAATATCGTCGATTTCGCGGCCGACCATATGCTTGATAATGACGCTCTCGGATATTTCGCCTTTGGCGGCGTCCAGCGTGCAGATCGTGCGCCCGTCGCGGATGACGGTCGCCTTGTCGGCGATGGAGATGACTTCCTTCAGCTTGTGCGAAATCATGATGCAGGTGATGCCCTGCTTCTTCAATTCCCGCAGCAGGTTCAGCAGATTTTCGCTGTCGTTCTCATTCAGCGCGGCCGTCGGCTCGTCCAGAATAAGCAGCTTGACATTTTTGCTGAGCGCTTTGGCGATTTCGACCAGTTGCTGCTTGCCGACGCCCAGATCTTTGATCAGCGTATCCGGATTCACATTCAGCCCGACTTTGTCCAGCATCTGCTTGGCCTGGGTGATCGTCCGGTTCCAGTCAATTATGCTGCCGCGTCTGACCTCGTTGCCGACGAAAATGTTTTCGTACACCGTCAAATCGGGGAACAGCGCCAATTCCTGATAAATAATGACAATCCCCGCCTTGACGCTGTCGCTGATTTTGTGAAACTGCTGGACCTGCCCTTCAAACACGATATCGCCGCTGTATGTGCCGTACGGATAAACACCGCTGAGCACTTTCATCAAGGTCGATTTGCCTGCGCCGTTCTCGCCGATCAGACAATGGATCTCGCCTCGCCCCACCTTGAAGTTCACGTTCTCGAGCGCCTTGACCCCTGTAAATTCCTTGGAGATATTGCGCATCTCCAGCATGCAGTCGTTCACCATGCTGCCTCCTTTGCCCCAAACGACTAATTGCGGAACTGCGGTCCGATCGGATCGGCCGCAATTCCGCGTCCATGATGCCGGCTGGTTATTCCAGACCGGTAAATTCGCCGGCTTCGTAGTAGCCCGAGTCGATCAGCTCCGCCTTCACGTTGTTTTTGTCTACGACGATGACATCCGTTTGTTTGGCTTTCACGTCAATCTTGCCGTTGTTGTAGGAGCCGGTCGTCTCCGGCGTCTTGCCGTCGAGAATCTCCACGGCCATGCCCATCGCGTCTTTCACGAGCGTGCGCACATCCTTGAACACCGTCATCGACTGTTTGCCGTCAATGATGTATTGAATGGAGGCCTTCTCCGCGTCTTGGCCGGTAATGACATAGTTCGTAATGGCGCTGTCGGCGGCGAAGACGTCCGCGATCGAGCGGGCGGTGCCGTCGTTCGGCGCAAGAATGGCAACATCGCCTTTCAAGTTTGCGCTTGCGGCGGTCAGATGCGTTTGCGCCTTGTTTTTCGCTTCGTTCGCGTCCCAGTTCGTCGTCACTTGGCCGATGATCTTGCTCATTTCGTCGCGGGTAAGCTTCGCTTTGTCCTTCAACGCCTCCGCTTCGCTGGAGTTGGCGATGACGAACGTGCCGTCGGCGATTTTCGGCTGCAGCACGCTCCATGCGCCCTCGAAGAACAGGAACGCGTTGTTGTCGGAAGCGGCGCCCGCATACAGGTACAACGGAACGCCGGAGCCGCCTGCGTTGTCGATCAGGTACTGGCCTTGAGCCGCGCCTACCGCGAAGCTGTCGAACGTTACGAAGTAGTCAACCGCGTCCGTGTTGGTGATGAGCCGGTCGTAGGCAATGACCGTAATGCCTTCTTTCTTGGCCGCTTCCGCTGCGGCTGCCGCTGCATCGCCGTCATGCGGCGTAATGATCAGTACGTCGATGCCTTTGTTGATCAGCGTCTCGACATTTTCCTTTTCTTTGGCCGAGGAGCCCTGGCTGAACAAAATTTCCGTCGTGTATTTCGTTCCTTCCAGCGCCTCTTTGAAACGCTGCTCGTCCTGCACCCACCTCGGCTCGTCCTTGGTGGGCAGCACAATCCCGACGCTCACTTCTCCTCCTGCGCCGCCGCTGCAAGCGGACAAACGGCCGCAAAGAGCGTCAGCACAAGTCCGAGCGATAGCCATTTCGATCTCTTTTTCATTTTGTTACCCCTTTCATATCGCTGCTTGTTTGTCTTTTACAATCTCACTATACTGCAGGCTGGAGCCGCCGAAAGCGCTTCGTAACTGGACTCTTTTAATTTTTGCTATACTTTTTTACAGTCCGGCAGAATCACCGTCCACTCTGAACCGCGATACCGCCTGCCGCAGTTCGGCAACGGCCGCTTCCAGCCGGCCCGCCTGCTCGGAAGCCGCCCGAACCGCGCCGATCTGCGCTTCCGTCGATGAGGCGATCGCCTCCGTCCTGGCTGTGGTCTGCTCGCACACCGCCAAAATATTTTGCGTGGACGCCACCACCGCGTCCCTCAGCCCCTCAACACCGGCGATCGCTGCGACTTCCTGCTCGATCATGCGCAGCATCCTCTCCAGCGCCTCATGCATGCTGCGCATGGCCTGACTGACTTGCGCGACGGCTTGTTTCTGCGTTTGGTTCACAGCGTTGGTCTCCTGGACGACCGCGACCATCTGACCGGTCTGCGCCAAAATCTCCATGATCGTCTGATGAATGTTTTGCGACGAGCGCTTGGCCTGCTCGGCAAGTCTCCTGACTTCGCTGGCCACAGCGGCAAAGCCTCTGCCATGTTCTCCGGCCCGCGCCGCCTCGATAGACGCGTTGATGGAAAGCAGATTGGTCTGCTCGGATATGTCGGCAATGATTTTCGTCACCGAAGAGATGGAACGCGATTTCTCGCTCAGATCGGCGGCGATCGCCGTCACTTGTCCCAGTGCCTGATCCAGCGAAGTGTAGACCTCCTCGAGCTGCCCGGCCTGGCGCCGGCCGTTCTCGATGTGGGAGCCGGTTGCCGCAATAGCCGCCTCCACTTCGCGGGATTGCCCGATCAGGACGCCGATCGCCCCGCTCAGCCTGTCGACGGCAGCGGAGCTTCTCTCCGCTTCCTCCGCAGTGTGAGCGGCCCCGGCGGCGATTTCCGCGGTCGAACCGGCCGTCTCCCGCCCGGCAGCCTCGTTCGCTTCCGCAGTGGCCTTCACTTCTTTGGCCGTATCTTCAACCTCCCGAACGCTCCCGCGCACTTTCATGATGAGCCCCCGGACGCTGGCCAGCATGGCGTTGTAACTGCCCGCCAGCTCGCCCATTTCATCGTTGCCGTTATAGCGGATTTCCGCCGTCAGATCGCCGGCTGCCGTCCGCGAAATGGCGGAGCGGATCTCCCCGATCGTCTTCAGCAAACGGGAAGCGATCCAGTACGCCGCGCATGCGCCGATGCAAAGCCCGACGAAAGCGGCGATGAAACTGATGGCCAGAAACGTCCGCCACTGGCTGTGCAGCGCCTGCTTGTCAACAAAGGACACGATCGTCCAATCGAGAGCGTACACGAACGAGACTTCGCCGTTATAATCGACGCCTTCCCAGCTAAAGCCGATGCCCCGCCGCTTGCCCTCCGCAATCTCTTTCACCCATGCGAACGTCTCCGCCATCTGCTCCCGGTCGGGCAGCGCGTCCTCCATCTGCCCGCTTGCCGCCGGATCGAGGTTCCGGCCATCGAGTCCGTCCATGAACGATGAAATGATGACCCCATGGCTATCATAAATGACCAGTTTGTTGCCCCCGAATCGTTCATTGGACTTGCGCAGCGAGCCGATGGCCTGCAAATCGATGTCGAAACCGGCAATCCCGTACAGTTCGCCGCCGACCAGCACCGGCGCGGCAACGGACATAACCATCCGGCCGTGCCGTTCATGCCGGCGGACATCGGTCCAGACGGCGCCGCCGCCCGCAGCGGCAAGCCGATAAACCTCCTCCGTCCGGGCATCGCCCGCTTCGGCGAAACCGGAAGAAGCTTGCATGCGTCCCGTTGCGGCAGAGATAAAATACACGCTCGCAAGCAGCGCGTCATCTTCCTGCGCCGCTTGCAGCAACTGACCGATCGCCGCGCCGGGATCGGCGGCTTGCACGCTTGCAAAACCAATTGACCGGGCAAGCTGCCGCACCGTTTGCTCGTATTTTCCGGTCCACGCCCTGATCTCTCTGGCAGCGCTTTCAACCTGGACGGCATTGCCCTCGGAAAACGTGGCTTCCAGCGATGCCCTGGCCGTGTAAAACAGCATCAGTGTCGAGCCCAGGACCGACACCAATACCGCCCCCGAAATGAGAGCCATCCATTTGATGCGAAGCGAAATTCGTCTTCCTCTGTTCATGCATGCCCCCTCCAGCATCAGTCGATGATCTTATTTACCACTATAAGGTGACGTGCTGTTGCCGTTGCGGGGGAAAAAGAGGATTGATTTGTATTGAATGGTAATATTTTGTTTTTACATGCAAAATGCCCCCTTGCGCAGTCTGTTTGCTGCGCAAGGGGGCTGTCCGACGCCAGGGCAAACCGGCTTAAGCCGCCGCAATGTTACGGGCGCCGATCCTGCCGAAACACGTCATCCCAGCTATGAAAACCGTCCGCAATAATAGTCTCTTCGATATTGCTCCGATCCACGGCAATCGGCGACAACAGAACGGAAGGCACTTCAATCTTGCCGTTGTTTAGCATGAGGTCCGCCTCCACCTGCTCGCCTCTCGCCATAGCGACCGCAAGGCCGGCCGCCGTTTCGGCCAGCGTCCGGATCGGCTTGTACACGGTCATCGTCTGGGTCCCCTCGGCGATCCGCCGCGCGGCGGGCAAGTCCGCGTCCTGGCCGGCGACCGGAATCCGGCCCGCCAAACCATGCGCGGCAAGCGCCGCGACGGCGCCGCCCGCGGTCGCGTCATTGGCGGCGATCACCGCGTCAATCCGGTTGCGATTGGCCTTGAGCGCCGACTCCATGTTGGTCTGCGCGTTCGTCGGTACCCAGTCCGCTGTCCACTGGTCATACACAACCGTAATGTCGCCGCTGTCAATGAGCGGCTGCAGCACCTTGAACACCCCTTTTTGATCAAATGGGCGTTATAGTCCGTTTCTGCCCCGCCGATATAGACATATCTTCCTTTTGGGACCAACGCGGTAATCGCTTTCGCTTGCAATTCGCCGACCTTCTCATTGTCGAACGACACATAAAAGTCGATCTCGGCGTTTTTCACCAGACGATCGTACGCCATCACCTTGATGCCGGCCGCATGGGCTTTCTTGACGATCGCGGCGGTCGCTTCGGCATCGTGCGGTACGATGACGAGCAGATCGACACCCTCGCTGATCATCGTCTCGGCTTGCTTGATTTGCAGCGCGTCGTCGCCGCTTGCCACCGTAATCTCCACTTCCGCGCCGAGCGACTCGACCGCTTGCCGGAATAACTCCCGGTCTCGCGGCCATCGCTCCTCGATCAGCGTATCCATCGCAAAGCCGATCTTGACCGGCCCCGTAACGGATCTCCCTTCTTCCGTCTTTTCGTCTGGCGTCCGCGCCTCGTTCCGCCTCTCCTGCGAATCGTTGCCGCCGGACCGGCACGAGGCAGCCAGCGCAAGCGCAACCAATATCAGCCCGGCCAGCGTTCCGCAGATAAGCTTTCGTCTCATCCTCCCCCTCCTTTCCGCAGCCTGGCGGAACCTACGCTTTTTGCCAAAAAGCATCCGGCGGTATTCCGTCGGCGATACGTCGCACATTTTT
>NZ_BOVJ01000031.1 GCF_018403665.1 Paenibacillus cisolokensis
GGCGGCGATGTGCTCAAAACGGCGGGGCTCGGCTCCTGCGTCGGGGTCGCCTTATACGACGAGCGGATGCGGATTGCGGGCCTGGCCCACGTCATGCTGCCGTCGTCGTCTATCGCCAGGGAAGCGCAGCTCAACGTCGCCAAATATGCCGATACGGCCATTCCGGCGCTTATCGTTCGGATGGTCGCCGCCGGCGCCTCGGCGGACCGGCTTGTCGCCAAAATGGCCGGCGGCGCGCAAATGTTTTCGTATTCGGGCAGCGAAATGATGCGCATCGGCCAGCGCAACGTGGAGTCGTGCACCGCGGCGCTCCAGGAAGCGGGCATCGAAATCGCGGCCGAGGATACGGGAGGCAGCTGGGGCCGCACGATCGAATTCGACAGTCTGACCGGTATCATGACGATTCGCAGCGTACAGCTTGGAACGAAGGAGATTTGATGATGACGGGAACTTGGCGCTGGAATATCGTGCTCGGTTTTGTAGCGGCAATACCGACCTTTCTTGTCTCATACGCCAGCAATCCGCTCGGCGTGTCCGGCATTCGGGCCGTGTACGCCTTTACGGCGATGTTCGTCTTGTCATTCGCGCTGCGGGCGATGCTCGGCATGGCGCTCCGTCCGCCCGTTTTGCGGGATGAAGCCGGCGCGGCGGAGGAGAACAAAGGCGGGCAGCTCGATTTGACGACCCCGGACGAGACGGATGATTTGAACGGAATGTTGAAGCGTCAATGGGAAGCGCCCGGCGCCGTGCAGACGCCGGAAAATCCGGGCAGCAGGCGGACGTCGGTTTTCAGCCCCTTCAGCCGCCCCGCCTGACATCGGTCAAGCAGCAAGAACCCGGGAAACTGGCGGAAGCGATTCGCAGCATGAATTGACGGCTTTTTCACCTGAAACTCCATAGCGATGCAAGGAAGGAGGACGACGGCAAGATGGCGGAGCCGAAAACGCATCATCTGTCGAACATCGAGATATGGGAGCGGTGGAAAGAAAGCAAGGATATCGAAGCGAAAAAACAGTTGATCGAGAGCTACCTTCCGTTGGTGGATTATGTGACGAAACGGATGGCCTCGGGTCTTCCCCAAAATGTGTCCAAAGACGATCTGACCAGCAACGGCGTGATGGGGTTGATCGACGCGATCGAGAAATTCGATTACCGCCGGGGGCTGCAGTTCGAAACGTACGCGTCCTGGCGCATACGCGGGGCCATTATCGACGGGCTCAGGCAAGGCGACTGGGTTCCGCGGTCGGTGCGGGAAAAGCGAAGAAGGTCGAAGAGGCTTACCAGGTCCTCGAACAGCGGTATTTGCGTTCCGTAACCGACGAAGAAATGAGCCGGCATCTGAATGTAAGCGAGAAAGAATTCAATCAGATGCTGCAGGAAATCGCGGTGACGACCGTCTGTTCACTGGAAGACCCGATCCGCGAGGAGGACGCGGAAACCCGCATGTCGCTGCTCGTGGATGAAAAAGCGAAAAATCCGGAATACAAAGTTCATGAGCATTATTTGAAGGAAGCGCTCGTCAAGGGGATCGACCGGCTGACGGAGAAGGAACGGACCGTCGTATCCCTGTTCTACTACGAGGAATTGTCGCTGAGCGAAATCGCGGAAGTGATGTCGCTGTCTCCGTCGCGCATATCGCAGCTGCATTCCAAGGCGATTCTCCGCTTGCGCAGCGCATTGGCCAAACAAAAACAGCAGCTTTTGCAGTATTAAAACCGTATTATGCAGGTTAAAGAAGTATTAAAGCAGTATTAAAGCGGAAAGGAGGAGAGCGATTTGTCCGTGCCTTCATCATTGGACCGTTATATCCGTATCCGCATTTCTCATGACAAGCTGTCGGCCTACCTGGAGTTTGCGCAAGTGGACGACACCATCTCCTTTACGGCGGAGGAATTGGAAAGTTATGTGCAAAGCCAGGGGGTCGTGTACGGGATTCGTACCGAACTGTTGAAGGAAATCGCCGCGGCGCCGATCAAATTTTTCTCCGGAGCGGCTTTGATTGCGAGCGGGGACGAACCGACAGACGGTGAGGACGGTTCCATTCGCATGGTGGCGGAAGCGGGGGCGGAACGAAAACCGGCGCAAGCGCAGGATGGCAAGGTCGATTTCAGGGACGTTCTCCGCCTCAGCAACGTCAAGCGCGGCCAATTGATCGCGGAGCGCATTCCGGCGAAGCCGGGAAAGGAAGGAAGGGCGGTTACGGGCGATCCCGTGCCCGGCCGGAAAGGGCGTGAGGCGCGTTTCAAAATCGGCAAAAATGTAGTCACCAATCCGGAGCAGACGGCGCTCTATGCGACGATCGACGGCATGGTCAGCAAGACGGACGGCGACAAGATCAATGTGTTTCCCGTATATGAAGTGAACGGCGATGTCGACTATAATATCGGAAACATCGATTTCGTCGGGAACGTCGTCGTACGCGGCAACGTGCTTACCGGCTTCAGCGTGAAAGCCGCCGGGGACATCCGCATCGTCGGCGGCGTGGAAGGCGCGATGCTGGAGGCGGGAGGATCGATCGAAATTACCGGCGGCATTATGGCCGGCCACAAGGGACTCGTCAAAGCGAACAAAACGGTGCGCAGCTCTTTCATTCAGGACGGCAACGTGACGGCCGGCGAGGATGTCATCGTCTCCCAAAGCATTATGCACTCGCAGGTGAAGGCGGGGCGGAACGTCGAGTGCATCGGCGCGAAAGGGCTGATCGTCGGCGGCGTCATTCAGGCGGGCGAACGGGTGTCGGTGCGGACGCTCGGCAATACGATGTCGACGGCGACGACGGTGGAAGTCGGCGTCAAGCCGGAACTGCGTGCGGAATTGATCGGGCTGCGGGCGAAGCTGAAGGAATGTACGGACAGTCTGGACAAGACGGGAAAGGCGCTGGCGCTGCTGGATCAGTTTGCCGCTTCCGGTCAGCTCACTCCCGACCGAATGGCGATGCGCGTCAAGCTTTTGTCGACGAAGCAGCAGGCCCAGAGAGAGCAGGACGAGCTGCGCGAACAGATTCTTGCGATCGAAAAATGTTGGAAGATGCGGAGAATGCTCGCGTAAACGTCGTTCATACCGTATACGGCGGAACGAAAATCGTGATCGGCCGTTATACCCGTTTCGTAAAGGACCCGGCCTCCCGCGTCACGTTCTGCTACGCCGACGGGGATGTCAGCACCGTTCCTTACCGTTCTTGAATAAACGCGTTGGATCGCGGACAGGAGGCGCAGCATGAAGTATCGTCCGATCGATCTGCAGATGTCCGTCCCCCGCACGCCGGAAATGTCCGGCATTCAGAGCCATGCGCAGGCCAAGCCGGCGGCGGATCAGGCGATTCTGGGCCAGGCCGCGGCCAAGCAGACGGAGCAGCAGCGTACCCGCAACGCTGCGGTCGAGCTGGCCGAAGGACTTAATGTGAAGGACAGCCGGCACAAGGAGCAGAGCGGCCGGCAAAGAGCGGGCAGTCCGGGCGCCAGGGACGGGGAGGACGACAGCGGCCGCAGCGGGGACAAGCGGCAAACGCAGCATTCGTCCCATCCGTTCAAAGGCCGCCATATCGACATTTCATTATAAATGAAAAGCAGGAAGTGCAGGTGGACAACATTGCAGCCTTGGCAATATATCGTTCTTCTCGGCGCGTTCGCGCTTGTTTGCGGTCTTGCGCTTCCGCGAAAACAGACGGCGCAATCCGGTCAATCGTTGCGCAATATGGAGACGGCGCTCGATCAGTTTATGGAGAACATGGAGGCGGATCACCGCGAGCTCGTCGGGCTGACGGGCAAGCTGCAGGAAGAGACGCGGGCGCGCGCCGAAAACGGCGAACGGCGCATCGCCGAGCTGGAGGAGAGATGCGGCCGGCTGGAGCGCGACCTGGCCGCTCTGAAAGCGGCGGCCGCAGAGCCGGTCAGGCCGGAGCCGGTACGGTCCGTCCCGGTTCAACCGGAGCCGCCTGCCGCTGCGGAGCGCGGGAACGCGCCCGCCGCCGGAGAAGACGTAAAGCCGGAGTCCGGTTCGATCCGCGATCGCTATGCGCAGCTGTTCCGTCTCCGCGAGCAGGGCAAATCGATCGAAGCGATCGCCCGCAAAACGAATATGCCGAAGGGCGAGGTGCAGTTGATTTTGCAACTGGCCGAACGGGAGGCGGCTGCCCGTGATTAGAAACCGGAGCTTCCTGATCGGTCTCGGCATCGGCCTGATGGCGGGCGCGCTGCTGCTGCAGCTGATGCTGGTCGGCGAGCGGCAGCGCGAAGAGCTGAACGCGTTTAGCAACCAGCCGGAAGAACCGAAACTTTATACCCAGGCCGAAGCGGACAAGCTGATCGAAGACGCTGTCCGAGACGCGCTCGAAGAAGCGGAAGCTCAAGCGGGAGAGCGGCAGCCGGCGGCGGCAGCCGGGGACAAGGCGGAAATGCCGGCCGTCAAATCGTCCGCGCCGCCGGACGCCAAGCAATCAGCGGCGCTTGATGCCAAGAAATCCGGGACGTCGGACAGGGAGTTGCCCGGGACGTCGGACGGAGTGGAACCCGGCCGAACCGCCGCGGAAGCCGCGGAAAGCGGGACGGACGGGTCCGGAGGAAAGACGGGGACGGTTGTCCGTATTCCGCCGGGATCGAGCGTCACCGAGACGGCGGCCATTCTTGCCGCCAAAGGACTGATCGCGCGGGAGGAAGCGTTTGTCGCCGCCATGCGTAAAGCGAAGAAGGTCGTACGGGCCGGCTATTTCCGCTTCCCGGACAGCCCGGATCTGCAAGAAATCATAGAGATTGTGTCGAGTCAGCCGCTGCCGCCCGAGGAAGGCAAGGCGCTGCTGGAACCGTAGCGGTTCGCGCCGGAGGAAGGCGGGAACCGCGTCTTTTTTCCCGGCTTGCGCGGCATTGAAGGTTATGGTATAGTAAGTGACGGCGTTAAATTCACACGCCGATCAATTTCGTCAACGGTGCTTCGGCCCGGCCGGAGTCTTGGCGAAAAGTGCGATCGGCGGAGGATTTCGACAAAAACCGAATTTGGGAGGTGTTGTGAAGATGGCGGTTATCTCCATGAAACAGCTCCTTGAGGCTGGGGTTCACTTCGGGCATCAAACCCGTCGCTGGAATCCGAAGATGGATCGTTATATCTTCACCGAACGTAACGGCATTTACATTATCGACCTGCAGAAGACGGTCAAGAAAGTCGAGGAAGCCTACAATTTTGTACGCTCCCTGGCGGAAGAAGGCGGCACCGTCCTGTTTGTGGGCACGAAGAAGCAAGCGCAAGACTCCGTGAAGGACGAAGCCGAGCGCTGCGGCATGTTCTACATCAATCAGCGCTGGCTGGGCGGCACGCTGACCAACTTCCAGACGATTCAGAAGCGGATCGACCGTCTGAAGCAGTTGGAAACCTGGGAAGAAGACGGCACGTTCGAAGTGTTGCCGAAGAAAGAAGTCATCATTCTCCGCAAAGAGAAAGAGCGGCTGCAGAAGTTCCTCGGCGGCATTAAAGGCATGAAATCTTTGCCGAGCGCCCTGTTCGTCATCGACCCGCGCAAAGAGCGCATTGCCGTAGCGGAAGCCCGCAAGCTCGGCATCCCGATTGTAGGTATCGTCGATACCAACTGCGATCCCGACGAAATCGATTATGTCATTCCGGGCAATGACGACGCCATCCGCGCCGTGAAATTGCTCACTTCCAAAATGGCTGACGCGATTGTGGAAGCCCGTCAAGGCGAACAAACGACCGCGTAATTGCGGCGATTGAACCAAAAAGGGTGGTCGGAAGGTGAATAACCTCTCACCGCCCTTTTTTTCGAATGAAAACCGCCAAGCCAAGCGGCGCGATCATTCCAATACCAACATATCATCAGGAGGGTTTCGAATGGCAGTAAGCGCAAGTGCGGTAAAAGAACTGCGTGAAAAACGGGGGCAGGCATGCTCGATTGCAAAAAAGCGCTGGAGGAAGCGAACGGCGATCTGGCCAAAGCCGTAGATATTCTCCGCGAGAAAGGGCTTTCGGCTGCGGCGAGCAAAGCGGGCCGCATCGCCACGGAAGGCGTCGTCGAATCTTACATTCACGCCGGCGGACGGATCGGCGTTCTCGTTGAAATCAACTGCGAAACCGACTTTGTCGGCAAGACCGACCAGTTCCGCGAATTTGCGCGCGACATCGCGATGCAGATTGCGGCCGCCAATCCGAAATATGTGCGCCGTGAAGACGTGCCGCAGGAAGAGCTGGACAAGGAACGCGAAATTTTGAAAGCCCAGGCGTTGAACGAAGGCAAGCCGGCTCACATTGTCGATAAAATGGTGGAAGGCCGCATCGGCAAATATTATGAAGAAAACTGCCTGCTGGAGCAGCAGTTCATTAAAGATCCGGACAAAACGATCAGCCAGCTGCTGAGCGAGAAAATCAGCACGATCGGCGAGAACATCTCGATCCGCCGCTTCGCGCGTTTCGAGCTTGGCGAAGGGCTGGAGAAAAAGCAGGACAACTTCGTTCAAGAGGTTATGTCCCAGGCCAAACTGTAATTCCGATCGCTTTCAGGCGGGGCGGGGCGCCGCCCCGCCTGAATTTTCGTGCGTTCAGACCGCAATTCGTTATAGCAGCCGCGTCGCATGACGAGGTGCAAGATGGAGGTAAACGATGTTGGAAAGTCCCGTGTACAAACGTATTGTGTTGAAGGTGAGCGGCGAATCGCTGGCCGGCCAGAACGGTTTTGGCATCGATGCGGGCATGATCTCATCGATCGCCGAACAGGTTAAAGAAGTGGTGAACCTGAATGTGGAAGTGGCCATCGTCGTCGGCGGGGGCAATATTTGGCGGGGCATTGCCGGTATGGAGAAAGGCATCGACCGGGCGACGGCAGACTACATGGGCATGCTGGCGACGGTTATGAATTCGCTGGCGCTGCAGGATGCGCTCGAAGCGATCGGCGTGCCGACCCGCGTGCAAACCTCGATTGCGATGCAGCAAATCGCGGAGCCGTATATCCGGCGGCGGGCGATTCGGCATCTGGAGAAGGGCCGCGTCGTTATTTTCGCATCCGGCACCGGCAATCCGTTCTTCTCGACCGATACGACCGCGGCGCTGCGGGCCGCGGAAATCGAAGCCGAAGTCATTCTGATGGCGAAGAACAAAGTCGACGGCGTATATTCCGCCGATCCGTTCAAGGACGCCAACGCCGAGAAGTTCGACCAACTGACGTATCTCGATGTCCTGAACCGCAATCTTGGCGTTATGGATTCAACTTCCGCGTCTCTCTGCATGGACAACAACATTCCGCTCGTCGTTTTCTCCATTACGGAGCCAGGCAACATCAAGCGGGTCGTGCTTGGTGAAAAATCGGAACTATTGTGAAAGGAAGTGTCGACTGATGCCGCAGTCCATCAAAAAAAGCGCCGAAGAGCGCATGGACAAAGCGATCGCCGCGTTGAAACGCGATCTGGCAACGCTGCGCGCCGGCCGTGCCACTCCATCGCTGCTCGACCGGGTGCAGGTGGAATATTACGGCACGATGACGCCGGTCAACCAGCTTGCCAATATCAACACCCCCGATTCCCGGACGCTGCTTATCCAGCCCTGGGACAAATCGTCGCTGGCGTCGATCGAGAAGGCGATTTTGAAATCGGATCTCGGGCTTACGCCGGCGAACGACGGATCGGTCATCCGCATCTCGATCCCGATGCTGACCGAAGAGCGCAGAACGGAGCTTGTCAAAATGACGAAGAAATTCGGCGAAGAAGCGAAGGTAGCGATTCGCAACATTCGCCGGGATGCCAACGACGATATTAAAAAACTGGAGAAATCCGATATTTCCGAGGACGAATCGCGCCGTCACCAGGACGACATCCAGAAGATGACGGACCGCTTCATCGCCGAGGTGGACAAGGTGCTGGCAGCCAAGGAAAAAGAAATTATGGAAGTATAAAAAGGTGCAGCCCCTCCGACAGGTGGGGTTTGTTGCCAAATAGCCGGCGTTATTTCCGTCAGGTGTGAATTCCGGTGGGAGGAACGAAGATGATCGAGCGACTTTGGGCCAAATTCGGCAAAACATCCTCGCAGCCTTCGGAACCGCTTGCTACAGACAATTTGCCGCAGCATGTGGCGATTATTATGGATGGCAACGGCCGATGGGCCAAAAATCGCGGTTTGCCGCGCATAGCGGGTCATCATTCCGGAATGAAGACGGTAAAGCGGATTACGATGGCCGCCGATCGGGTGGGCATTAAATATTTGACGCTATACGCGTTTTCGACGGAAAATTGGAAGCGCCCGAAGGCGGAAGTCGATTATTTGATGCGTCTGCCGCAGGAGTTTTTGGCGATTGAGCTGGAAGAATTGATACAAAACAACGTTCAGGTCCGAATGATGGGCTACAAGGGCGGATTGCCGGACCATACGCTGCAGGCGGTGGAAACGGCCATCAGCCGGACTGCGAACAATACCGGGCTCGTGCTGAATTTCGCCCTCAATTACGGCAGCCGCAAGGAAATGCTCGGCGCGGTGCGGGAAATTGCCGCGGCGGTGCAGCGAGGCGAGTTGTCGCTTGATGCCATCGACGAGAAGACGATGTCGGAACGGCTGCTCAGCAGCGGTCTGCCCGACCCCGATCTGGTCATCCGTACGAGCGGCGAATTGCGGCTCAGCAACTTTATGTTGTGGCAGATGGCCTACAGCGAGATGTGGTTTACCGACGTCTACTGGCCGGAATTTACCGAGGAGCATTTTCTCGAGGCTATTACCGAATACCAGCGGAGAGCGCGCCGGTACGGCGGCATTTAGCATCCGCTTCTGGAGTGTGGCACTGACATTGAAACAGCGTATCGTAACCGGTCTTGCTGCCGGAGCCGTATTCGTGCTGCTCGCGATTGTCGGCGGGTGGGCGTACTACGGGCTGATTCTGCTGCTCGCGCTGATCGGCTTCGCCGAATATGCGCGTCTCAACGGTTTCGCCTGGCATCATCCCGCGGCGCTCGCCGGTTATGCCGGCGTGCTCTATTTCCTGCTGCCGTGGGATGTCCTGAAGCTTGAACAGCCCGCCACGCTGACGGCGGCATGGCTGCTCATGCTGCTGCTTCTCGTCCTGACCGTCGTCACGAAAAATAAAACGACACTTGACGGCGCCGCGCTCATGCTGCTCGGCGCTTTCTACATAGGTTTCGGATTTCACGCCATGGTGGCGGTACGCGCGGCGGAACCGGACGGCTTGCTGTGGACCGCGCTCGCTTTCGGCTGCATTTGGGCATCGGATATCGGCGCTTACTTTGCCGGACGGCTGTTCGGAAAGCGGAAGCTGTGGCCGGCCATCAGTCCGAACAAAACGGTCGAAGGCTCCGTCGGCGGCATCGCGCTTTCGCTTGCGGTAGCTTGCGTATTCGCGCTGTCGGCCCCGGATGCATTCTCGCTGGGCACCGCGCTTGCTATCGGACTGCTCGCAGCGGTAGCCGGCCAATTCGGCGATCTGATCCAGTCGGCCTATAAACGTCTGCGCGGCGTAAAAGACAGCGGCAATCTGCTGCCGGGACACGGCGGCGTGCTCGACCGCTGCGACAGCTGGCTGATCGTGTTCCCGCTGCTCCTTCTCATCGGTCTTCTGCCCGGATGACGGGCCGCCTTCATCAACAGATTTAGGAGGAAACGCATTGAATAAAATTGCCATTCTCGGGTCGACGGGATCGATCGGCACGCAGACGCTGGACGTTGTCGCAAGCGATCCCGGCCGGTACGAGATCGTCGGTCTTGCGGCCGGCGGCAACACGGAGCTGCTGATCGAACAAGCAAAGCGGTTCCGGCCGGCGCAAGTATGCCTTGCGACGAAGGAAGCGGCCGAGCAGGTCCGTCCGTTCGTTCCCCCCGGCACGCGTGTCCTTTACGGGGAAGAAGGGCTTGTCGAAATTGCGGGCGGCTCGGGCGCGGATATGGTCGTGACGGGCATCGTCGGCAGCCGCGGCCTGAACGCCACGCTGGCGGCGATCGATGCCGGTGCGGCGATTGCGCTCGCCAACAAGGAGACGCTTGTCACGGCAGGGCATCTCGTGATGGAAAGGGCAGCCGCCAAGGGGGTGCCGATTCTCCCGGTGGACAGCGAGCATTCCGCGATTTTTCAATGTCTGAACGGCGAAGACCGCGCCTCGGTGCAGCGCATCGTGCTTACGGCTTCCGGCGGGGCGTTCCGCGATAAGCGCCGCGAGGAGCTGGCGGATGTGACGGTCGAGCAGGCGCTGAGCCATCCGAACTGGTCGATGGGTGCGAAGATCACGATCGATTCCGCCACGATGGCCAACAAGGGGCTGGAGGTCATCGAGGCGCATTGGCTGTTCGGCCTTCCTTACGAGCGGATCGATGTGCTCATTCATCCGGAAAGCATCGTCCACTCCTTCGTCGAATTCGTCGACAACAGCATCGTCGCGCAGCTCGGCATGCCCGATATGCGGGTGCCGATTCAATATGCGCTGACGTATCCGGAGCGGCGGCGGACGCCTGCTGCGCGTCTCGATCTGGCGAAGGCCGGCAGCCTGCATTTCCGGGAGATGGACTTCGACCGGTATCCTTGCCTGCGGATGGCCTATGAGAGCGGACGGACAGGAGGGACGGCGCCGACCGTGTTCAACGCGGCCAACGAAGTGGCGGTAGCCCGGTTTTTGCGCGGGGAAATCCCGTTTCTTTCGATCGAGCGGATCGTGGAAGCCGTTTTGGAACGGCATACGGCGGTCGCGAATCCGGGACTCGGGGAAATCGCCGAAGCGGACGAGTGGGCGCGAAAAGCTGCGGAAGCGGCAAAAGGATAAACGGGAAAGCGGTTCTCTTGTATCCGACGGTGGAATAATGATAATCTATGTAGTACAGGCCGCTCGCGAACAGGAGGCACGACATGGAAACGTTGCAGGTCGTCTTTTTGACCGTTTTCGTATTTTTCCTCATTGTGACGGTACATGAATGGGGACATTACTTTTTTGCCAAACGCGCCGGCATACTCGTGAGGGAATTCGCGATCGGCTTCGGACCGAAGCTGTTCTCGATCAAGCGCGGCGAGACGCGCTATACGCTGCGTCTTATTCCGGCAGGCGGCTTCGTGCGCATGGCCGGCGAAGATCCCGAAATTGTCGACGTGAAGCCCGGCCAGACGATTGCCGTTCGCGTGGCGGGCGATCGGGTGACGCGCATCTATCTCGACCGGCTGGACGAGCGGACGAACGTCATCCGCGGCGAAGTCGAAGCGATCGATCTCGAGCGGCGGCTGTCCGTTTCGCTCAACGTCGAAGGGGAAAGCGAGCGTTACGACATCCATCCGCAAGCGGTCATGATCGCGAAAGGAAGAGAAACGCAAATCGCGCCGCTTGACCGTCAATTCGGGAGCAAGACGGTCGGACAGCGGGCGCTTGCCATTTTTGCCGGACCGGCGATGAATTTCATCCTGGCGTTCGTGCTGTTCGGCGCCTATATCCAAATGGCCGGCATTCCCGTCGAACCCCCGGACCGGCTGCTCGTGAACGAAGTGCTCGAAGGGATGCCGGCTGCGAAAGCCGATTTGCGGAAGGGCGATGTGATTGACAGCATCAACGGCGAGAAGATCGGTGCCGATTACGATAAGATGATCGGGATGATCGGCGAGTCCGCGGGCAAACCGCTCGTGATGACGGTTATCCGCGACGGAAAACCGGTCGATATCAAGCTGACGCCGGTGCTCGATCCGGAATCCGGAGTCGGCAAGGTCGGCTTGACGGCCGCGTACCCGACCAGGCAGGCCGGATTCGGCGAAACGATCGTCCGTTCCGGCGTTCTGATGAAGGACATGACCGTCAGCATTTTCGAAGGCTTCAAGAAGCTGATATTCGGCGAATTCAAGCTCGACGATCTCGGCGGCCCGGTGCGGACGGCGGAAGTGACCAGCCAGATTGCGATGAGAGGCATTACGCAGCTTACGTCATGGGCGGCGCTTCTCAGCCTCTATCTCGGCATTTTCAACCTGCTGCCGATACCGGCTCTCGACGGCAGCCGGCTTGTGTTTCTGGGCCTGGAAGCGCTGCGGGGCAGACCGGTAGATCCGAACCGCGAAAGCATGGTTCATTTTATCGGCTTCGCGATGCTCATGCTGCTGATGCTGGCAGTTACGTACAACGATATTTTGCGATTGGTCAGAGGGGAGCATTAAGCCCATATGTCGAAAGAGAAACAATTCGTGACGGAAATTACGCCGCAAGGCGAAGATTTTTCCCGCTGGTACATCGATGTCATCCGCAAGGCCGAGCTGATGGACTACTCGCCCGTGCGGGGCTGCATCGTGTTTCGCCCCGAAGGCTACGAGCTTTGGGAGAACATCCAGCGCGAGCTGGACCGCCGCTTCAAGGAAACGGGGCACCGCAACGCCTACTTCCCGCTGTTCATTCCGGAAAGCTTCTTTCAGAAGGAGAAAGAGCATGTCGAGGGTTTCAATCCCGAGCTGCCCTGGGTGACGGAAGCGGGAGGCGAGAAGCTGGAGGAGCGTCTGGCCATCCGCCCGACGTCCGAGACGATGATCGGCCATATGTACGCCAAATGGATTCAGTCGTACCGCGACCTGCCTCTCTTGATCAACCAGTGGGCGAACGTCGTGCGCTGGGAGAAACGGACGCTGCCGTTTTGCGGACGAGCGAGTTTCTATGGCAGGAAGGGCATACCGCGCATGAGACGGAAGCGGAAGCGCGCGAGGAAACGATGCGGATGCTGGAGGTGTACCGCTCGTTCGTGGAAGAGTTTCTGGCGATTCCGGTCATCGGGGGCCAGAAGACGCCTTCCGAGAAATTCGCCGGCGCGGTGGATACGTTCTCGATCGAGGCGATGATGAAAGACGGCCGCGCCGTGCAGGCCGGCACGTCCCACTATTTGGGCACGAACTTCGCTGCCGCTTTCGACATCAAGTATCTGGACCGGGAGAACAAGCAGCAATATGCGCATACGACGTCATGGGGAGTCAGCACGAGGCTGATCGGCGCGCTCATTATGGTGCACGGCGACGACCGCGGGCTGGCGCTGCCGCCGAAGGTGGCGCCGACGCAGGTGATCATGATCCCGATCGGTCCGCCGAAGACGAGGGAGCAGGTCATAGCCCGGGTAGACGAGCTGTACGCCGAGCTGAAAGCGGCCGGCGTCCGGGTGCGCGTCGACGACCGCGCCGATCTGAGCCCCGGCTGGAAATTCAACGAGTACGAGATGCGCGGCGTCCCGCTTCGGCTGGAGCTCGGACCGCGCGATATGGAAAACGGACAAGCCGTTCTCGTCTCGCGCATCTCCGGCGAGAAGCGAATCGTCCCGCAGTCGGACCTCGTACGGGAAGTGGTCCGGATGCTGGACGAAATCCAGCGCGAAATGTACGAGAAAGCGAAGGCGTTCCGCGACGAAAATTTCATAACCGTCGATACATTGGATGAAATGAAGGCTTTTCTGGAAGAAAAGCGGGGGTTCGTCAACGCGGGCTGGTGCGGCTCGGACGCGTGCGAGCATCAGGTGAAGGAAGAGACCGGGGCGACGAGCCGCAACATTCCGTTCGAGCCGGTCGCCGTCAAGGACCGTTGTCTGGTTTGCGGCGAGCCTGCCGCACATACGGTCGTGTTCGCGCGGGCGTATTGACCGCAATCATACGGGAATAGCATGAAAGGCCGGTTCTGGATTCACATTGCGGGGAGAGCTGTGAACGTAAAGCCAGAATCGGCCTTTTCGCATGGGAGGGGAACATGAGCCAAACCGGAGACAAGCGGCACCGCTTCGAGCTGCTCATGAAGCAGGCGGAGCTGCCGAACGATTTGATTGACGCTTATTTTGCGGACGGCTATATCGACAAAGTGATCGTCAGCCAAACGAACCGGGAGTGGACGTTCTGCATCCGCAAAACGTCGCTCGTGCCTTCGCCGGCGTTTGTGGCGTTCTGCCGCACGGTGAAGGAGAAATTCGCGCATATCGCCGACGTTTCGTTCGTTTTTCTGTATGACGACGAGGTGAAGCCGCAAGACATCGCGCTGCAGTATTGGGAGCTGTTCGTCGAATACGCGCAGCGCGAGATGGTTTCGGTCAACGGCTGGCTCGCCCGCGCCGGGTTGGACGCCGACGGCGATTTGCTGACCGTTACGCTGCTCGACGAAACCGGCCTCGAACTAGCCCGCAAGAAAAAATCGACGAAGCGGTCGTTCGTTTCTACGAGCGGCTGTTCGCCCGCAAGTACCGCGTCAAGCTGGCTGTCGGTTCTTCCCGTCAGGAGGCGTACGAACGGTTTGCGCAGCAGATCGAGAAGGAAGAACGGGAAGCGGTGCAGCAAATTATGGCGAGCGTGCAGGAGGCGCCGCCGCCGGAGGACGAAGGCGACGTCCGGCTGCAGGTCGGCTACGAGATTCGCGACGAGCCGGTGCCGCTGATGAACATTCGCGAGGAAGAGAAGAAAATAACGGTGCAAGGTTCGGTGTTCGGCCTGGAGGTGAAGGAGCTGCGCAACGGCAGCACGCTGTTCACGTTCAACGTCACCGACTTTACCGATTCGATCGCGATGAAAATGTTCGCGAAAACGAAGGAAGACGTCAAGGTGCTGAGCCGGCTGGCCAACGGCAAATGGGTGAAGGCGCGCGGCCGGGTCGAGTATGATCGCTTCATGCAGGAGCCCGAGCTTGTCATGATGCCGAACGACCTGCATGAGATCACCCCGCCCCCCGAACGGCAGGACGACGCCGAGGAGAAGCGGGTCGAGTTTCATCTCCATACGACGATGAGCACGATGGACGCCGTGACGCCGATCGATGCGTATATCAAAACCGCGGTCAAATGGGGCCACAAGGCGATCGCCATTACCGATCACGCCAATGTGCAGGTCTATCCCGAAGCCTACAAGGCGGCCAAAAAGCACGGCCTCAACGTCCTGTTCGGGATGGAGGCGAACGTCGTCAACGACGCCGTGCCGATGGTCATCAACCCCCGGCGGGAGGCGCTTGCGACGGCCGAATATGTCGTATTCGACATCGAAACGACCGGCCTTTCCGTCGTGAACAACAAAATTATCGAGCTGGCCGGCGTCAAAATGCGGGAAGGGCGGGAAATCGGACGCTTCTCGACCTTTATCAACCCGCACGAAAAAATACCGTACCATATCCAGCAGCTGACCAACATCAGCGACGATATGGTAAAGGATGCGCCGGAGCTCGAGCCGAAGCTGCGCGAATTCGTCGAATTCGTCGGCGATGCGGTGCTTGTCGCGCACAACGCCCGGTTCGATATCGGCTTCATTCAGGCGGCATGCAAATCGATCGGTCTGCCGGAGCTCGGCAATCCGGTGCTGGATACGCTGGAGCTGGCGCGTTTTCTGCATCCGGGCATGAAAAACCACCGGCTCAATACGCTTGCCGACAAATATAAAGTAAGCCTTGAAAACCATCACCGCGCAATCGACGACTCCATCGCGCTCGGAGGCATCCTGTACGGTTTGATCGGCGACGCGGCGGAACGGAACGTTACATATCTGGACCAGCTCAACGATTACGTCGGTCTCGATTTGTCCAACAGCCGTCCGTTCCACTGCGGCATCTATGCGCTGAACGCGACCGGGAAGAAAAATTTGTTCAAGCTCGTATCGCTGTCGCATACGGAATATTTCAATCGGGTGGCATGCATTCCGAAAAGCAAGCTTGTCGAGCTGCGCGAAGGTTTGCTCGTCATGTCGGGCTGCGAGAAGGGCGAGTTTTTCGAAACGGTGCTGAACAAGACGGTCGAGGAAGCGGAGGAAGTGGCGCAATTTTACGATGTGCTGGAAGTGCAGCCGCTCGATTTCTACATGCACCTCGTCGAGAAGGGGCTCGTCGGCAGCCGCGCCGAAATCGAGCAGGCGCTGCGCACGATTTGCCGGATCGGCGAGAAGCTCGGCAAGCCGGTCGTGGCTACCGGCAACGTTCACTATTTGCACCCGCGCGACAAGCTGTTCCGCGACATTACGATTCACGGCATTACCGGCTTCAGCCCGCTGAAGGAAATGCGCAAGCCGGACGCCCATTTCCGGACGACGAAGGAAATGCTGGCCGAATTTCAGTTTCTCGGCGAGGAGAAGGCTTACGAGATCGTCGTGAAAAATACGAACGAGCTGGTTGAACGGTTCGAACCGTTCGAGATGTTCCCGCCGGATCTGTTTACGCCGATTATCGAAGGGGCCGACGAGGAAATTCGCGAGAAATGCTACGCCACGGCCCGGCGAATGTACGGTGATCCGCTGCCCGAAGTCGTCGTGCAGCGGCTGGAAAAAGAACTTGTTCCGATTATCAAATACGGTTTTTCCGCCAACTATCTCATTTCGGAGCGGCTTGTCAAAAAGTCGAATGAGGACGGCTATCTGGTCGGTTCCCGGGGATCGGTCGGCTCTTCGGTCGTCGCGACGTTTCTCGGCATTTCCGAGGTCAATCCGTTGCCGGCCCACTACTTGTGCCGGAACGAATCGTGCCGCCACAGCGAATGGTTTCTGGACGGCAGCGTGCCGAGCGGCTTCGATCTGCCCGACAAGGATTGTCCCAAGTGCGGCGGCGTCATGAAGGGCGAGGGACAGGACATTCCGTTCGAAACGTTCCTCGGCTTCAAAGGCGACAAGGTTCCGGATATCGACCTCAACTTCTCCGGCGAATACCAGCCGCACGCGCACAACTATACGAAGGTGCTGTTCGGCGAGAAGCAGGTGTTCCGGGCCGGCACGATCGGCACGGTGGCGGAGAAGACGGCGTTCGGCTTCGCCAAAAAGTACGAAGAGGATCACGGCAAGAAGTGGCGCGGCGCCGAGCTGTCGCGGCTGGCCGCAGGCTGTACGGGCGTCAAGCGCAGCACCGGCCAGCACCCCGGCGGCATCGTCGTCGTTCCGGATTATATCGAGGTGGAGGACGTGACGCCGGTGCAATATCCGGCCGACGATACGAGCTCGGAATGGAAGACGACGCATTTCGATTACCACGCTTTCGAAACCAATTTGCTCAAGCTGGACATTCTCGGCCACGACGATCCGACGATGATGCGGATGCTTCAGGATTTGACCGGCGTCGATCCCACGACGATTCCGATGAACGATCCGAAAGTGATGAGCCTGTTCAACTCGACGGAGGCGCTCGGCGTAACGCCGGAACAGATCCGGACGCCCGTGGCGACGTACGGCGTGCCGGAGATGGGCACCAAATTCGTCCGCCAGATGCTGCATGAGACGCAGCCGTCCTCCTTCGCGGACCTGCTGCAAATTTCCGGGCTGTCCCACGGCACCGGCGTCTGGCTCGGCAACGCGCAGGAGCTGATCAGGAACGGCACCTGCAACATCAAGACGGTAATCGGCTGCCGCGACGACATTATGCTGTATCTTATTTACAAAGCGGGAATGGACGCCAGCCTCGCCTTCAAAATTACCGAAAGCGTGCGGAAAGGCCGGGGCCTTACGCCGGAGTGGATCGAGGAGATGAAGCGGTGCAACGTGCCGCAATGGTATATCGATTCATGCCTGAAAATCGAGTACATGTTTCCGAAAGCCCATGCCGCGGCGTACGTCATCTCGGCGTGCGCACCGCCTACTTCAAGCTCTATCATCCGATCGCTTTCTACGCCACCTATTTCTCGGTTCGCGCCGAGGATTTCGATCTGGATCTGCTTTGTCAGGGATACGACGCCATCCTGCGCAGGCTGATCGAAATCGAGGAGAAAGGCTTCAGCGCCACGACGAAGGAGAAGAGCATGATTTCCATTCTGGAGATGGCGCTCGAGATGACCGCGCGCGGCTTCTCGTTCAAGCCGATCGACCTGTACCGCTCGCATGCGACCCGTTTCCTGATCGACGGCGATTCGCTCATCCCGCCGTTCTCGGCCATCGCCGGCATCGGGGAAAACGCGGCCCGCAATATCGCGGCGGCGCGGGAGCAAGGCGAGTTTCTCTCGATCGAAGATTTTCAGCAAAAGGCGAAGGTAAGCAAGACGATCGTCGAAATGCTCGCGGCGATGGGCTGTTTCCGCGGGCTTCCCGAATCGAACCAGCTTTCGCTCTTCTGACGGCATCATGGATGAAAAGATTTCTTGTCACTATGAAACGGTTATGATATAATTTTTCTGGCAATGATGTGGATAGGGACTAACGTGCGAGAAGAGTGGGGAAACCCACTCTTTACGTTTTGTCACGCTAAATTTGCATGTCCATTTCGGGAGGTCGCAACATTTGAGCACAAAGGTTACAACCATCGTGGAAGAGATGGCACGCCCTTATCTGGACGCTCACGGATTCGAACTGGTCGATATCGAATACGTCAAAGAAGGGGGCAACTGGTTCCTGCGTCTGTTTGTCGACAAAGAAGGCGGTATCGATATCGACGAGTGCGGGCGGATCAGCGAATACTTGAGCGCGAAGCTGGACGAGTCCGATCCGATTGCGGGCGCTTACTTTCTGGAAGTGTCTTCGCCCGGCGCCGAACGTCCGCTCAAAAAGCCCGATGACGTCCGCAAGGCCGTCGGCAAGCATGTGTTCGTCACGACGTACGAGCCGGTGAACGGCCTGAAAGAATTCGAAGGAACGCTCGAATCGTTCGACGGCGATACGGTCGTCGTCCGGGTTGGCGGTCGAAGCCACGCCATTCCGTACGCCAAGGTTGCAAGCGCCCGTCTCGCGATCGTCTTTTGATCGCGCAGGACGCGGCAAGCACTGCGGAAGCAAGCGAGACGAACGACTCGGCCGATTGGCGATATAACCCGCCTTCGGACGCGGCCGCTCGCCATCGAACGGCTGCGCCGGAGGCTTCCGATAACTGAAAGGAGGAATTGAATTCAGATGAGCATGGATTTTATCGAAGCGCTGGCGGAAATCGAACGTGAAAAGGGCATTGCCAAAGATGTGCTGATCGATGCGATCGAGGCTGCGCTCATATCCAGCTACAAACGAAATTTTAATACGGCGCAGAACGTACGCGTCGATATCAACCGCCACACCGGCGTGATCAAAGTCTATGCCCGCAAGACGGTGGTCGACGAAGTGCTCGATCCTCGTCTGGAAATTTCTATCGAGGCGGCCCGCGAAATCAACCCGCATTACCAGCTTGACGATATCGCCGAAATCGAAGTGACGCCGCGCGACTTCGGGCGGATCGCCGCGCAGACGGCGAAGCAGGTTGTCACCCAGCGCATCCGCGAGGCGGAGCGCGGATTGATTTACAACGCGTTTATCGACAAGGAAGAGGACATCGTCAACGGCATCGTGCAGCGGCAGGACGCCCGCAACCTGTACGTCGATCTGGGCAAGGTGGAGGCGGTGCTGCCGCTTACCGAGCTGATGCCGACCGACAAGTTCAAACATGGCGATCGCGTGAAATCATATATAACCAAAGTCGAGAATACGACGAAGGGTCCGCAAATCATTCTGTCGCGTACGCATCCGGGACTGCTCAAGCGTCTGTTCGAGCTGGAAGTGCCGGAAATTTACGACGGCGTCGTCGAAATCCGCTCGGTTGCCCGCGAAGCGGGATTCCGCTCGAAAATCGCGGTCTATTCGCGCAACCCCGAGGTCGATCCGGTCGGTTCCTGCGTCGGTCAGAAAGGGATGCGCGTCCAGACGATCGTAAACGAGCTGAAGGGCGAAAAAATCGACATCGTCCGCTGGTCGGAAAGCGTGGAAGAGTATGTGGCGAACGCGCTTAGCCCGTCGAAGGTGCTGGAAGTGATCGTCTACGAGCAGGAGAAAATGGCCCGCGTCATCGTGCCGGACTACCAGCTTTCGCTTGCTATCGGCATCAAGGGCCAGAATGCCCGGCTTGCGGCCAAGCTGACCGGCTGGAAAATCGACATTAAGAGCGAAACGCAGGCGGAACAGGAATACGGCCGTCCGAAATCGGTGACAGCGGAAACGATGCATCAGGATTCGGTAACGATCGATTAAGGCGAATCCGTACGAACGAAGCGGTATTGGTTTCGAAAATTTTGGAGGTGCGGCGATGAGAACGAGAAAAATTCCGCTGCGCAAATGCGTAGCCTGCCAGGAAATGATGCCGAAAAAGGAATTGATCCGCATCGTGCGCTCGCCCTCCGGGGAAGTGTCGATCGATCTGACCGGCAAAAAATCGGGCCGGGGCGCTTATTTATGCGGAAAGGTAGACTGCTTCAGACTGGCCAAAAAAACGAAGGCGCTCGACCGCGCCTTGAAGCATCCGGTGGGAGCGGACATCTACGATCAGCTCGAACGCGAATTTATCGCGGTGGAAGACGAATTTCTCGCGGGGAAGGAGCGGGAGGCTGACGATGAATAAAGGACTTGCCCGGCTCGGCATGGCGATGCGGGCGGGCAAGCTGGCGACCGGGGACGACACCGTTCTGCGAGCGGTTCGCCAGGGAAACGCCCGGCTCGTTATCGTGTCCGCCGACGCTTCGGACAATACGAAGAAGAAATTTCGCGACAAATGCGAGTTTTATGGCGTTCCGATCGCGGAGGCCTTCAGCCGGTTCGAGCTCGGCCAGGCGGTCGGCAAGGGCGAGCGGGTCGTCGTGGCGGTGCTCGATGAAGGATTCGCGAAGCTTATCGGAAGTCAACTGACCTTACAATCGGAGGTGGAGTATATTGACTAAAGCACAGGACAACAAGGAAAACAAAGATAAATTGCGCGTCTACGAATATGCCAAATCGTTAAATATGAGCAGCAAAGAAATTATTACCATTCTGAAACGGCTCAACTTGCCCGTAAACAATCATATGAGCGTAATGGAAAACGATATGGTGGCTAAGGTGGAGGGCTTTTTCCGCGACATTAAAGCCAATGCGGCGGCGAAGCGGGCGCAGGAAGCCTCTTTATCCGGTCACGACGGCAAGACGCAGCAGACGGCGGGGTCGGGCGAACAGCGCCCGCAGACGAACAAATCTCAAGCTCAGGACAGACAGGGGACCATGAATTCTATTAATACGAATACGAAACCGAATCAGCAATCGTCGCAACGTCAAAGTCAGCAAGGGAACCGCCAGGGCGGTCAAGGAAACGGGCAGCAGAAGCAGCAGGGACAGCGGCAGAACGGTCAGGGACAGCGTTCGGGTCAAGGCGGCCAAGGTCAGGGAGCAGGCCCGAAAGGACAGGGCGGCGGCTCCCGCCCCGGCGGCCAGCGCGGCGGTCAGGGACA
Source organism: Paenibacillus cisolokensis (assembly GCF_018403665.1). Taxonomy (GTDB): domain Bacteria; phylum Bacillota; class Bacilli; order Paenibacillales; family Paenibacillaceae; genus Paenibacillus_AH; species Paenibacillus_AH cisolokensis. The sequence goes on from NZ_BOVJ01000031.1 coordinate 21,070, forward strand.
AGGCGGCCCCCGCAACGGGCAAGGCGGCCAATCGGCCGGACGCCCGGCTCCGGCGCGTCAGGACAACGGCCGCGGCGGTCAGGGGCGCGCGTTCGATTCCCGCCCGGCGCCAGTCCCGAGCGTGCGCAGCGAAGCCGACTTCGCCCGTGACAACGGCGCAGGCCGGAACCGGAAATCGAAATCGAATCCGAAACGGTTCGACGACGCCAAGGTCAGCAACTTTCGCAGCGGCCGCGGCGGCAAAAATCAGCGCGGCCGCGGCGGCCAACAGACGGAACGCCGGGAGAAAATCGACAACACGCCGAAGAAAATTATCGTGCGCGGCACGATGACCGTCGGCGATTTGGCCAAACTGCTGCACAAGGACGCTTCCGAAGTCATCAAAAAGCTGATGTTCCTCGGCGTTATGGCCACGATCAACCAGGAGATCGATCTCGACACGATTCAGCTTGTTGCTGATGATTACAATGTCGAGGTTGAAATCAAAATACCGGTGGAGGAAGACCAGTTCGAGACATTCGAAGAGAAGGACGACGAAGCGGATCTGGTGCCCCGTCCTCCGGTCGTGACGATTATGGGACACGTCGACCACGGCAAGACGACGCTGCTTGACGCCATTCGCCATACGAACGTGACGAGCGGCGAAGCGGGCGGCATTACCCAGCATATCGGCGCATACCAGGTCGAGATCAACCAGAAAAAATTACGTTCCTCGATACGCCGGGTCACGAGGCGTTTACGATGATGCGGGCGCGCGGCGCGCAAGTGACCGATATTACCGTAATCGTCGTGGCCGCCGACGACGGCGTCATGCCGCAGACGGTCGAGGCGATCAACCACGCGAAGGCGGCGAACGTGCCGATTATCGTTGCCGTCAACAAAATCGACAAGCCGGAAGCCAACCCCGACAAGGTCAAGCAGGAGCTGACCGAATACGAGCTCGTGCCGGAAGAGTGGGGTGGCGATACGATCTTCGTCAACGTTTCCGCGAAACAGCGGACCGGCCTTGAAGAGCTGCTGGAGATGATTTTGCTCGTTGCGGAAGTGAACGACTACAAGGCGAATCCGAACAAGCGGGCGCGCGGAACGGTCATCGAAGCCGAGCTGGACAAGGGCAAAGGACCGGTTGCGCGCATACTCGTACAGAACGGCACGCTGAAGGTCGGCGACGCCATCGTCGCGGGCAACTGCTTCGGCCGGATTCGGGCGATGATGAACGACAAGGGCCGCCGGCTGAAGGATGCGGGGCCGTCCACGCCTGTCGAAATTACCGGTCTGAGCGGCGTTCCGCTCGCAGGCGATCCGTTCATCTGCTTCGAGGACGAGCGCAAGGCGCGCCAGATCGCCGAAACCCGCGCCATCAAGGCTCGGCAGAGCGAGCTCGGGGCGACGACGCGCGTCACGCTCGACGATTTGTACAAGCATATTAAAGAAGGCGAGATCAAAGACCTGAACGTCATCATCAAAGCCGACGTTCAGGGATCGGCGGAAGCGCTGAAAGGCGCGCTCGAGAAAATCGACATCGAAGGCGTGCGCGTCAAAATTTTGCACAGCGGCGTCGGGGCGATTACCGAATCGGATATTATTCTCGCGTCGGCTTCCAATGCGATCGTCATCGGCTTCAACGTCCGACCGGAGCCGCAGGCCAATGCGACGGCCGAGCAGGAGAAGGTCGACATCCGCCTGCACAACATCATCTACAATGTCATCGAGGAAATCGAGCAGGCGATGAAAGGGATGCTCGATCCGGTATTCAAAGAGAACATTATCGGCCACGCCGAGGTGCGCAACATTTTCAAGGTCAGCAAAGTCGGCACGATCGCGGGCTGTATGGTCACCTCGGGCAAAGTGGCCCGGAACGCGGAAGTGCGGGTTATTCGCGACGGCGTCGTCGTATATCAGGGCAGGATCGATTCCTTGAAACGGTTCAAGGACGACGCCAAGGAAGTTACGCAAGGCTTCGAGTGCGGCATTACGCTGGAGAAATTCAACGATATTAAAGAAGGTGACATCCTCGAAGCCTTCGTTATGGAATCGGTAGAGAGGTGATGGACGGATGGCAAAAATTCGGGTAGGCCGGGTAGGCGAGCAAATCAAGAAGGAAATGAGCCAAATTATTCAGAACGAGCTGAAAGATCCGCGCATCGGCTTCATTACGGTGACGGGCGTTGACGTCACCAACGACCTGTCCCAGGCTCGCGTATATTTGAGCGTGCTCGGTTCCGACGAGCAGAAGGAAGAGACGCTGAAGGCGCTGGGCCGGGCGAGCGGCTTTATCCGCTCCGAGCTCGGCAAGCGGATCAGGCTGCGCCTTACGCCGGAGCTGCTGTTCAAGTTGGACAGCAGCATCGAGTACGGCAGCCGCATCGAAGCGCTTCTGAACGAAATCAACAGCGGAAGCGATAGCCGATGACGGCAGCGCTCGAATCCGAACGCAGCTTTGACGAAGCGATGGCGTTTTGCGCAGCGGGGACGACTATCTGGTCGTCTCCCATGTTCAGCCCGACGGGGACGCGATCAGTTCGACGCTGGCTGCCGGATGGCTGCTGCGCAAGCTCGGCAAGCGCGTCACGCTGCTGAACGAAGGGGACATTCCCGCCCGTCTCGGATTTCTTCCCGGGTTTGACGCCATCGCCAGCTTCAAGCTTTCGCCTCCGCAACGCAAGTTCGATCGCGTCGTCGCCGTCGACTGTGCCGATTTTCGCCGGATCGGCCTGTCCGCAGGCTGCTTCGCGGAAGATGCGAAGCTGCTCAACATCGACCATCATCCGACGAACGACGCATTCGGAACGGTCAATCTGATCCGCCCGAATGCGGCGGCGACGGCCGAAATTTTGTTCGAGCTGATCGAATATGCCGGCTTGCCGCTCGATTCCGAAGCGGCTACCGTGTTATATACGGGGCTGCTGACCGATACCGGCGGTTTCCGGTATTCGAACACAAGCCCGCGCGTCATGAATATCGCGTCGCAGCTGCTGGCCGCAGGCGCTCCCGCCCACCAGATCGCCGACCGGCTGCTGGAGCGGATGTCGATGCCGCAGATCAAGCTGCTGCAGCGGGGGCTGAACCGCTTGACGTTCACGCCCGACGGCCGGATCGGATGGCTCTATATCGTAGCGAACGATATGGCGGAGACGGGAGCGGAGCCGGAAGATCTGGAAGGGCTTGTCCATTACGCCCGCAATGTCGACGGCGTCGAAGTCGGCATTCTATTCAAGGAAATGAAGGACGGCTCGGTCAAGGCAAGCCTCCGCTCGGCGGGGACGGTCGACGTGTCTGCCATTGCCCAGATGTACGGCGGCGGCGGACATGTCCGCGCCGCAGGCTGCCGGGTTGACGGTCCGCTTGAAGAAGCGATGGCGCGTGTCATCCGCACGATTGAAGAGGCGATGAACTGATGGACGGCGTACTGGCAGTTTGGAAGCCGGCCGGCTGGACATCGCACGATGTCGTCGCCAAGGTCAGACGCATCATCCGCGTCAAGCGCATCGGGCATGCCGGCACGCTGGACCCGCAAGTAACGGGCGTGCTGCCGCTTTGCGTCGGCCGGGCGACGCGAGTTGTCGAATATTTGCAGGAATTGCCGAAAGCTTATGAAGCCGTTTTGCAGCTCGGCATTGCCACCGATACGGAAGATCTTACCGGGCAGGTCGTCGCTCGTGTGCCGGAAGTGCGGATCGGGCGCGGGGAAATCGAAGCGGCTCTGGCTTCTTTCAGAGGCGAGATCGAGCAAATTCCGCCGATGTATTCGGCGGTCAAAGTGGAAGGCAAGCGTCTGTACGAGCTGGCGAGAGAAGGCAAATCGGTCGACCGCAAACCGCGCAAAGTGACGATTTACGACCTGAAGCTGGGCGAATCCGATCTGGAGCGGCCCGATCCGCGCATCACGTTTACCGTCGTATGCTCCAAGGGCACGTATATCCGTACGCTCTGCGTCGATATCGGCCGGGCGCTCGGCGTCCCGGCCGCCATGGCGCAGTTGACGCGGACGATGTCGGCCGGATTGACGGCGGAGCACTGCCTGACTATCGACCAGATCGAGGAGCTGGCAGCCGCAGGGACGCTGGCCGACCGGCTCATTCCGGCGGATGCCGCCGTCGGCCATCTGAGACGGATTTCCGTTGGCGACGAGACGGCGGCCATGGCGTCGCAGGGACGCGCCGTCCCGTACGGCCGCCTGTCCGAGAATCCGGATGACGGGGAGACCGTCCGCCTGTATGCGGCGGGCGGCGCATTTATCGGCTTGTTCAAGGGAGAGGAGGCCGCGCGTCTGCTTCGTCCGGTCAAGGTGTTCGCGCCGGGCTTCCCGAATGAATCGGAATCTATGTAAGAATTGCAGGTGCATCGCAAGTGGAAATGATATCGATTCAATATCCGCCTCCGCCGGACGGAAGCCTGTCCGAAGCGGGCATCTCGCTCGCGATCGGGCATTTCGACGGCGTTCATAAAGGCCATCGCAACGTCATACTCCGGGCGGTGGAGGCAGCCAAGGAGAAAGGTCTTGCCGCTTCGGTCATGACGTTTCATCCGCATCCGAAGGAAGTGCTGGGCCGCGGCGAGCAGTATTTCACCTGCCTGACGCCGCTCGAGCTGAAGCGCGAGCAGTTTGCCGCTTTGGGCGTCGAACGGCTGTATGTGATGAAATTCGACCTGACGTTTGCCGCGGTTACGCCCGAGGCGTTCGTCCGGGAAGTGCTTGTTCCGCTGAATGTAAAGCATGCGGTCGTCGGCTTCGATTTCCGGTTCGGCACCCGCGGAGCGGGTACGGCGGAAGAGCTGCGGCGGCTCGGCGGCGACCGCTTCGATACGGATATTATGGAGGCGCTTCGGCTTCACGGGCGGAAAGTCAGCAGCACGCGGGTGCGCGACGCGCTGGCCGAAGGCGATGCCCGTCTTGCCGCCGAGCTGCTCGGCCGGCCGTACGAAGTGCGGGGCACGGTCGTGCACGGAGACAAGCGGGGGCGGACGATCGGTTTTCCGACTGCGAACTTGGGCATGACGGACCCGTATGTGACGCCCCGCCTCGGCGTCTACGCCGTAACGGTGGAGATCGAAGGCACCGTTTACCCGGCCGTGTTAAACAACGGAATGAAGCCGACCTTCAACAAGGACGGCTTTCAGCCCGTCATGGAGGCGCATCTGCTCGATTTCAACGGCGATTTGTACGGCAAGAAAATGGCGATCCGCTTCCATGAGTTTATCCGGCCCGAGCGGCGGTTCGCGTCCGTGGACGAACTGGCCGCCCAAATCGCCGCCGACGCCGCTGCGGCGCGGGACATTATGGCCAGAGACGCCGCCGGAGCGGCGGATGTGCGCATCCGCTGACAGGGCTTGTCCCGAAATGGCGGTTTTTCAATTTACTTTTTCATTTCGAATGTGGTATACTTGGTAACGTTGCGCGGTACCGTTGGATGAGATCGCCATTCGGCGGCAATGCGCGACGAACCTCGGCTTGGCCGTGCGCGCTCACCGGCGGCGACTGGGCTGACGGGGATCGATCGAATCAAGGAGGTGAACGATATGGCAATTACGCAAGAACGCAAACAGGAACTGATCGAACAGCACAAAACCCACGAGAACGACACGGGGTCTCCGGAAGTGCAAATCGCCATTTTGACGGAGAACATCGCCAATTTGACCGAGCATTTGCGGGAGCATAAGAAGGACCACCATTCCCGCCGCGGTCTGCTGAAGATGGTCGGGCAGCGCCGCAAGCTGCTGGCTTATCTGAAAAAGAAAGACGTGCAGCGTTACAGCGCGTTGATCGAGAAACTCGGCCTTCGCCGATAAGCGGTGCGTTCAGAAGCAACCTGATTGTTCAGCAATCCGGAGTTTTTCGGACTTGCTGCGACAGGTTGCTTTTTGGTATCGTGCGTTCTCCGTTCAAGCGCATTTGTTTGAAGGCCCCGGGAAGGAATTGCGGGCAACATGTCGAAATGAAGATTGGTGACAGGAGGGATACTATTGGTTCATCGCGTAGAAATGTCGCTGGCCGGCAGACCGCTCGTGCTGGAGACGGGAAGACTGGGCAAGCAGGCCAATGCGGCCGTAACGGTGCGGTATGGCGATACCGTCGTGCTCTGTACCGTAACGGCGTCGTCGGAGCCGAAAAATCTTGATTTTTTCCGTTGACCGTCAACTATGAGGAGCGCTTGTATGCCGTCGGCAAAATTCCCGGCGGTTTTATCAAGCGGGAAGGAAGGCCGAGCGAGAAAGCGATACTGGCCAGCCGTCTGACGGACAGGCCGATTCGGCCGCTTTTTCCTGAAGGGTTCCGCAACGAGGTGCAAATCGTCGATCTCGTCATGAGCGTCGACCAGGACTGCTCCCCCGAAATCGCGGCCATGATCGGCACGTCAGCGGCGCTTACGATTTCCGACGTACCGTTTAACGGTCCGATCGGCGGCGTCATTGTCGGCCGGGTCGACGGCCAGTTCGTCATTAACCCGACCGTCGAGCAGGAAGCGAAGAGCGATATCTATGTCGTCGTGGCCGGTACGAAGGACGCGATCATGATGGTCGAGGCCGAAGCGAACGAAGTGCCGGAAGACGTCATCCTCGAAGCGATTATGTTCGGCCATGAGGAGATCAAAAACATCGTCGCCGTCATCGAGGAGCTTCGCGGTCTCGCCGGCAAGGAAAAGATGGAAGTGCAGCTGCATCAGGTGGATGCCGAAGTGAATGCGGCCGTTCGGGCGTATGCCGCCGAGCGTCTGATCGAAGCGATCCGGATTCCGGAGAAGCAGGCGCGTCAGGATGCGATCGACGCCATCAACAACGAAACGGTTGCCCATTTCGAAACCGTATACGCCGAAACGCCGGAGCTTCTTTCCGACGTCAAGGAAGTGCTGCACAATATCGTCAAAGAAGAAGTCCGCCGTCTCATTACGCACGACAAAGTGCGGCCGGACGGGCGTGCGCTGAATGAAATCCGTCCGATCGAATGCGATACGGCGCTGCTGCCGCGCACTCACGGATCGGGCCTGTTTACGCGCGGACAAACCCAGGCGCTCAGCATCTGCACGCTCGGAGCGCTCGGCGACGTGCAAATTTTGGACGGCATCGATCTGGAAGAATCGAAGCGGTTCATGCATCACTACAATTTTCCGCCGTTCAGCGTAGGTGAAGCGCGTCCGCTGCGCGCGCCGGGCCGCCGGGAAATCGGACACGGAGCGCTGGGCGAACGGGCGCTGTCCAAGGTCATTCCGCCGGAATCGGAATTTCCGTACACGATCCGCCTCGTTTCCGAGGTGCTGGAGTCGAACGGCTCGACGTCCCAGGCGAGCATTTGCGCCAGCACGCTGGCGATGATGGACGCAGGCGTTCCGATCAAGGCGCCGGTTGCGGGCATTGCGATGGGATTGATTAAAGACGGCGATCAATTCTCCATCCTGACGGATATTCAGGGCATGGAAGACCATCTGGGCGATATGGACTTCAAAGTTGCGGGCACAGCCAACGGCGTGACGGCCATTCAGATGGACATCAAAATCGACGGCATCGACCGGGCTATTCTGTCGCAGGCGCTGGAGCAAGCGCGCGAAGGCCGGTTGTTCATTCTCGACAAGATGCTGGAAGCGATCAAGGAGCCGCGCAAAAGCTTGTCCCCGTATGCGCCGAAGATCGTCACGCTGCAGATCAATCCGGACAAAATCCGCGACGTAATCGGAGCGGGCGGCAAAATCATCAACAAAATTATCGAGGAAACCGGCGTCAAAATCGACATCGAGCAGGACGGTATGGTTTATATCGCATCGTCGGACGAGGCGGCCAACCTTCGCGCCAAACAGATTATCGAAGGCATCGTCAAGGAAGTCGTCGTCGGCGAAATATACGAAGGCACCGTCAAGCGCATCGAGAAGTTCGGCGCATTCGTCGAAATATTGCCGAACAAGGAAGGGCTCGTGCACATTTCGCAGCTGGCTGCCGAGCGCGTAGCCAAAGTCGAGGACGTCGTCAAAATCGGCGATATCGTTACGGTAAAAGTGACGGAAATCGATCAGCTGGGGCGCATCAATTTGTCCCGCAAGGCGGTACTGGCTTCACAGGTGCAGGCGAAATAGCCGGCCGCATGGCGGATCGCAGCCTATAAAGCATGAAACGAACAAAGAGTCAGAGTCGATCTGTCTCTTTTTTGTTTTCTCTCATAATCTCGTCCCCCCGTACATACTAATGGAAACGAAGACAAGCGCAGGGGGATAAAGTATGAACATACGAAAACTCGCGGGTCTGGCCGCAGGCTTGCTGCTTGTAGCCGCTGTATACAAGCTGCATGACGGTCTGGCGGATTATATCGATTATGTCAAAAGCGGCCTCCAGCAGCTCGCCGCGCCCGTTTCGGCCTGGCCGTCCTCTGCTGACGGAAGCAGGCTCTACGAGCGGATTCGGCAGGAGGCGGACAAGCGCTTCGAGCCTCCGGTCAACGCCGTCGTCGATCGGATATGGAAAGCGATTCCCGGTTACAACGGACGGGAAGTGGATATCGAGCAAACCTATATCGCCAATGCCGGCATCGGCCCCGAGGACGAGATCACGTATATATACCGGGAAATCGAGCCGGAGATCGGGTTGGACCAGCTCGGCCCTCATCCGATATACCGGGGCAATCCGCGCAAGGCGATGGTGTCGCTCATGATCAACGTGGCCTGGGGCAACGAATATTTGGAGCCGATGCTTGACACTCTGGACCGGGAAGGCGTCAAGGCGACTTTTTTTTTTGGACGGCAGCTGGCTCTCCA
>NZ_BOVJ01000032.1 GCF_018403665.1 Paenibacillus cisolokensis
GCTGCCACGCACGCACTATGAGCCCCTCGGACTCCCTTCCTGCAGACCGTTCACTTCACCTCTGGGGCTTATAGAAGGCCTCTTTACGGTTTCTGCAACCGTGCAGGGGAGGGCCTCCCCAGTTCACTGCATCCTCTTTCATACCATGCCGTTCCCTCTACGCCGGAGGATTCTTCACTGCCGCTCCAGGTTCTAGGCAGCTCCCATGGCCTTCGTCCATGTACGCGGGACTCGGCTTCCTCTTTTCCCTCTTGCGAGGCCTTTTTGACGACGCGGCAGGATTCACTTTCATGTTACGGCCTGGTATGTTGCTCGCCCTGCCTCTGACAGGTACTTTCGTCGATACGCTTCTACGTACAGATTTCGCCATACGTAGGTATCCTAGCTACGCGGGGGCTTGGCCCTTCCCGCGACCGGACTTTCACCGGCTAGAAGATGCGTGCTTAGCTGGGCACGCCGCAAAAAAGGTGCAGAAGCAAAAGCGCTTCTGCACCAAACCTTATTGTGACAACAGCTCCAACAATCTCAGGATACTGGTGACCGCTTCCGCGCGGGTCAGCGTCTCATTCGGCGCGAAGAGATTGCGATCGCGACCGTGAATGATGCCCATGATACGAACCTCTTCCACGTAACTTTTCGCCCATGCCGGAATACGGGCATCGTCTGCAAGTCGGGTGTGCGTATGGTCGGTCAACTCCGCTCCTGTTGCTCTTGCGATCATCACCGCCATTTCCACACGAGTGACCGGGCGACCAGGTCGAAATGTTCCATCTTCATATCCTGAAACAATGCCTGCCCTTGCCGCCAAATCAATCGCTTGCTTTGCCCATTCGCCAATTTGCTCCCCGTCCGCAAAAGCAGGCGCATCGCCTCCCGCTTCTCCTTCCAGCCGCAAGGCACGAACGAGCATCAACGTAAATTCAGCGCGGGTGACGGCATGATCCGGTCTAAACGTACCGTCAGGGTATCCGGCAATGATGCCTTTTGCATAGGCTTCCTGAATGAACGGCTCCGCCCAATGACCCGCAATATCCGCAAATAACGGCTCCGGGGAAGGCGGGTCCGGCATCTCCTCTTGCATACGTTCCACGGTGATGGAATACGTTCTGCGCGTTCCGTCTTCTGCAGTGACCACGATGTCAATGATATCCGTATCCGTGTGCAAGGGGATGCGAATGCTTCCCTGATCACTCCGGACTTGCCGACCATTCACGCTGATTCCAGCCTGATGATGTGCAGCACGGATCGTGAGCTGGATGCTGTCAGCATCATGCGGGATCAAAGCCTTGTACGTCGTAATGTCCCCCGAAAATTCCGGTATCAACGCGCCTTCTGACAAGATGAGCTCCCTCAGTGTTGCATTGCCGGAGCGGATATAGACAGGCGGACTCGGCGGTTCTGAAGAAACCGGCTCCCGCTCTAAACGAAAGCGCCGGGATATTCGGTAACTCTCTTGACCAACCTGATCTTTGGCGTAAATGTGCAAATACCAGTCGCCGCCGATTTTGTCTGCATGACTCAACGTGCTTTGGTTAATGAAAGGTTGCCAATATGCATGTTCATCCAACGGGTCTGAACTCGTTGACCAAACATAACGGAGGGAAGCGGCATCGATCCCGCTGCCGTCGTCCTTCACGTTGACTTGACTGGATATGGTCCGCGAAAGGGTTTCATCGCCGTCGGGTTTCAATTCGATCTCCGGATTCGTGTGATCGATACGGATGAGTACATGCTCGCTCATTTCATTGCCTAATACATCTTCCACTCTGAACCAAAGCGAGTACTGCCCCTCTGTTGTGAAGTCGAGCGGATCATGATAAATCTCCCAAGCCGCTCCTTCATCCAACGAATATGCAATGGGCCGCAGCGCGATCCCGTGGTCATGAGAAGCATAAACCGCTGCGGTCACACTTTGGTTCGTCCACGTTCCGCTGGGATATGCTTTACTGTCATTATCGGTAAAATACAAATCCACATCCAGCTTCAGGCCGCTTCTGCTGATCTTCACGGTCCGCTCAACGATCGTACTCTTATTGCCGATGTCATCCATCGCTTGCGCCTGGATCTTCGTTTGCCCTTCTTCCGTCACCTCTAAGCGGATAGGTGTACCGTTAAATGCACGATCCTCCCACTCCTTGTCACCGACTTTCACACGAATCGTGTGAACATCTGTCTGCCTTGGGTTAGCGGCGCTGTGGTCGATCGCCACTTCCACTTTGGCAGCATTGGTCCAGCCGTCGGGATGAAGGGTGATCGTCGGCGGTTCCGGATTTCCGCTGTCCACGACGATGTCGAGAGTCTCGGACTTGTCGAATAAGGAGACGGTGATCGTCGCTTTGCCGCCTTTGACGGTGCTGACCTCCCCGTTAGGATCAACACGCACAATTTCGGGGTCATCCGGATCAACGCTATACCTGGCGGTTGTTGTCGCATTGTAGCGATCCCCGTTTTGATGTTCCGTATTCACGGTAATGTGGGTCTTGTCGTCAAGGTTCAACTGATCGTTTGCAATGGACGCAGCCCAGGAGATGAGCGGGTTTTGCCATTGGAGAAATGGCCGATGTCCGTCGTACTGGTACCAGCCCTCTGTGAGATCCCAATCCTTAAATGTTTCCGGATCGCGGAGATCCGCCTCTTCCACAGGTATTCCGATTCCATTGTCAGGGAGTTCACCATCCGTATAGCTATCGGTCAACCAGTAGCTGCCGGCGACCTCAATGATATTTCCTCTTTCTTCATATTCATTATTCGCCCCGACCAGCCCGCCAGTCTCAGAATGACCTGTTACCTTGCCTGTCGCGTAACAATGCTCAACTTCTATCACTGAACTTATTGGCGAATCGTAACCATTTGTAACATTAAATCCGATCAAACCACCCACGTATTGCTTACCGTTGACATTCCCTGTCGCATAGGAGTTCTTAATTCTGACCACACCAGATGGAAGGGCTTCAGCTTTACCAACAAATCCACCTACAAGCTGGTCTCCATTAACCTCCCCAGTCGCATATGAATTCGTGATTTCATTGACACTTCCTATATTTCCCGATGAAATTATGCCAACTAAACCACCTACAAGATTATTTATGCCCGCAACGTCACCAGTTGCAAATGAATCGCGAATCGTAATCTTTTTACCAGTCGAACCCCTAAATAGACCTGCCAGACCCCCGACTTCACGCTCTCCGACAACTTCGATATGGGCGGATGACCCGATCACGTCATTTCTAACAATACCGGCTAACCCGCCAACCTTCATTTCTCCTCGAATAAGGGTTCCCGTTACCGTACTGTTTTCAATCATCCCGTAGCTATACCCTACTAACCCGCCGATGTAATCATACCCCTTGATCTCCACGACCTCGAGATGGACATTCCGGATGACAGCCGTTTCTGACGTTACTCCAAACAAAGATTGGTAGTTCTCATCTTCACGGTTGATCTTTAAACCTGTAATTTGATAGCCGTTGCCATCAAATGTTCCGGTAAAAGGAGAAGAGTATTCCGTTGCGATTGGCAACCATCCTTCTCCGGAACTGTAAGTTGAAAGATTAATATCGGCTCCCAATTTGAAATGGGCATCCAGATAATCTCTCACTTTGTTCAGCTGTTCAGCGGTTTCGATAATATACGGGGCTTCTTCCGTGCCTGAGCCGCCGGCAAAATCACTGCTTAACGGCGCGAATGCACCGTCATCGGCGGCCTGAACCGATATGCCGACATTCCCAAACAGTTGTGTCCAGGTCCATCCGAAAAAAAGAACTAACGCCGCCAACAGAACGGATGATTTAAACGGTCTCATTTTCCTTTCACTTCCTTTCTAATGTGCGGAGACCGCAAGTTCCACATCATTGTCCGTCATAAAGTCCACTCCTCGCCTTCTCCAAGGCTTCCAGATCAATTCTTTCCATCGCAAGCATGGCCTTGTTCACGCACTGCTGTTGTTCCCCGGATTCGTCGGAACTGATCGCTTCCCAATCGGAGGGAAATACTTGTCAGCACGATGCTCTATCATCTATCCAACAATCTTAGCAGCATCACCGTCGCTTCTGCACGGGTAGCCGTTTCGTTCGGCACAAACCGGTTTCCGCCGCGGCCATCGACAATGCCAAGTTTGCGGATGGCTTCGACCGCACCTTTCGCCCACTGCGGAATCGTTTCATCATCGGCAAAGCCGGTTGACGCATTCGCGTTAAGCTGTAGTTGTAACGCCCGAGCGATCATCACCGCCATTTCTACGCGGGTGATCTGTGCGTTTGGCCGGAAGCTGCCATCGTTGTATCCATCCACGATGCCCGCTTGTACGGCCTGCGCAACGGCTTGCTTCGCCCATCCGCCGATCCGGTCATGATCCGTGAAAGTTAGCGCGGAGCCGTCACCTTCCAGTTTCAATGCACCTGCCAGCATCACAGTAAACTCGGCGCGTGTGACTGGATGATTCGGTTTAAATGTGCCATCTGGATAACCGCTGACGATGCCTTTCTCTACAGCACGCATGATGTAGTCCTCCGCCCAGTGTCCGGCAATATCAGAAAATGGCATCGACGATTCATGAGTAGCCGTCTCTCGAATCACGGTCAGCGTATATCGCTTCTCGGTACCGTCTTCCGCACGAACGACAAACGTGAACTCATTGTTGCCGCTTGCCAGCTTCTTGCTGATCGGCGCCGAGCGTGACAAACGTACACCATCAACGTACACTTCGGCCGCATCGTGCGCTGCTTGAGCAATACATACCATTTCCTCTGCATCTGTAAATACGGTGTAATCATGCACATCAGGAGCAAACGAAGGTTGTAAAGTTAACATCCGACCGTTTGCCCATATTTCCAGTGATGAAAGCTTGGCATCGCTGGAAACACGATCCGTACGGGAAGACGGTGATGACGAGGAGCTTCGCTTACGCTCGTCCAGCACGATCACACTTACCTTCGCCTTGATATTCAGCGGATTGTTCACCCACTCAGGCAATTGCAAGGTGCCTATAAATTCATAACGACCAGCCACCTTGCCATTGTATTCAGGGTGAACTTCATTCCAGCTCACTTGCACCTCAATCGTGCGAAGATCGTCCAACGTAACATACACCGAATCGGGTACGGAAACATCCTGCAACTTCGTGTTATAAGGCACATATATCGTATCTGGCCTTTGAATTTCCGTAATCGTTAGCAGTTGGCGCTCAATGTATAAAGAATAAGTGCGCTCCTCCTTTTCATTTTCTGATATAACTTGGATATAAATCGAATTGTCACCGATCTCGAGCACCGCTTCTTGCCCACCAATCACCTCATACGATGCCGATGAGTCGTAAGTTGAAGCTGTTACTGTCACGCGATCCATTGAATAAGGTACCGTCAAATAATAAGTAAACAGATCTGGATTGAAATTTTCTAAAATTTTACCATTGATTCGAATCTCAGACAACTTGGCATTCGACCCCGGTAAAACACGAACCTGTAGCTTTGCCTTCAATTTATCCGGGTTCAGATAATATTCGGGCAATTGCAAGCTTCCAGATATCCAATATGTCCCAGATTGATCCGGATTGTAATCAGAATTCACTATTTCCCAATTGACTCCCACATCCGGCTCTAACGTCTCGTTGTGCAGTTGTATAGAAACCTCGGTTGGCAAATATTGCGCTAATTGATCGCTCGTGATATGCTTGCTTATTTCAAGCGTATTGAGATCATTCACCGCTTTTACCACAGCATACGGCGTTGCGCTAACCGGAGCTGACAACTGGCTTCTACTATTCCCTTCAGTAACGGCTTGCACAGCAAACCAATATTTTGTTCCTGCCTTTAACTCATCAACCAGCCATGATGTGTCCATAAGCGGCTCGTCATTTAATGGTTTCCAGTTCGATAAATCCTGCGTATCCGGCGGCTCTGATCCTGTAGCCATATAGATTGCGTAAGAGGAGGCATCAGAAACCACCTCCCATTCAAGCTGCACAGACCTTTCTCCAGCCTTTGCCGTTACGTTAGTCGGAGCATCTATATCAACCTGCCCGATCGCATATAAATGTCCATCGTAAGAACCCACATAAATCGTACCATCGGCACCGATGGCCGCTGATGAAGTAATCGAACCGCCTGTCTGAAATGACCACCGCATATTGCCCGCTGAATCTATCGCGTACAAATTGCTGTCGTGAGTTCCGACATAAAGCATGCCATTGGCATCGACAATCGGCGTAGCATAAGTAACGTATCCAAATTCCGCCGACCATCTGGGGCTAACGTCATCCGCCGCTTGTTGCGGCGCAAATGCATAGAGTTTCGAATGAGTCTTTATATAGATCGTACCGTCAGAACCGATAACCGGAGTGCTGGAGATCGGATCTTTTGCATCAAACCTCCATTGTAATTGACCCGACGAATCCAGTACATATAAATTACCATCCTCTGAACCCAAGTAGATCGTCCCATCATCCCCGATTGCCGGTGTCGCTCTGATCGCACTACCCGTTTTAGTTTCAAAGATCCATTTCGGCTTGACATCATCCGCATCTTGCTCCGGTTCAAATGCATAGAGAATACCTTCGAAATCACCCACATAGATCTTACCATCAGCTGCAATTACCGGGGACGACTTAATCATCGGCCAAAATGCTGATATTTTGTATGACCACTTTTCCCTTCCCGTGTCTCCATCGTCGGAAATTGCATGAAAAGTACCGTCCTCGGTAGCGACATAAATCGTCCCGTCCGCTCCGATGGCTGGTGAAGGGGACACGAAAACCAGTGACCCTATTTTCAAATCCCATTTCAAAGTACCGTCTGGATGAATCGCATATAAATAACTGTCATCCCCCCCGACGTAGATCGTCCCATCAGCTCCGATGGATGGCGACGAATAAATGCCGGGGTTGCCAAAATCACTGCCATGGATCGCAAATTTCCATTTCTGCTCGCCACTCGCCGTCAACGCATACAAATGCCCGTCGTCTGAGCCGACATAAATTGTACCGTCTGCAGCTATCGCCGGTGATGAACGTACACGTCCTTCAGTTTTAAATGACCATTTCATATCAAACGCTTCGCTGCCGGAAAACCTCGACTGTCTCGTCCAGTTAAACGCCGTCGGTTGAATCGCTTCCAGGTCATAATTCCCTTGCTCATATCCAGAGCCTTGTATAAACGACTCAGCAGCAGATGCTTCAACGCTGCCATCGACAAGTATAATGGCCATATAACAAAAATAGCGAATAACAGATTGAATTTTTTATTCATCTTCATATATTTCCCACCTTTGTATTAATGTATCAATGAAGAAAACGCTAAAAACCTGGCAACCATTATAAAAAGATTTACTCATTTCAAACTGAAAACATTGAAGCTAGAGTGAAAGGCTGGGCGGAGCCAGCCCCTCCTCATCAAACCGTACGTGAGGTTTTCCCTCATACGGCTTTCCGGTGATCGTCATCATGCAGCATACAGATTACAAGTGCGTTTCCAGTCTATATAGGACGGACATTGATTTCACTTCGTGACGATGAGGGAAATACTTGTCAGCACGATGCTCTATCATCTATCCAACAATCTTAGCAGCATCACCGTCGCTTCTGCACGGGTAGCCGTTTCGTTCGGCACAAAACGGTTTCCGCCGCGGCCATCGACAATGCCAAGTTTGCGGATGGCTTCGACCGCCCCTTTCGCCCACTGCGGAATCGCTTCATCATCGGCAAAGCCGGTTGACGCGTTAGCGTTAAGCTGTAGTTGTAACGCCCGAGCGATCATCGCAGCCATTTCTACGCGGGTGATCTGTGCGTTTGGACGGAAGCTGCCATCGCTGAATCCAACCACGATGCCCGCTTGTACGGCCTGCGCAACGGCTTGCTTAGCCCATCCGGCAATCTGGTCATGATCCGTGAAAGTTAGCGCAGAACCGTTGCCTTCCAGTTTCAATGCACCTGCAAGCATCACGGTAAACTCGGCGCGTGTGACTGGATGATTCGGTTTAATTGTGCCATCTGGATAACCGCTGACGATGCCTTTCGCTGCGGCGCGCATGATGTAGTCCTCCGCCCAGTGTCCAGCGATGTCGGTAAATGCAATAACCGGTTCATTTGGCTTTGGCATTTCACGATAAATGGTCAGCGTATAGGTTTTCTTCGTGCCGTTTTCCGCTTGTACCGTTAGTTCAATCGTATTGTCGCCTTCCTCCAAATCGACTTGAATACTGTCCGTAATTACCTTGTCCTTCCATATCACTTTCGCCGCGGAGTGAGCTTCTTTGACCACAATCTCAATTCGTTCGGCTTCTGTACGGGCCGTATATTCTGCTGTTCCAGAAGCAAATGAAGGACTGAGCTTCAACGATTTCTCGTTTGCCCATACTTGCAAATCTGCCAAGTCAGCATTACTAGATAATACATATCCACCCCAACCGCCTCCTGAATCACTGTTCCCCCCTGGTGCTCTTGGGGTCGCTGTCGCTACGTTGGAGATATCACTGGCTCCTTCCTCAGAGATAGCCTTCACTGCAAATGCATACGTTGTTCCGTTCGTCAATCCTGTGACGATATAGGAGTTCGCTGTAACATTCGATTGAATGAGCTTCCAGTTCGCCGGATCGACAGAAGCCGATGGGCCTTCCGCTTGGTAAACTGCGTAAGTCACGCTGCCTGTTCCCGTGACAGCATCCCACTTTAATGTAACGGAACGATCAGCCGCAGAAGCTGTTAAATTCGCCGGTGCAGGTATCGTTGCAATCGTATACTGTTCCTCCAGCACTTCGCTGTCGAGCATGCCGTCCTTCACCGCAATGGCCTTAAGCGTCATTCCCCCAGTCACTTCGATGGGCGCGGTATATTCCATACTGCTGCGGCTCGGCATACTGCCGTCCGTCGTGTAGTAAACCGTTGCTCCTTCCGTTGTCGTGCTCAATGTTACCATTGTACCTGCCGGGACTGCACCGCCCGCAGGACTGGCGACTGGTTTCGATACTTGCTCTGGCTCTGCTTCTCGTAAGAGCTTGATCGTATACGTTTTACTTTCTTGCAAATAAGGGGATACTTTCACTTGAACAACTGTTTGTTCACCTTCAACTTCGACCTTGACTCCTTCGACCTGATCGGATTGTCGCTTACCATTCACATACACATCGGCATACTCCGGGTTTTCCAATGTAGCCAGCACATTCACTGAAGTGACGCTATTATCAATTAGAACAGTGTATTCCTGCTCCGAAACATCAAACAAGAACTCCAATTCTCCACCACTTTGATCGGTCAGTTTGATCGTTTTGAGATCACTTGTTGGAATGTTGAGTTGACCTGAACGATTATCACCCCAGGCCACGATCGTCCCATCCTCTTTCAAGGCAAGCGAATGATAGAATCCCGCTGCAATCGCGATCACGCCGCTTTTCGCTGCATCAGGTACAACCGTTTGTCCGTGGTCGTCCGATTCTGTGTTGTCTGAAATGCCCCAGGCAATGACAGATCCATCAGACTTCAAGGCAAGAGAATGTGCATACCCTGCCGCAATGGCGACAACATCACTTTTCGCTTCCTCCGGCACATCAGATTCTCCGAATTCGTTTCTCCCCCAAGCAAACACCTTCCCCGATTCAGTTAATGCCAAAGAATGATGAACTCCTGCACTAATGGCTACTGCATTGCCCTGCACCTCTTCAGGCACATTGAGTTTTCCCCGACTCTTATCTCCCCACGCAATCACATCTCCGTCTTCTTTTAGCGCTAAAGAATGCCAATATCCCGCTGCAATCGCGATCACGCCGCTTTTCGCTGTATCAGGTACATTCGCTTGTCCGTAGTCGTTTCTCCCCCAGGCAATGACTTCTCCCGAAGATGTGAGGGCTAACGAATGGAAGGCACCAGGTCCCGCAGCAATGGCTACGATATCGCTCTTCGCTTCCTCCGGCACATCGGTTCCCTCTGCTCCCCCCCAGGCGATGACCTCGCCGCTTACTGTGAGAGCCAGGGAGTGATTATCTCCCGCGCTCACCGAGACAATATTGGACTGCGCTTCATCGGGGACTTCAATGGGGACCATGGTTTTGTCAATTTTATTCTCCCCCCAGGCGAGCACTTTCCCGTCCGCTGTTAAAGCTAAGGAATGATTCCGCCCTCCTGCGATTTGCAGGATTCCTCCCGAACGATCACTCAAGGCTGGATGAAAACTCCCTTGAGCAGACACGTTGTCATAGGGTACCGTGATCAGAAACGACTGCATGAGCAGCAAAGCGATGCACAACCTCACCAAGCCTCTCCTCCTGTTGCATATGTATGATTGTTCCAAGCTTTTTCCCCATGGATTCATCTCTTACAAATCCTCCTTCAAGTTAATCTCTGCATAGCTTCACCCCATCTATTGTATATTCTTCCAATCCCATTGTGATCAACCCTGCCCGGCACAAAAGATCAAAAAGGTTGAGCAGGGTGGTTGAGATAATTTGTACAAAATAAAAAGAACGGGTCAGAACAATTGTAGTGTTCTGGCACGTTCCAACGCTTGTAAGCGATTTTGGATTGCAATTTGCAGTAGATATTGTTAATATGTGTTTTACGGTTGCCAGGGAAACATTCAATTTAAGCGCGATTTCTTTATTAGACATTCCCGTTTCCATCAACCGAAGCACGCTTTGTTCTCTGGCTGTAAGAGCAGCCAACGTTCTATCATGGGGAGTACCGGCTTCCCTTTCGGCTAGCGGAATCAGTCTCCGCAGCCGTTTCACATAGGATAAAGGCACCTTATGGCTGGGGCGGCGAAGCTGATTTTGGCGCAATCGGATATATTGATCCATCAATTGCCCAAGTGATGCTCCTTCGTCGACAAAGGTCCGGATATACCCTTCCGGCCGCGCCAATGCCAGCGCTTCTTCCAGTACGTCCATGGAGTCCGAAATCTTTCCTTGTAAGGATAGGATCATACTCTTGTGAACGAGCAGACGAATTCGGTCGCTTTGCCGTCCTTCTTCTATTGACAGCTGGAGTAGACGCTCCGTCAATGCTGCGGCTTCTTCCATTTTTCCTTGCTCCGCCAATATAGAGGCCAGTAAATCGTATTCCTTGATCATGGATACCGGAATTTCATCACGGAATCGCAAGCGGCTCTTTCTCAGCCATTGTCTCACCGGTTTCTCTTCTCTATGCATCCTGCCCAGCATGGCGCGAAACGAGGCGATTTTCCCGGACAAACGCGAATTCGCCGTCTTGGACGTGAGTTGGGTTAGCTCGCGTAATATGTGCTTTGACGTCGCCTCGTCTCCTTGTACGGCGGCAATGCGGGCAAGCCAGAGCGCTGCGATGGTCGCCAGGCTTCGATTATCATGCAATCTTCCAATATCATAGGCTTGGCGCATCAGCTTTTCCGCTTCGACCAAGCGATTTCGTTCGTACTGCATTTTGCCTAAGTCGATATAAAGATGAGCAACAAAATAGACATTTCGGGTTTCAGACCAAATCGACAGCAAGGACGTTAACACCTGCTCCGCCAATCGAAGGCTGTCATCCGACACGTAGATATCCCACACCGGATGATAGCCATTCTCGTCGCTCCCAAACTCAATGAAGAAATCGCCTTCCGGATGCTTCTCGACATATTCATGTGAAAATTGAACGGCATATTCAAAATCACAATCCAAAAATGTGCGAAATGCAGCCAGAAAAGCGAGTCCGGCTTGCAATGTTTCGGCTTCTTCAGGAGGAAGGGGATCTGTGTCCTCTTCTAGCCTGCGAACCGCTTGCCAATACCCGTCAGTGGCCGCTTCGACATGCCCGGACAAGTACTGGGAAGCGAGTTTTGTCAACAGCATCATCGGTCTGGCAAATAACAGCGTGTCGGGAATTGCGTTTAACCACTTGCAAAGCGTCGTCCATTCATTGGTCATCAGCTCCGGTGTCATCTCCTCTATCAATGATAGCGCATGTTCATAATCGGCAGCCGCAAGGTAATGATCTACCGCTTCATGCGGATAACCGTTCTCTTCCAACCATTTTCCCGCTGTCATGTGAAGTGTTTGCCATTGCCGCGGCTCGCGCATTTTCAACTGCGCCGTCAAAAATTGCCGGAATAAATGATGATACCTGTACCACTCCCGCCACTCGTCCAAAGCTACAAGAAACAAGCTTTCCTTGTCTAATTGTTGCAGATACGCATGACTTTCGGCTATACCGGTTACCGCTTGACAAAGTTCGCCCTTCATCCGGTCCAAAATGGAAGTATAGAGTAAAAATTGCTGCATCGTTGCGGATTGTCGGGCTAACACCTCATCAAAGAAGTAATCCGATATATCACGTTCCGTCCCCGCCATCTTCCGGATTAGAGATACGGGATCGGTATGTTCGTGCATTGACAAGACCGCCAGTCGCATCGCCACTGCCCAACCCTCTGTCTTTTTTTGTACGGTCGCCACATCTTCATTGGATAATTGTATACCACCGCACATCGCAAAAAATTCAGTCGTTTCGTCCGGCACAAACCGGAGATCGCTCGCCTCCAACGTAATCAGCCTATTTTCTGCTCGTAGTCTGGAAAGAGGAAGCGCTGGAGAATTTCGGCTTGCAAGATAGAGATGGACATGTAGTGGTAAACGTTCCAGCAGATAAGTGACGCCCTGCAAGATGGACGTTTCTTCGATATGATGAAAGTCATCCCATACGAGCACCATCGTGTGTGAAATGCGATGTAGCCCGTTGATGAGCGCAGCAATCAGTGACACACCCGATGGATCTTCTGCGGCATGACGAAGGACGTCCTGTTGGTCAAAAGACGGATAAGCTTGTTTTAACGCTGCAATGGTATGTGCCCAGAAGCGCGTGCGATCATTATCCCCTTGATCAAGCGAGACCCAGGCGACGGGATTTTCCAGCGTCATCACCCATTCGCCGAGCAATGTCGTTTTGCCATACCCGGCTGGAGCTGAGATCAAAGTAAGCGTGCGATCTAACCCTTCATGCAAACGCCGGGTGAGACGGGAACGCACAACAAGCGAGCTTCGCGATCGAGGAATATGCAGTTTCGTGGCTATGATCATGGCTTGCCCCCCTCCCTTATTTGGCAACCGTCATGAGATATGAACATTTTTTCTATTATTTTACCAAAAAACTTTTATTTAGGTAGGGCCTTATCGGAGCATGTCAAATCACTTCGATCGACAATGCTGGGGGTACTATTAACTTGAAATAGAATGGAGTACATCTTTCCGCTAGTCGATGACAGGAAGGCGGACGATAAAGCCTTTCATCGTTTGCTCACGACTGTATTCAATCGTTCCCTCATGCTTTTTAATAATGGATAACGCTATGGATAGACCTAGCCCTGTGCCTGCCTTGTTCTTCGTTCTACCTTCCGAAGTTCTGTAAAACGGTTCAAAGATAAACGGAATGTGTTTTTCATCTATGCCATCTCCGGTGTCCATGATAGAAATGAAACACTCTCCTTCTTGACTTGCACACGTGATGATCACTTTTCCTTGTGGCTTGTTGTACATAATAGCGTTCTCGACCAGATTGCTGATGGCTCTCTGGATTAAAATATCGTTCCCATATATCTCAACATCAGGATGGATGTGGATTTCAATAGAAATTGTCTGTGTTGAAGCTAAATCGTTTAATTCACTCACGACTTTACGGATCATTGAACCCACTTCAATCACATCCTTATCCGGGTCATTATTTTTAGCCAGAACGAGCAGTTCATTGACCATATGATTCATTCGTTTTAACGTCTTTTCAAAATGTCCGAGAGCTGCCGATAATCTGCCAAAGTTGCGGATGGATCACTCCTCAAGACTTCCAGATTCGTCTTCAAAATCGTCAAGGGAGTTCTAAATTCATGAGCGGCATTGGCCATAAAACGTTCTTGCTGCTGGAAGGCATGTTCTAATTTTTCAGCATGGTATTGAACGATTCCGTTAATTCTTTCAATTCATCATTGGGCAGTTCCTTAACAGGAAGCTGCACGGACAAATCATTAGCATTGATTTTCATAAGTCGTTCACTCAATAAACGCACCGGCCACAGACTTCTTTTGGAGAGATAAAACGCCCCGACCCCACCTAATATAATCATGATGAGCAGGCAGATCAGCGAAAAAAGGAGAACTTGTCCTTTAAATGCAATCAATTCAGATGAAAAGCTTACATCCGATCTGAGCATCCCCTCTTCGTTTACCTGATTCACTTCAATGGTGGGTACGATCACTTCATGATCTTGTTGAAGTAGCATATCATTGGGCTTCACATGAACAGCAGGAAGCATAATTTGAACAAAAACATTGAGCGAAACCAACAGAAACACGCCTGTCAATATGATTAAACCCAGGTTCCACAACACGATTCTTCCCGCCAATGTGAGCCGCTTGCTTTTCATCATTTTGATAACCTCTCAATTTGTTTGTTCAGTCGATAGCCGTACCCTGGCACCGTATTCAAAAAGTTTGCATGGATAACGGATCTTATCTTACTACGCAAAGTCGTAATATGTACCCTGACGGAATTGGAAAAGGGTCCGCATGCTGATCCCACACATGTTCAACCAATTCTTCGGACGAGACAACTCGATCAGGATGAGATAAAAATACTGTAATAAGGCAAACTCCTTACGAGTAAGGGTCAGCTGTTGCCCAGCACAAGTTGCTGTCATCGTGATCGGATTCAACTCGATAGGGCCATAGGTGAGCAGCGGGCTTTCTCGTAAAAGATCACGTCTCAATAAGGCGCGTATTCTTGCTTTCAGTTCTTCAAAATCAAATGGTTTACCAAGATAATCGTCCGCTCCCAAATTCAATCCTTTCACACGAGAAGATGTATCAGAAAGCGCTGTTAGAATCAGCACTCTGATTTGTTTGGACAGATGTCGTATGTGTTGCAGCACGTCTAACCCATTCCTATCTGGCAAGTTTAAATCCAAGATGATGATATCGTAGGCATGGATTTCCGCCAGGTGACAGCCTTCTTCTCCATCAAATGCAATGTCTACCGCAAATCCTTCCATTTCCAATCCTTTTTTAATCGCATTGGCCAAATCTTGCTCATCTTCAATTACCAGCATCCGCATCTTTTGCTCACCTCTCATAAAACAATGTAGTCGGGGAATGGTTTTTGTTTAGATCGTGATATTTCCGGTGACTGTCACTTGATGGGTATCCGTATTGTAAATCCCCACTCGATAGTTGTCAGCGACATTCACTACAAAGGTTCGACTATCGGCACCGCCTGTAAAGTTCACATAAAAAATGTATTGTCCGAGTCGATTAAACCAACTCGAAGTGTAGCGTCCCGAGGCAGCCATGTCAATGATATGGTTACCTCTTCGTTCCGAGTCAAATACCACGGGTTTCCAGACCCATCACTTATTGTGGCAAGTGATGATCCCGGCAAGTTGAAGTTAACCGGATAAGTAGCCTGTACACCAACATCGTCAGAATCCCCAAGATTCAATTCAATGATGTTTTCCTCTGATAGTTGAATTTTGTGTACCGGCTGCCCGTCCACAGTGACATCACTTGAAGTTGGGTTTGTGTCATTCACTTGAGAAATTGCTTGTTGATTTACTGTAACAGCTCCAGAAGACTGACCCGAAATATCCTCTGACTTCGAAACAACATCACTCGTTTGAATCGTTACTGGCAGCGCATCATTTGCCAAGGCAAATGCGGTCATGGGCAACACGGTTATCAACAAAACAGCCGTAATTAAAAAACGTTTCATTCTCATTTTTTCACCTCATTTTTCTTTTCCCCGACTACTTAACCACAGTGTATTTGATCTGTTG
>NZ_BOVJ01000033.1 GCF_018403665.1 Paenibacillus cisolokensis
CAAGAACAATGCTGCAAAAGTGCAGTTTTTTCGGGCGTAAAATAACCAAAACGCGAAAATTCCTGCGATTATACAGTTTTTTGATCCGTTCAAGCCAGACAAGCGAAAATCGCCAAAAATTACTGTATTTTTGCAGGATTTTGCGCCATAGTCATCTATTCGGGCCAAAATTCCTGTACTTTTGCAGCTTTTTCGCCAAAGCAATCTGCCGGGAGAGGGGGGCTGAAGGCGGGACACCGACGGACGGGCGACGGACGACGGGCGACGGACGACGGGCCGACGGACGACGGACGGGCGACGATTTGACGGAAGGCGCGGACGGTTAACAGAGGCAAATGAGTTTTATCTTTCTTTAATCTTTAAAAACAAAAACCGCTTGAAACGGATTCGCAGCGGTTCGTGATGGATGTAAAGAAAAACTTTTTCGCAGTACATTCAAAGATGAGCGAGCGAGGACCCTTCGCACGGTTCAAATCCCCGCACAAACGGTCCCTCTGGTTCATCAGCACACGCAGGTCAGCATAAACGCACGCCGGTCAGCGTAAACGCACGCCGGTCAGCGTAAACGCCTTCCGGCAGCTGCGGCACTGTATGCGACCGTCGATGGCGAGTTTGGCGACGACTTTCGCATTTTTGATGCCGTTCTTGGTCGGCGAGTTGTCGTCGAGTGCCTTGCGTTCACCATGGAGGCGCATCGTCCTCGCCCGCAGCGGCCGCTTCCGATAAGACCCGCCTCGCATCGCCGTCTTCGCCGACGGAGACGGCCGCTTCGGCAACCGCATCCGCCCCGGCCGATCCGGAGGTGCCGCCGATCCGTTCCATAATTTCCGCAAGCTCCGGCGGTGCAGCAGCTCGACCGGCGACATGCCGCGTTCGAACTGAAAGGCGTCTCCTTCGATGACGACAATATATTTGCCGTTATGGCGGGCCAGATGGATGGCGTTGCCGAATTCGGACAACAGCACTTTTACCGTTACGCCGCCGAGCTTGAAAGCGATCGGCAAATCCGGCTTTTGCTCGACGAGCTTCGCCGCCGCTGCGGCGACCCGCTCTTCCGGCCATCGCTCGAGCAGTCCCCGCTTGTCGGCGGCCGCCCACAGTTCGATCTCCTCCTCTTCCTGTTCACGGGCTTCGGCCGGCTGGTCGCCCCATTTTTCCTCCATATACTGCTGCACCATCCCGAGCACCTGCTCCTCCATCACCTCGGGCATCGGCTTGCCGTACTCGACCCATTTCAGGAAATCTTCAAAATACCGCGCATGCGACGCCTGATGAAGCTTCAGCTCCCATTCCTCGACGATGCCCTCCTCGGGCATATGCGGATATTGAATCGACTTCATGCCGCGCGCGCTGATCGCCATATCCACCTTGGCGATCAGGCTCCGTTCGTCGGCGATGCGGGCGATCTTCGGTTCGAAATCGCATTTCATGACAAACACGAACGGATCGCCGGAACAGCGCGGAAGCCGCGCTTGCGCGACGATCAGCGCGCCGCCGCGCGCCGCGCTCGTATCGAGATAGAGCCGGACGAGATCGTCCGCGCAGCCGTGGAATTGCCCAGCGTCCTCGGCGCGGCGCAGCCGGTTCAGCAAATTGAAATTCGGGTTGCTGTCCGGCTCGTGGCCGGGCTCGACGACGAATCGGCCGATCTTCGTCGGCGCGTCGCCCGTTACGGGGTGACGCTCCGCCTTCCGCTTCACGATGCGGACGAATTCCCCGTCCAGAAACGGACGCAGCTCGCTTTCCATATATTCATGCCCGTTCATCGTCCGATAATGCTTGTACTGCTTCGAGCCGCTTCCTTCCGTCCCCTCCGTACGGATGACGAAAAATGACAAGAACTGCACCAAAACTTCCATTCGCTTCCCTGTAACTCCTTCGCCCCTGTATCATGAACCCATCAAAAAGTAGCATATCATAATTTGCATCTTGCGGACATGAGCCGTTAGAAGCTAAGCCTCAACGGACGTCCGGCGGGCTCAGGCACCCAGGCTGTCCTCATGCCGTCCGGCGGGCTGAGGCGCCGGGGCTGTTCTCTCCCGTCCGGCGTCTGTCGGCTGACGGCTTGTGCAACGGTTCCGGTATTTTCCGGTCGGCTTTCCTGTCCGGCCGTCGGCTTCCCTGCCCAGCCGTCGGCGACAGCTTCCGTCAGTACGGCTTCGGTTGGTACAAGAAATTCGGCGTATTCATCCGGTCCTCGATTCGCT
This sequence comes from Paenibacillus cisolokensis, assembly GCF_018403665.1. GTDB lineage: Bacteria > Bacillota > Bacilli > Paenibacillales > Paenibacillaceae > Paenibacillus_AH > Paenibacillus_AH cisolokensis. The sequence goes on from NZ_BOVJ01000033.1 coordinate 2,208, forward strand.
CGTGCCATATCGGGGTGACGGAAGGCGACAAAGGCGGAATAAGCCACGACCATCTTCCCGTCGCCTCTCGGCCGCTTTCTTTCTCATGTTTGACAAATGTCATGAACTGCTCGGCGGCCGTATGATGGTCCACGATCGTTACGCCCGCTTTTCTGTACGAATGCAGCACCGCCACATTCAACTCCACGAGCGCCCGGTCTTTCCAGAGCGATGCGTTCGCCGAGGTGTTCAGCCCCATAAGCCGCGCGACGGCAGGCAGCAAATTGTAACGGTTGGCATCGGCCAAATTGCGCGCGCCGATCTCCGTTCCCATATACCAGCCATTAAACGGCGCCGCCCGATACGTAACGCCTCCGATTTCGAGCGCCATATCGGAAATAAACGGAACGGCATACCATTTGACGTTCATCTCCGCGATACCCGGAATATCGGGATGCTCGATCGGCACTTCCAGGACAAGCCCTTCCGGCAACTCGAACCATACGGGCGGACGGCCGGACATTTGCAAGACGACAGGCAGCAAATCGAAAGGCGTGCCGGCGCCGCGCCATCCGAGCCGCTCGCAGATGCGGGTCAACGCCAGCGAAGCCGGGTCGCCGACGATTCCCCGATCCGTCGCGTACCCGGCGTACCTTGTCAGCTGGTGGTTCCAGATCCTCATGCTTCGCTCGGCCGTATCCGGCGCAAAAATCGTAATGGCGGAGCGGACTTTGCCGCCGTTCGTCGCATACCGGATATGCCGGAACAACGTCTCCGCCGCCTCCTGCTCGTCCGTAATCGAACGGGCGTCAAACACGTCCAGCGTCTGCCACAACAGTCGGCCGATGCACCGGTTGCTGTTGCGCCAGGCCATGCGGGCGCCATGCTCCAGCTCCTCTTTCGTATGCACATAGGTTCCGGTCTTCTCCAACTCCCGGCGGATCTCCGCCATCCGCGCGTCCGCTTCCTCGCGGCTTCGTCCCATTTCTTCGTAGCAGGCGTAAATGAATCGCTCCGCCTCGGCAGCTTTATGTGGTTGCAGCGTCTCCATTGCCGTGTTGCACGTTCCCTTCCTGATGTTCTGTCGCCGCATTCAGCCTTTCGAGCACTCTTCGCTTCCGGTACAGCATTTTGGCCGTATCCGCGACATCCTGCAGCATCCCCCGGTTGATAAGCGCTCCGAACAGCATGCCCGCCACCGGAATCGCCTGAAACAGCTTTTTCCATCCGAAATTGTCCCAATAAACCGTCATCGCTTCTCTCCAGCCCTGCAGCTGGGAAAGCGCGTGCGCTTGCCCGTTTTCCAGTACGGTCAGTTCGCCCAGCACGGCCTGCTTGCCGACGATATCCGACGAGGCGAACTGCAGCACTTTGACGGCGAATGCGCGCTCTTCCTCCGACTTCGGATCGAAGCCGTAGCAAATCGCCATCTCCTGTATGATTTTAAGCGAAAGCCCGAGAATGGCCGGGATATCCGCCACAAGGGTGAACAGACCGCCGAAGCCGGTCGTCGCCCCTTGAGCGGTAGCGATCGCGCTGCGGCTTGACGCCAGACGATCGGCGGTTTTGTCCATCACACGGAGCGGAACGCGCTGCATATCCCGCATTTGCAGCTCCGTTGTCTTGGAATGCTCGTACGGACCGCCGTCCCAGTTCGCCTTCACTTTGTCGAGAATACTTCTTTCACTGACGAGATAACGGCCGCCATGCTGGATAAAGCCGCCGATCTCGTCGAGCGCCTGGCCGATCTTGCGGTGTATCGCTTTGGGCGCCAGCCGGTCCAGCAGCGCGAAAGGCAGCCGCCCGAGCTTCTCCCAGAACCATAAATCCTTCTGTTCCCGCTCCCACGCTTCGGCTTCCTTCAACGCCTGAAGCAGCTCCTCCCTGCTGTCGGGCACCGGGTACGCCGCTTGGTTCGCGTCGCCGCTATCGGACATAAGCATCCATCTCCTTCTGCAAATTACATTCATTTATACGGCCGTCCCGTTTGCAGGTCGCATTTGCGGCCGCCCGGTCCGGACCGTGACGCTGCCCGGGAACGGACCTTCGCATAGAGAAGCATGCCAGAGGGAACGCAGCAAAGCAAAGCGTCCGCGGCGATCGCATCGGCGCGCCGCTCACCCCCCGCTTACGAGACGGGTCAAACGGCCGCGGTAAAGCAGCTTCAGCCGGTGCAGCGCGCGGGTGCAGCCGACATAAAGCAGCTTGGCGTCCGCATCGCCGTAAGCCGCTTCGCCCGCGTCCGCCATGACGACCGCATCGAATTCCAGTCCTTTCGACAAATAGACGGGAACGACCGTCAAGCCGCCGCCGTAGGACGGTTGGCTGCTCTCCACGAGAGCCGCGTACAGCCCTCCGGCGGCCAGCCGCTCATGAAGCAGCGCGCATTCCCGAGCCGTACGGCCAATGACGGCGATCGTCTTGTACCGGCCTTCCACTTGCCAGCTTCGCACCGACTCCTCGACGGCGGCCAGCCAATTTCCCGGCTCCGTCCGTTCGATTTCCACCGGTTCGCCGCTGCGAAACACCGGAACGGCAGGGCGCACGCCGCCATCCATGCCGGCCAGCACCCGATTGGCGAACTCGATAATTTCCATCGTCGAACGGTAGCTTCGGTCAAGCTCGTAGTACTGCACGTCCTCGTCATCGAACAGCTCCATCTGCTCGCGCCAACTGCGAACGCCGGCATAGCCGTGAATGCCTTGCTGCAAATCGCCGAGCACCGTCATCGACGGCCGCCGCTGGCACAGCTTCAGCGCTTCGATCCGAAAGGGCGAATAATCCTGGGCTTCGTCAATGACGATATGGTCGAACGGCGGCTGATCAAGTCCGTACAGCCGGATATGGATATAGGCGAGCGGAGCCAAATCCTCCTCGGCGGCAATGCCCTTCTTCAGGCGGGCGACGGTCTCGGTGACGATCCGTTTGTCGGGAACGGCCGCGGCGCGCTTTCCTTCGAACATCGTCCGGTAAGCTTGCGGCGCGGAGTAGGAGGGCATTTTCTTCACAAATGCGTTCAGCCGCGACAGCGCTTTGGAACGGATGCTGCGGTCCGTCCATTTCCGGTCCTTCAGCTCGGTTTCCAGCCATCGCCTTAGCCGGTTGACGAGCCGCTCGCGCTTGCGCATAATCGGCTCGTTCCCGTAGTCGGTCTCCGCCCATTGCCGCATCGTTTCCGGCTGCAGCCTCATCCCTTCGACCGGTTCGAAAGGCTCCTGCGGCACGAACGACGCCTCGATTTCCCGCAAGCGCTCTTCGACGAGCGCGACGAACGCCCTGCTCCCTTTCCACCGGCCCGAAGCGCTATCCAAATCCGCCGCCAAACGCGGCCGCTCGAACCAATCGTGAAGCGTATCGGCCGGGTCGGCGGCCCGTACCTCGTTGCGCAGCAGTTCGATCGTCCAATCCTCGAACGTCGTCTGCCGGATATCCCCTACCCCGAGCTCCGGCAGCACCCCGGATATATAATCGAGGAACATCCGGTTCGGCGCGAAATGATCATGCGGCTCGCGCGGACCCGATCCGCGTACCGGTACAGCAAAAAGGCGAGCCGATGCAGCGCTACGGTCGTTTTGCCGCTGCCGGCGACGCCTTGTATGAATAGAACCTTGTTTTTGTCCGCACGGATAATCCGGTCCTGCTCCGCCTGAATGGTCGAGACGATGTCGCGCAGCTTGTTGTCCTTGTTCTCCCCGAGACGGTAAAGGAGAAACTCGTCCGTGACGAGGGCTTCATCCTGTCCCCGCGTGTAGCTGTCCGCCATCCGGATCAGCTCGCCGTCGCGGATGACGAGATTCCGTTTCAGATGGACCGTACCGGTCACTTCGCCTTCCGGCGATTCGTACGAAGCGGGCCCGTCGCCGCCTGCGAACGAATAAAACATGCTTGCCACGGGGGCGCGCCAGTCGATCACGAGCAGCTCGTCCCGTCCCGGACCGGAAACGCCCGATTTGCCGATATAAAGCGGTACCGGCCGGTCCGACGACGCCTCCTGAAAATCCAGCCGTCCGAAATAAGGTTCACGATACGCGGTTTCCAGTCTTTCGATCCGCTTCCCGCGCTGCACATCCAGCATCTGTTCGGTAAAATCGTCTCCGGTGTAACGGGGGCCGATCGCTTCAAGCTGCCGCCGGATTTCCGCCAATACGCCGGTCAATCGCTTCTCTTCTTCTTGATAGGCACTTTGAACGGGCACGTCAGTTACCTCCTAAGATTTGATCGAGCGAATTATAAAGCGAATGACCAATATAGCATAAATAGTTTCCCGTTTCAATATGTGGAAATGATGCTCGACAAAATCTCCGACTTCGTCCACAATGGTATCATTGGTGTTCAAATCGCGGCGGACGCGTACAACAGCCAGCCGAACACGGCGATATTCAGCAGCAGGAGCGCCGGCACGCCGATGACGAAGCGCCGGTGCTTCGTCTTGTGGCGCCACTGCCGCATGCCGGCCCAGACGCCCGCAGCGCCTCCTGCGGCGCACGCCGCAAACAGCGTTTTTCGCGGATTCGCCGCCGCTTCGCGCCGGCACGCCGCTTGTCGACGCCCATCATGACAAATCCGATCAAATTGACGATGATCAGATACGCGCTAATAAATGCCGTCCATCGGTTCAAGGTTCGCACTTCCTTCCTATGCTGCGCAATCCGCCGCTTCGTAGTCGAACCGGCGAACCGACGCGTTTACAAAATAGCGTTTATAGCGTTTGACAGAAATATGGCACTTTGCAACACGGAGGTATTCGCCGCATGCTGCCATTGGAACAAATCATCGCCTTTCTCGCCGTTGCCGTCGCGCTGACGCTTATGCCCGGCCCGGACATTCTGTTCGTCGCCGCGCAGAGCGTCTCGCGATCCGCGCGCAGCGGCATCGCGGTCGCGCTCGGACTGTGCACCGGGCTCATCGTGCATACGTCGCTGGCGGCGGGCGGCATATCCGCCGTCGTCCTGTCGTCGCCGGTCGCCTTCCGCCTCGTCAAGGCGCTTGGCGCGCTTTACCTCTTGTACCTGGCGTGGAAAGCCGTCTCCGGCATCCGGCGGAACGACGGCGGCGAAACGGCCGCTTCGCCGGCAACGCCGCAACCGGCTGCGGGCGCGGCGGAAGCGGCCGGCGAAAGGTTGCCGGCGCTGTACCGGCGCGGCATCCTCATGAGCACGCTCAATCCGAAAGTGTCGCTGTTCTTCCTGGCGCTGCTCCCCCAGTTCGTCACGCCTGCGGCCGGCTCCGTGCCGCTGCAGATGATTCAGCTGGGGGCGCTGTTTATGGCGCAGGCTTTGGCCGTGTTTACCGTCGTCGCGCTGCTTGCGGGCCGGATCGGGCGCAGCCTCATGAACCGTTCCCCCAAATGGACGGCCCGTTTTGCGGTTGCCGAAGCGGTCATCTACGCCGGACTGGCCGTCAATCTGCTGCTGACCGGCAATTGAACGCTTGCGGCAATGGCGGCGGTCGTAGGTCGGCGCGGATGCGGCAACCCTGTACGGGTGTCGGCCCGGACGTTCGGTGCGGTCGGAGCCGGTTGTCCGCCCGCGCGTACAACATGGCCCCCGGTCAATGGTTCCCGCGCGGCTTGGCCCGGTTCGTCGGCGCCGCCGACAACGGATCGTCGGGCCATACATGCTTCGGATAGCGGCTTCTTAATTCTTTCCTTACCTCGAAATACGCTTCGCTCCAGAAGCTGGACAAATCCCGCGTCACTTGCACCGGACGATGCGCGGGCGACAACAGGTGCAGCGTCAGCGGCAGGCGTCCGTTGGCCAGCTTCGGCGTTTCCTTCAGGCCGAACAGCTCTTGCAATCGGACCGCCAATACCGGCGATTCGGGATCGCTGTAATCGATCGGAATGCGCGAGCCGCTCGGCACGGTGATATGCGTAGGCGCTTCGCGGTCCAGCTCTTGCCGCTGTCGCCAGGTCAGCATCCCTTCTAAAGCGTCGGCGAGCGCAACCTTCAGCACATCCTGCAGCTTGGTCGCCCCTTCGATATACGGACCGAGCCACTCGTCTAGCCGCGACAGAAGCGCCTCCTCGGATACGTCCGGCCAATCGCCGCCGAAGCGGCTCATCATCCGCATGCGGGCCAGCAGCTGCCGCGCCGTCTTCGTCCACGGCAGCGCTTCGAGTCCCGCTTCCTGCAATCCGCGAATAAGCGCCTTCCGAACCGATTCGGGATCGGGATGCGCAAGACGCCCTTCCTTCAGGACAATCGCTCCCAGCCGGATACGCCTGAGCGGCCTTACCGCTCGGGCTTCGCTGTCCCATTCCACGCTTTCCTCCGCCGCGATCGATTCGGCGCAATACCGTTCCAGATCCGCAGCCGATACCTCCGCCGCCAGCAGTATGCGGCTTTCCGTGCCGCTATCGTCCAACTCGGCGGCGACGATATATTCGGCCCGCGATAACGGCTGAGCGCCCGGCAGCACGGCTCCTCGCCCGTTCGCGAGCAAATACCGGCCGTCAGGCCGCCGCTGCGCGATCCGGTCGGGAAATGCGAAAGCCAGCAGCAATCCGACCGGCACGGCATCGGCGCCATGCGCGGCCGCGCCGGCGGCCGGCGCTCCGGGGCCGGCAGCAGCGGCGGACCCGCCGCTTGCCGCGCCTTCCGCCCGAACGATGCGATCCGCTGCCCGGCGCAGCTCGCGCGCTTCGGCCAACAGCCGTCTGACGGCGGCGGGATCGGCTCCCTGCGGCGGACTGCCGGTGCGCGCCGCGCGGCGGAGCGCGTCGACGCGCAGGCGCATGTCGGCGTTTCGTTCGCCGCGCAGCAGATCGCGGTCGCCGAGCAGCGCCGCGAGCTCGCAGGCGGCGTCCGCCCATCCGAGCGAATGGGCGCGCAGTATGCAGTGCGCAAGACGGGGATGGGTGCCGAGCTCGGCCATCCGGCGGCCGTGCGCGGTTGCCCGGCCGTCGGCATCAAGCGCACCCAACCGGCGGAGCAGCTCCCGCGCCTGCGCGAAAGCGCCGCGCGGCGGCGGATCGAGCCATTGAAGCCGCTCCGGGTCCGATACGCCCCATACGGCAAGCTCCAGCGCCAGCTGGGCCAGATCCGCTTCAAGCAGCTCGGGCGTACGCGCCTCCGGCAGCAGCGCATGGTCGCGTTCCGACCATAGCCGGTACACCGTTCCTGGGGCTACGCGGCCTGCCCGGCCTTTGCGCTGGTCGGCGGACGCCTGCGACACCGGAACGGTCTCCAGCCGCGACATGCCCGTGCGCGGCGAAAATCGCGGCACCCGCATCAGTCCCGCATCGATCACGACGCGTACCCCTTCCACGGTCAGACTCGACTCGGCTATCGAGGTCGACAGCACAATTTTGCGCCGGCCGGCCGCCGCCGGCGCGATTGCCGCATCCTGCCGTTCGGCAGGCAAGCTGCCGTACAGGGGCATCACCTCGACGGAAGAGGGCAGCCGCTCCGCCGAGAGCAGCGCCTCCGTCCGCCGAATTTCGCCGGCGCCCGGCAGAAAGACGAGAATATCGCCTTCGCGTTCCGTGAGCGCCCTCATCACGGCGGCAGCGACGTCGCGTTCCAGCGCACCGGCACGGCCGGCCCGGAAGTGCGGCCCGAATTCCGCTGTCCGTTCGGCCGATCGCCCCAGATAGATCGTCTCGACCGGAAAGGCGCGGCCGTCGCTTGCAATAACCGGCGCATCGCCAAGCAGTCTGGCGACCGGTTCCGCTTCGAGCGTCGCCGACATGACGACAAGACGCAGATCGCTCCGGAGTAGCGATTGCGCCTCCAGGCAGAGCGCCAGACCGAGATCCGCATGCAGGCTCCGCTCGTGAAACTCGTCGAACAGCACCGCTCCGACTCCTTCAAGCGCGGGGTCCTCCTGAAGCATGCGCGTCAGCACGCCCTCGGTGACGACCTCGATGCGCGTACCGGGTCCGACCCGCGTATCGAGCCTCACCCGGTAACCGACCGTTTCGCCCGTTTGCTCGCCAAGAGACCGGGCCATAAAAGCGGCGGCCGACCTGGCGGCGAGCCTTCTCGGCTCCAGCAGCAAAACGCGGCGGCCGCCAAGCCACGGCTCGTCCAGCATCATAAGCGGCACCCGCGTAGTCTTGCCCGATCCCGGCGGCGCCACGAGTACCGCGTTCGGCCCCGCCCGCAGCGCATCCCGCAAATCCGGCCATACATCGTCGATCGGTAATCGTTTCATGCTTGCCTTAGCTCTCCTTCGTGTCCTCTTCATCTTTGCCCCAGCCCGGCCGCGATCGTCCGTCCCGCCCCGATGTGTCGAGCGGGACGAGCGTTCGGCCCGGCTTCGATGTGTCGAGCGGGACGAGCGTTCGGCCCCGGCATTTGTCTTTTCACCGCACAGTGGCGATCAACCGCATGCGCGGCCGGGCTGCGGTCATGCCGTCAGTGCGACTCCAGCAGCTTTTCGCGCTCCCGCCTGACGGCAGCCGTCTCCTGTTCCAGACGTTGCACCTCTTCGGAAAGCCGCCGTTCCAGCGTCCGCAGCTGCGAAGCCTGGCGCTCCACCTGCTCGAGCGAACCGGTGATGCGGCCCTGCACGATCCAATCCGCGATCAGACCGTCGAAAAATAATCGGCAAAATGGGAAAAGCCTCCCGTATCGAGCTGCAGATCTTCCGAAATATGGACGTCCTCCAGCTCTTTGCGCAGCCGGTGAAGCAGATGCTGCGCGTTGTGAATGTGAGTGTTTGCCTCGTCCATATGCGAACGCTTGATGGAGGTGGCGATCATCCCTCCCCCAAGCATGTCGTAGGTCCCCCAGTTTTTCGCCTTGCCCAAGCTTTCGGCCGCGTCGCGAAGCGCATGACCGAGCCGCCGCGCAGCATCCAGCGCTTCCTTAAGCTCCTTCAGCCGGCCGCCGGACTGCTCCATCCTGCGGTCAAGCTCCAGCAGCTGTTCGGCAGCCGGCGTCCCGCTTTCCCGCAGCAGCCGCTCCTTGCGCGCCATCAGCTCCCGGTACGTATTGTCCGCCCCTGCGACGGCCCGCAGCTCGGAACCGACTTCCGCCAGTTCACGCTTAAATTCCTCCGCCTCGCGCCGCGCTTCCTGCAGCTTGAGCGAGACGGCGAGAGCCTCCTGGCGCTCAAGCTCCAATTGCTCCTCCTTGCTGCGCAGCAGCGTATGGAACAGATTGGTCCAGGAAAGCCGGAGCAGCTTTTCCACATCCTCTTTCTCCATATCAAGTTCCACTTCGAGCTTGACAATGCGGCGTTCGGTTTCCGCCAAACGCGTTTGCAATTGTTCGCGGCGCCGCTCGGCCCGCGCCAGTCGATGCGCTTTATCCCGCCATTCGTCCAGCTCCCGGTTGATCCGTTCCATTTCCTCCAGTACCGCCATGTTCCCATCCCCTCTCCCGTCTTTCCGGATTTGACGCATATCTTTTAATACTGCCCGAACGGTTACGAAGTTGCAACTGTCTTCCGGACATTCGCCCCGACATGTATTTGACGGACATGTATGACGAACAAGTTCTCACTGAACATGTAATTCCCAACAGACCATTCCCAACATGTCTATTCAACACGTCTTTTCAAGTTCCATCACGTCTTCCCAATCATGTCCTTCCAACATGTCTATCCAATGTCTCTCCAACATGTCTATCCATTATGGAGCGGGCCGCCACGAGAGCCGCAGCAAACTTGCGCGGCCAGCGAGCGCCATGTTATGATACAACCTGCCAAACGACGAAAACGCCCGACGGGCAGGAACGAAGATCCTGTCCGTTTTGCGGCAAACGAGGAGATGGTGACGATGACGGTGCGCGGACGATTCGCCCCAACCCCCTCGGGCTTTCTGCATATCGGCAACGCCCGTACGGCGCTGCTCGCGTGGCTTCAGGTCCGCAAGGCCGGCGGACAATTTCTGCTGCGCATGGAAGATATCGACAAGCCGCGCTCGCGGCCCGAATATGCGCGCCAAATTATCGACGACCTGCGCTGGCTCGGCCTGGACTGGGACGAAGGACCGGATGTCGGCGGACCGTTCGCTCCGTATGTGCAGAGCGAACGCGAAGCGCTGTATGAAGAAGCGCTGTCCAAGCTCGATGCGGCCGGATTGCTCTACCCTTGCTACTGCAGCCGGGCCGAACTGCAGGCGATCGCCAGCGCGCCTCACGGCCTTGCGTCCGAAGGTCCGGCATATCCGGGAACATGCCGCGAACTGACCGCCGCCGAACGCGAAGCGAGGGCGGCCCGCAAGCCCCCCTCGCTTCGTTTCATGACGGATAACGCGCCGATCTTTTTTGAAGATTTGGCCGCAGGACGGCAATCGTTTCCCGGCGGGCCGGGAGGTGATTTTATCGTCAAGCGGGCCGACGGCATTTTCAGCTATCAGCTGGCCGTCGTTGTAGACGATGCCGCCATGGGCATTACCGACGTGCTGCGCGGCAGCGATCTGCTCGATTCCACAGCGCGGCAGCTCGTCCTGTTCGAAGCGCTCGGACTTGCGCCGCCGCGTTACGCCCATGTGCCGCTGCTGAACGGTCCGGACGGCAGACGGCTGTCCAAGCGGCACGGAGCCGTCGCATTGGCCGCGCTGCGCAGCGCGGGAACGAGCGCTGAAAACCTCGTCGGCTATCTCGCCTATTGGAGCGGCCTGCTCGATCGGCCGGAGCCGGTCCGCGCCGAGGAGCTCATTCCCGGCTTCCGCCTTTCACGCGTACCGAAGCATCCGGTCGCCGTTTCGGCGGACGTGCTGGAGAGGCTTGGCGGGGGGAAAGGCTGAAAATCCGGAAGCGGCCGTCGAATCGCCGTTTCCCGCTGTTTCCCGCCGTGCCTTGCTGGCAGGCCGGCGACCGGTCGGCAAGCCCGAGCCGTATTCAGCATGAAAGCCGCCCCTGCCTGCGGAGCGGCTTCTTCCTCATTGCGTCCATAGCACGGCGATTGCAAACAGCAGCGCCGCTTCTACCGCCTCGTTGATCGCGCCGTATGTGTCCCCCGTCAGCCCGCCCAGCCGCCGGCACAGCCAGCCGGCCAGCAGCCAGCTCACGAGCGCCCCGGTCGCTGCGGCGGCGAGCAAAACAGAAGCGCGTCGGACAGCGGCCAGCCCGTCAGCCGGAATACCGGCAGCAGCAGCGCCGCCGCGACGATGAGCGCGCCAGCCGAATGGTGGCGGCCGGCATCGGCAAAATAGGCGGCCAGCCCTTCGTTCGGCCGGGCGGACGGCCAGCCCGCGATGGCGGCCCCCATCCATAAGCGGCTCAGCGCCGGAACGGCGATGAGGGCGGGGACGGCCGTTCTCCACGCGGGCGAAGCGACAAGCTCGGCCAGCACCGCGAACTTGAACAGCAGCAGCAAAACCGCCGCGATGACGCCCATCGCGCCGACGCGGCTGTCTTTCATAATGTCAAGCATCCGTTCGCGCGACCGCCCGCTGAACACGCCGTCGGCCGTATCCATCCAGCCGTCCAGATGGAGCCCTCCGCTCAATGCGACCCATAGGCCAAGGAGGATAACGGCCCCGGGCAGCGGCGGTACACCGATCCGGAGCAGATCGGCGCAGGCGGTAAGCAGCACCCCGATCAGCCAGCCCGCCGCCGGAAAATAGATAACGCTTCGCGCCAGCACCGGCCGCTCGAACGGCACCTGCCGCGGCACGGGCACCCGGGTTAAAAACTGTATGGCAGCAGCGAAACTTTGCGCGTGCCTCTTCACCAAATCGATCATGCCGAACAAGCACCCCCGTCAAAATCCGGCCTGCCGCGACGGCAGGTCGGATTCATGATCTGCAGACCGTTCGTCCATTTTCCTGGAATTGTCCCGCTCGGGTCATCCTATGTCTTTTCATCCGGGTTATCCCATTCTTCCAGCCGGAACGCCGCCGCTTTCAAGTCGATCGGGATGCCGGCCACGACGAGAAAGATGCGGCCGCATACCTCGGCAAGACGGCGATTTACACGGCCTGCCGCGTCGCGGAACTGCCGCCCGAGCGGATAGGCGGGAACGATACCGCTCCCGACTTCGTTCGTCACCAGAATAAGCGGAACCGCGCTTTGCCGCACGACAGCAGCCAGCTGCTCCGCGAGCGCCGCCAGCCGCTCCTCCGCTTCCGCCGCGCCCTCGCCGTCCGCCTCCAGCCGCAGCAGCCAGTTCGACAGCCACAGCGTCAGGCAGTCAACGAGCACGACCGTGTCCGGTTCGGCAGACCGGGTTATTTCGTCCAGTCTTTCGGCAAGCGCATACGGCACTTCGACGGTTTCCCACGGAAATCCGTCTTCGTCGCGCTGACGGCGATGACGCCGAATCCGTTCCGCCATTTCGTCGTCCAATGCCTGGGAGGTCGCGACATAGATGCCGCGGCGGCCGAGTCTGGCCGCCAGCCGCTCGGCGAACGAGCTTTTCCCGCTGCGCGCACCGCCGGTTACGAGCACCGTTTTGTTCTCCATGCCGCATCACCCCCTGCTGACGCCCGCGCTTTCGAATGTCGCCATCTCCTGCATCAGACGCAGCGATGCGTCGACCAGGTGAAGGCTGAGCACCGCGCCCGTCCCTTCGCCGAGCCGCATGTCGAGATGCGTCATCGGCGACAAGCCGATCGCTTCCAGCAGCGGGCCGTGGCCCTGTTCCCGGGAAAGATGGGAAGCGATCATATAATCGGCCGCCGCAGGGGCCAGCCGGACGGCCGCAAGCGCCGCTGCCGACGAAATATAGCCGTCGACAACAACCGGACGGCGGCACGAGGCGGCGCCGAGAATCGCTCCCGTCAAGGCGGCGATTTCCAGACCGCCTACCTTCGCCAGCACGTCGATCGGATCGGAGGCGTCCGGTTTGTTTCGTTCGATCGCCCTCCCGATGACGGCGGCTTTATGCTTCCGCCGCTCTTCGTCGATGCCGGTGCCGCTGCCGGCCGCGCGCTCCGGCGGCATTCCCGTCAGAACGGAAACGATCGCCGCGCTTGCCGTCGTATTGCCGATGCCCATTTCGCCGGTCACAAAAATGCCGTAGCCTTCCTCCGACAGCCCGGCGACGAGCTCCATCCCCGCCAGAACGGCGCGCAGCGCCTCTTCCCGCTCCATCGCGGGACCTGCGGCCATGTCGGCCGTTCCGCGGCGCACTTTGCGATCGATCAGACGGGGATGGGACAAATCCGCATTGACGCCGACATCGACGCAGAAGACGTCGGCTCCGGCCTGCCGCGCCAGCACGTTGACCGCCGCCCCTCCTTCGAGAAAGTTCAGCACCATCTGCGGCGTCACTTCGGGCGGAAAAGCGCTGACCCCTTCTTCGCAGACGCCGTGATCCGCCGCCATGATGAGCACCGCCCGGCGCGAAATGTCCGGCCACAGCTTGCCGGTCATCCCTGCAAGCCGCGCCGCCAGTTCCTCCAGCTTGCCGAGGCTGCCCGGAGGCTTGGTCAGCCGGTCGGAATGACGGCGCGCCGCCGCCGCGGCATCCTCGTCCGCAGGCCGAATCTGCGCGATGCGTTCGCGCAGCTGCCGTTCCATCTGCGTTACATTTTCACAGGTCACGAAAGATCATCCTTTCATCGTCTGCAGCAGCACCTGCGGCGCCCCGGTCCCGGGATGGGTGATAATGGCTGCTTCCGTGCCGTATACCCGCTTCAGCATATCGGCCGTCAACACTTCGGACGGCGTTCCGAACGCGACAACCTTCCCTTCGTGCAAAACGAGCAAATCGTCGCAATAAAGCGCGGCCAAATTCAGATCGTGCAGCGCCGCGACCGCCGTCAGCCCCCGGCTGCGCTGCCATCTGCGCACGGTGTCGAGCAGTTGCACCTGGTAGCCGATATCGAGATAAGTGGTCGGCTCGTCGAGCAGCAGCAGGCGCGGCTGCTGCACCATCGCCTTGGCCAGCGCCACCCGCTGGCGCTCGCCTCCGCTCAGCTGATCCATCCGCCGGTTTTGCAGGCCGAGAAGGCCCATCGTCTCGAGCGCCTCGTCGATAAGCGCGGACGGGTCCTCCTTCTCCTCTCCCAGCCAGTTTTGAAACGGATAGCGTCCCATCGCGACGATTTCCCGTACCGTAAACCCGGCCGGGGGCAGGCCGCCCTGCTGCAGCATTGCGATCCAGCGCGCCGCTTCCTTGCGCGAGTAGCGGTCGGATCTTCTGCCGTCCAGCAGCAGTTCTCCCTCATCCGGCGTCTCAACGGCGGAAATGAGCCTGAGCAGCGTCGACTTGCCGGCGCCGTTCGGACCGATGATGCCGTGCAGCCCGCCGCCCGCGAGCGAGAAGCTGAGCTCCTTCAGCACCTGGACGCCTTGCAGCCGGTAACTGACGTTTCGCGCTTCGATCATGAAGCTCCCCCCTGCAGCATTTTGCGTCGGTAGAGCAGGTAAGCGAAGAACGGCGCGCCGATCAGCGCCGTGACGACGCCGAGCTGAATTTCGCGCGGGCTGAGCGCCGTGCGCGCAAGCGTATCGGCCCACAGGACGAAGATGCCGCCGCCGATGGCGGACAGCGGAATGAGCACCCGGTAATCCGGCCCGACGAGAAGCCGCAGCAAGTGGGGAACGACAAGGCCGACGAAGCCGACGACGCCGGAGACGGACACGGCGGCGGCCGTCAGCAGCGTGGACGTCAGCAATACGACCAGCTTCGTCCGCTCGACCCGCACGCCCAAATGCGCCGCGTGGCGTTCGCCGAGAACGAACAGATTAAGCGGCTGGCCGTACAAAATGAGAACCGGCAGGCAGACGGCGAGAAACGGCACGAGCAGATAGACATACTCCCAACTGCGCATCGCCAGACTGCCCATAATCCAGAACAAAATCTGATTGACAGTATCCTGCGACAGCGATACCATGAACGACACGAACGCCCCGAAAAACGCCTGCAGGACGACGCCCGACAAAATGAGCGTTTCGACCGCCATCGCTCCTTTCGTACGCGCGAGCCAGAACACGGCGGCGAGCGTCAGCGTTCCCGTCGTAAAAGCGACAGCCGGAATCGTCCAGATTCCGAATGCCGTCTGCAGACCGAGCAGAATGAGAAACGCCGCGCCTACCGAGCTTCCGGACGCGACGCCGAGCGTATACGGATCGGCCAGCGGGTTGCGGAGAACGCCTTGAAAGCCCGCCCCGGCAAGGGCCAGACAGGCGCCGACGAGAATCGCCAGCAGCACCCGGGAGAGCCGGATTTCCGTCACGATCGCCATTTCGCCTTCCGACCACGTTCCGCCCCCGAACTCAAGACCGGTGAACCGGTACAGCAAAATGCTCCATACATCGCGCAGCGAAATGCCTGCCGAGCCGATGGACAGGCTGACGACGACGGAAACGGCAAGGAGGAGTACGCCGACTCCTCCGTATACCAGCAATTTGCGTTTCATGTTGTTTACGAGAACAGGTCGGGATGAATCGCCTTCGCCAGCTCCAGCAATCCGTCGGCCAGTCTCGGCCCGACCCGCACGAGCGGATCTTGCGGGACTTCATAAAGCCGATCATGCTTGACGGCGTCGATCGCATCCCAGCCGGGGCGGCTCTCGATGCCTTCCAGTATCGGGTTCGGCTCAACATTCAAATCGGGATAGATAATAATTTCCGGATTCTGCTGCACGACGCTTTCGGGCGTAATTTCGAACCAGCCCGGCTGATCGCCCGCCACGTTGACGCCGCCGGCAATCGTCAGCAGCTCGTCCAGAAACTCGCCCTTGCCGACCGACCAGCCCGGCGAAAATTCCAGATAGACCTTCGGACGCGGCGCATCTTTTACCGCTTCGGCCACTTGCTCCTTCACTTCGCGCATGTGCGCGGCAACCTCGCCGGCCTGCTCCTGGGCGTCCACGATTTCGCCGATTTGTTCGATTTTCGCGATGACTTCATCATACGTTTTCGGATCGGTCGCGTAAACCTTCAAGTCAAGCTTGCGGAGCTGCTCGATCGCCTGACCGTTCATCCCCGAGGAAGCGACGACCAGATCCGGATTCAGCGCCGCAACCGCTTCGATATTCGTCGTCATGTCGCCGATCTTCGGCTTGTCCAGCGCTTCTTCCGGATAATTGCTGAACTCGTCCACCCCGACGACCCGGTCCCCGGCGCCGATCGCGTACAAAATTTCCGTTTCGCTCGGTGCGAGTGTTACGATTTTCTCCGGCGCTTGCTCAAACGTCAGCTCTGTTCCGGTACCGTCCGTCACCGTGAGCGGATAAACGGTCGCCTGGGCGCTTTCTTCCTCTTCAGCCGGCGCCTCCTGTCCCTCTCCGGCTTGTCCGTTCGTCGATTCCCCGGCGTTCTGCGTCTCGCTTTGCGTCTCGTTCTGCTCCGTGCCCGCAACCTCCGGCGCGTTTTGCCGGTCTGGCCGCAAGCGCCCAAAACGAGCATTGCGGCGACGGCCAGCAGCGTAAGCCAGCGGGCAAACGATGTGTTACCTGTTTTCAGCATGCTTCCTTCACTCCGATACCCAAATTAATGTCCGATGCTTGAAAATAATGACCGTGATTCACGACCGCAAACCATCTTGCGGGGATTGCTGCCGATAGCTCCGGCTAAAATAAAAGCATTCCCGACAACATGTGTCAGAAATGCTTTCTGTCCGGCTTTCAGCGCCCACGGCGTCCGAGCTGCCGCATCGCGCAAACGGCAAGCCGCTCCGATTTCCAACACCTCCCTAAATCCACGTAGGTTTCAGCGTCGATAAAACAGGCAGGTCTCCTGACTCGAAGCTTGACCGCATTCACAGCCTTCCCGGATCGGCCGATCCAGTGGCGCGAAAATTGAATGCGATTGCCGCATCCGCTAGCGGGGCGGCGCTTCTTACAGTGGCGGGTCCGTGCCGGATTTGCACCGGTCTTCCCTATTAAGCCTGGAAACGTCCGGAGCGGGGAATCGCGTTCGCCCTTTCCGGCCTTTCCGGCACCTGTTTCTCCATATATGCAATTTTTGCATTAAACGCAGTAGTAACTATATCACGACGCATGCGGAATGTCTATCCTCTTTTCACCGGCTATGCGCTCTGCGGGAATATCCGCGCCGAAGCCGGCATACGTAACTGGTAACGGCCGGATTGGGCGTATTTTGTCCGGTTCATCGGCGAACAGGAGGGCAATCTCGTATGGGTTTGGACAGACGCAAATCCCGCTATTGTCGGTGGGCGGCGGGCATACTCGCCGGGACGGCGCTGCTGATCGGAGCGGTCTGTTACGCCGGCGCCGGAGACGAACCGGTCCCGGCGGCGACGACGCATATCGGCGACGGCTGGCAGGCGGAATGGACGATCGGCCCGTATCCGGCAAAGGCGCTTCAAGAAAGCCGCTTTACCGTCAAGCTAGCCGATGCGGACGGGCGGCCGATTCGCTCGGCCGACGTTTCCGCCGAACTGGATATGCGGCATATGGGCTGCGGAACCGTTTCATTCCGGTTGAAGGAAACGGCTCCCGGCGTCTATGAAGGAACCGGCTATGCGCTGATGCCGGGGACTTGGGAAGCGAGTCTGACGGTTGACGCGGCAGACCGCTCGTTCGACGTGAACCGGCAGTTCGCAGCCGTCCGGTAACGAAGAAGCGAGCGCGTTGCTCTTGGCCGCATTGCCTGGTCGTGCTGCCTGGCTGCGTTGCTTAACGCTGCCTGGTTTGCTTAACGCTGTCTGGCTGCGTTGCTGGTCGCGTTGCTTGGCCGTGTTGTCTGGACGCGTTGTCTCGCGCAGCTCGACAAACACGCACGGATATGGGCCGTCGGCGAGAAGCGCGTCTTTTTTACGGCGCGCTTCCTTGCGCTGATGGCGGAGCCGGGAATCGTCCCGGCTTTTCGCTACCACAGCCACGGCGTCAAGGTCGGCACGACGCCGTTCGCCGCCAGCCCGCGCATGATGGACAGTGTGCCGACGATGACGGCGGCTGCCGTCGCCCCGTACCGCATCATCCGTCGCCAGCGCTTGCCGGCGTATGAAGCCAGCCACCCCGCCGCGGCAAGCGCGGGGAACGTCGACAGGCCGAACAGCCCCATCACCAGCGCTCCTTGCCACCATACCCCCGAAGCGGCCGCGTTCATCTGCATCGCATACGTCAGCCCGCAGGGCAGAAAACCGAAGGCGAACCCGGTGGCCAGCAGATGCGCGTCTTCAGCCGCCGACCGCCGTGTTTTCCCGCCTGGGCGAAGCCGCCGCGACAAAAAGCCCGAAACCCGCCGCAGCAGCGGCAGCTGAAATTTTCGCCACAGCCACAGCAGAACGAAGCAGCCGCCGACGATCGACGCGGCGCCCTGAACGCCGGCAAGCCGGCCCGCCAGATCCAGAAAAGATCCCGCCGCGCCCATTGCGGCGCCGAGGAGCGTATACGAGAAAACACGGCCGCCGTTATACAGCAGCAGCACGCGGCGCGCCGACGCCGAGGACTGGAGCGCGACCGACGAAACGATGCCGCCGCACATGCCGATGCAATGCGGCGCGCTGAACAGGCCGGTCAGCATGACGCTCCCCCATTGCGCCGCGTTCACGGGCGTTCCTTCCCGGCCAGTCGTGCAAGCCGGGGACCGAGCCGGAGCGCGTTGCCGACGACGGATACCGAGCTCAGCGCCATGGCGGTGCCGGCCATCCAAGGCTTGAGCATGCCGCAAGCGGCAAACGGGATGATAACCGCGTTGTACGCGAAAGCGAACGCCAGATTTTGGCGGATGTTGCGCATCGTCAGCCGGCTGATCGCCAGCGCGTCGCCGATGCCGGTAAGCTGCGACCGCAGCAGCGCGATATGTCCGGCCCCCATCGCCGCATCCGTGCCGTCGCCCATCGCGAATCCGACATCGGCGGCCGCCAGCGCCGGCGCATCGTTCCAGCCGTCGCCGGCCATGCCGACGCGCCGGCCTTCCGCCCGCAGTTGCTCGATCAGCCGCAGCTTCTGAGCGGGCAGCATCGAATGGCGGACATCCGCGATGCCCGCTTCCCGGGCCGCCGCCAGTGCAGGAGCTTCGCGGTCGCCGGTGGCGAGCACGACCGCAAGTCCCGATCGCCGCAGCCGGCGCACCGCGCCGCGGGATGACGGCCTGACCGGATCGGCAAAGGCGAGCGCTCCGACCGCTATCCCGTTCTCGGCCGCATACAGCACCGTCTCGCCGCTCCGCTCCCTCTCGGCCGCAAAGGCGGCAATGCGCTCGTCTTTCGCCCATCCCTGCTCGTCGGCCATGGCGGCATTGCCGACGGCGAACCGCCGGCCGTCCACCGCCGCCTCTACACCCCGCCCCGGCAGGAAGCTCGCGCCCGCGGGCTTGGGCGGTACGAGGCCGGCGGCGGCTGCCGCCTCGCGAATCGCCCTGGCAAGAGGGTGCGCGGAGTCCGCTTCCGCCGCCGCCGCATTGCGGAGCAGCGCGGAACGGGAGCCTTGAACAGCCAGCATGCCGGTCAAGCGGGGCTTGCCCTCGGTGACCGTTCCCGTTTTGTCGACGACGATGGCGTCCAGTAGCGCCAGCCGCTCCAGCGCGCCCGCTTCCTTCACGACGACGCCCTGCCGGGCCAGCTTGCCGGAAGCGATCACAAGAGAAATCGGCGTCGCCAGGCCGAGCGCGCACGGACAAGCGGCCAGCAGTACGGCCAGCGCGCTCATCATCGCCCGTTCGCCGTCGCCGGGCGCGAGCCAGACATACCATGCGGCGAACGTCGCCGTCGCCAACATCATCATGAGCGGCACGAACCAGCCGGCCAATTGGTCGACCTTGCGCTGAATCGTCGTCTTCGAGGATTGCGCCTGGCGGACGAGCGCATAAATCCGGCTGACCATCGTCGCTCCGCCAGCCGCCCGCGCGCGGATGCGCAGCTGACCGGAAGCGAGCGTCGTACCGGCCCATACGGGGTCGCCCGGCGCTTTGTCCACGGGCAAGCTTTCGCCGGTCAGCATCGCCTCGACGACGCTCGCTTCGCCTTGCGTCACGATACCGTCGACGGGAAGCGGCTCTCCTTCCCGGACCAGCACATCGTCTCCCGGCCGCACTTGATCGGCGGGAAGGCGGAGCTCTTGTCCGGCGCGAATGACCGTCGCTTGCGATGCCGCCGTTCCGCCGCTTCCCCCCGCCTCGCGCAGCGCGCGGACCGCGGCCGAAGACTCCAGCAGCTTGCCGAGCAGCACGGCCGTAATGACGACAGCCGACGTCTCGAAGTAGAGCGGCTGCTCCGCTCCGCCGCTTGCGGCGCCGCGAAACAGCGTGTAATGGCTGTGCAGAAAAGCGGCCGACGTGCCGACCGCCACCAGCACATCCATATTGAACACTTTCTCCCGAATGGCGTTGTACGCGCCGAAATAAAACGGCAATCCGACAACGAACTGTACGATCGCAGCCGCCCCTAGCTGAAACCACCCATTCATGAACAGCGCCGGCACCGGCATGTCCTGCAAAACGAATAATGATGGGCCATCGCCCACATCAACGGAAGCGTAAGCGCGGCCGATACGGCGAATCGAAGCCGCAGCGCGGCCGTTTCCCGCTCCGGATCGTCCTGATCCGGCGGGGCGGCTTCGAAACCGAGCTCCCGTATCCGGTCGACGATCCGTTCCGCTGTGGCCGTGTCCGGAGCATAACTGATCCACGCCGTCCGGGCGGCATAGCTGACCGAAACCCGGTATACGCCCGGCAGCCTGCCGACCGCCTTCTCGATGCGGGCGGCGCAAGCGGTGCAGCTCATCCCCTGTATGCGCAAATCGAGCGATTCGCTCATCCTTTCCGGCCCGATCGATCCGTACGATAGTTTCCGGTATGCTTCGTCGTTCAATTTCTCCCCGCCTTCCTGACCGCGTCATAACCGTTCTACGCTCATATATATGGCGGATAAGCCGTTCGCATGCCGGAGGCAAGAGAGGCTGAAGCTCCGAAGTTATTCTATTATGGCCGCGGTCCCGTTAACGTTCTGCAGTCTCGCTCTTGTTTTGTAACTTTTGTAGCCTCGTTATCGTTTTGTAGCTTTTGTAGCCTCGTTGTCGTTTTGTAGCTTTTGTAGCCTCGTTGTCGTTTTGTAGCCTCGTTATCGTTTTGCCACCTCACTATCGTTTTGCCACCTCGCTCGTTTTCTCTTCCCGAAATCCATTCCTCCTTCGCTCGAATTTTAACCATCCTTTCGGGTGTTCAGGCTGATTTAAATGCACTTTGTGCAACTAACCGCCGCTGTAGCTTCTTTTTCAGCCATTTCATTGCACAACGTGCAACTAAAATCGAATTTGTGCCCACCTTTCGGATGTTCCGGCCAAAATAATTGCACTTTGTGCAACCAACCGCCGCTGTAGCTTCTTTTTCAGCCATTTCATTGCACAACGTGCAACTAAAATCGAATTTGTGCCCACCTTTCGGACGTTCCGGCCGAAGTAATTGCACTTTGTGCAACCAACCGCCGCTGTAGCTTCTTTTTCAGCCATTTCATTGCACATCGTGCAGCTAAAATCGAATTTGTGCCCCTCTTTCGGACGTTCCGGCCGAAATAATTGCACTTTGTGCAACCAACCGCCGCTGTAGCTTCTTTTTCGGCCATTTCATTGCACAACGTGCAACTAAAATGAACTCGAAATACTTTTTCACAGGCAACCGCGACATTCCTCAGTCTCCATGCAAATGCGGAATTGAGCGGAATTGTCCGCTTCGTTACACGCATCGGGCCGAAGCTGTCCAGACCCCGGGGTTTGCACTATCAGATGCAAAAAAAGATATGTCCGGCATCACAGCCAGACATATCCGTTAAACGTTAATTTGCCCCTCTCGTTACAGGACCTTGCCAGGCCAACATGCCGCCCTCCACATTGACGACAGGATAACCCAGCTCATGCAAAAGTCGCAAGCTTTGCCGCTGCGGTTGCCGCTCCGGCAGATGAGAACGATCGGCTCTTCGCCCGATTTGCATTCCTCGTAGCGTTCGGCCAGCTGGGACAGCGGAATATGTCGGGCTTCCGCAATATGGCCTTCTTCCCATTCCTCCTGCTCGCGCACGTCGATCAGGTTGATTTTCTCCCCTTGCTCCAGCTTGCGCTGCAATTCGTCGGTCGTCCATTTCGGGATCATGTCTGATCCGCTCCTTCCAGTCGCTCTCGAATTTGTTTTTCATATTGTCCGAACGCCGCTAGGCTTCCCCAGCCTCTCTGCTCCCCGAGCAGGCGAAGCCGGAGACGCTTTTCGCTCAGCTGCTTGCTCAGTTTCCGGCGTTCGTCGTCTTGCTCGCACATGGCGATCAGATCCTGCAGCGCGATCAGCTCTTTGGCCAGCTGCACCTCTTCCGGAACGTAACCGGAATTTTTGAGCAGCTTGTAGCCGACCCGAAGCTCTTCCGGAATATGGGACAGGTCTTCCAATTCGAGCGGTTTGCCCGCGCCTTGCAGGTTGTCGAACTCGCCTTTTCGCCTTGCTTCGGCAATTCGTTCCTCGACCAGCTGGGAAAAAAGTCCACCGTAGCCGCCTCCTTGCACATTGCATCCATTTCGCAAATGTTTCCGTTTCAGGGTTTTCAGGCTGAATACGTCCCCCGGTTCACAACGTCATTGTACCGTTAGCGCGGCTGCCATGTCCAGCCGCCGCGGGCGATCCGGCATCGGACCGGCAACAACGGCGTACCGACGCCGTGCGAAGCCAGCCTGCGAGGTCTGGCCGGCAAGCGAGCTCCGGCCTCGGGGCCCTTGGCGTTCGAAGCCCGGCCTGCATGTCCGGTGCGCATCGCGGCGCTGCGTGGCGGCGATCATTGATCGAGCCGACAACGAGCCGCGCTTTCCGCTTCGCGGTTTCGGCGGAACCCGGCACAATGCGGCCATTCGAACCGCACAAGCCGAAACGGCCGCAGCGCGATCAGCGCTGCGACCGTTTCTTCGCGGCGAGCAGCCGGCTCATCGTGCTGCCGGCGTCGGCTTCCGCCCCGTCATCGCGGGGCGGCGCATCCGGCGGCGCGGAGCGAGCCGACTCCGGACGGGAGCCGGGGGAGTTCCCCGGCACCGCCGGTGCGGCAGCCCGCGCCGCCGCTGGCGGGCTGCCCGCCGCCGTATCGTGCGGCGGCGGCACCGTATCCGCCGGCGGAGCGGCAGCGGCCTGCGGCGTCGCCTTCTCCGCCGCAGTCCCCCCGCCGCAGCGCGCGCGCCGCCGGGCGGCTTCCCGGACGCGGGCGCATAAAACTCGCCCGCGTCCCGTTTGCGCCGCGCCAGCCGCGTCATCGCCGCGGCGGCGCTTCCGCCGGCTGCCGGCTTCTGCCCGGCCGCCGAGCGCCTGCCCGGCGCAAGGCCGGCGAGCGCGGCCGCCAGTCGGCGCCAAGGCAGCGACACGCGGCGCAGCGCGATGTCGCACAGCCACAGCAGCAGCGCGGCGATCAGCAGCGCGCGCCTGATGTCTGTCGTGAGCCGGGTAACCGCCGGCTCCGCTTGAAAAGCTTCCTCGGGACGCTCCGGGTCGAGCACCCGTCCGCCCGTCAGCTCCGCCACCCGCTCCAGCTTCGCCGCGCCGTCGCCTCCGGCGATCCGGTACTCCGGCGAATACGGAACGACGAAGCCGGTCGTCGTTCCGCCTTCCTCCGAGCCGATGCGGACGAGGTAAGCGCCAGGCTCCGCATGCGGAAGGACGGCCTCGTATTCGCCCGGAGCCGTGGCCACAAGGCGCAGCGACATTTCCGTTCCCGCTTCGCCCGACACCGTCGCATCGAGCGTGCCGCCGCCGCTCTCCGTCTGCCCTTCGGCGACGATAGCGAGACGGGCTTTCCCGCCTTCCGCCTGCACCGATACTTCGTACGGAGAGCTGTAAACTGCGGAAATGTCCATTTGACCCATTGAACGAACGTTTCCGGAAACCCGGACCAACCGATCCAGCCGCTCGACCATTGGCCCGTCAGATCGCTCGTCCAGGCGACCGACCTCCCCGAGCCGTACTGCCATCGCGCCAGCAGCGGATCGCCTTCCGGCGTCAGCAGGGCGACTTCCGCCGTCTCTTTCGCCGTCGTTGCGATATAAGCGTCGACAGCCGGCAGCCCCGAACTGAACAGCGGCGCCCAATCCCCCGCCTGCCCGACCGCCGGCGTAAACGTCCACTCGACGATGTACGTTCGGGACATCATCGCCGTCTCCCTGCTGAAAATGGCGGGCAGCGTGCTTTGGTCATTCGTAAAATAGTAGCGGCCTTTCCCCTGATTGGCCAGCGACTCCAGCAGCTGCGTATCGGCGCCGTCGCCGACCGCCACTGTGGACAGCGTCATGTTCGCATCTGCGATCCGCTTCGTCAGCGCGCCGTAATCCGGCGCCGTGGAAGACTGTCCGTCCGTCAGCAAAATAATATGCTTCCGCTGCGCGTCCACCTGCCGCAGCTTGCCGTAACCTTCCGCAAGCGCCGTATAGATTTCGGTGCCGCCATCAGGCTGAATGCCCTGGATGCGCGACAGCACGTCGTCCCGATCCGTCAGCCTGGTCGGCTCCACGACCCACCACGGCGTATGATCGAAGGCGAGAACGCCGACCGTGTCCTGATCGCGCAGCAGCTCGACCGTACGCATCGCCGCCTCCTTGGCCAGCTCCAGCTTCCCGTCGCTCATACTGCCCGATCTGTCGATGATAAGTACAAGACCGAGAGAAGGAATTTGCCGCTTGCCCTGCAGATCCATATAAACCGGCAGCGCCTCCTCGATCGGCGTTTTGAAATATCCGCCCAACCCGTAGCTGTCCTGCCCACCGACCTTGACGAGACCGACGCCGAAATCGCCAACAGCCCGGGCGATCCACTGCATCGGCTTCTCCCCGATGCGCGTGGCGGGAACATTATTCAACACGATGCTGTCATATTTGGCGTAATCGGCCAATTCGAGCGGCAGCCGTTCGGGCGGGATGACGTCGCTGGCAATGAGCGAACCGGACAGCGCCGAAACGAGGTTGGCCGACGAGCCTTCTTCCCCTTCCACGATCAGCACCGCCGGAGGTCCGCTCACCCGGCTGAACGCATAGGCGGCGTTGTTGGCCGGCTGCTCGTCGTCCGCCGCATACAGCTCCGCGCGGAACCGGTGAAAGCCCGGTTCCTTCGCCATCGTCCGGATAACAAACCGGTTCGCGCCTTGCTCCAGCTCGACTTCACTGCGGGCAAGCTCCGTGTCGTCGGCATAAATCCGAAGCTCCGCCGGGCCGGCGAAGGTGCTCGCCACTTGCAATTCGATCGTAAACGACTCGCCCTGGCGCAGCGACTTCGGCACCTTCATCTCTTCCAGCGCAGCGTCGGTCCGCTGCTTCGGCGCTGCCGGCAGCACATCGACCGCAATGCCCCGATCCTTCAGCAGCCGCGCCTGGCGCATCAGATCGCCCGCATTCTCCTCCCCGTCCGACAAAAGCACGATGCGGCCGCCTTCCTCCGGCAGCATGCCCGACGCCATCTGCAGCGCACGGGAAAGATCGGTAAACCGGCCGTCGATTTGCGCCCGGAACGAAAAACGCCCCTCGTCCAGGAGCCCGTCCGGCGACAACGTCCGCTCCACGGCGGCATCAAGCCCCGCGCCGACGACGCCCGCCTCATCACGTTCTCCCTTGGCGGCAATCGCCTTGGCAATCCAAGCTCCGGCGAATGCGTCGGCGTCGAGACTGGCCGAACGGTCGGCAACGAAGACGATGTTGAGCCGCTTCTGCGTTACATACGGCTGAACGCCCGCTGCGACCGCAATCAGCAACAGGAGGATGAATGCCCGCATCCCGATAGCAGCCGCCTTGCGGCCGCCCGTCAGCCTGACCGTCGAGCGCGCCGTCCACCAGATGAACGCCGCCCAAACCGGCAGCAAAAGCAGCGCCAACGGCTGATCAACCTGAACGCCCACGGCGGTACACCTCCCATTCCGCTGCAAGGAGCAATAGCAGCGCCAATGCCGCCCACGGTGCAAGCGAAGCGCCCTGTGCGAATGCCGGCTTAGCGGCGGGGCCCGCCTCCGCGGCATTGCCGTCCGGCGCAGCGGACGATCCTTCGGCCCGTCCTTCCGCTGCGCGGCTTACCCGCAAGGACGAACCGGCCAGGCTTTCCCTCGGATCGGCCGTTATCGCCAAAAAGCGGCCGGACAGCTCCCGCCCGTCCATATCCGTCTCCACAAAACGGTACAGCCCCGGTACGGCCGGGACGGTCTGCGTGCCGGAAAGACGTCCTTCCGTCCGGTCCGCTGCCCGTTCCTCCGCTTCGTCCTCTGCAACTGCCGTTTCGACCGGAACAAAACGCGCATCGTCGGCGTCCGGCGAAAGCGGCACTTCAATCGTCCCCCCTGCCACGGCAACGCCGAGCTGCCGCCGATCTCCGCCGCCCATCCATTCCGCCGCCTGCATAACCAGAATCGGAAATTCCGGGCGAAGCGGTAGATCGGTGTCGCTCAAGCTGAACGAAAACGTCAGCATCGGCCGACCGTCCCGGATGTCCGCATAGATGGCGGGCAGGCCGCCATAGGTCACGATCGGCTCGCCCCAGCCGCGGGCGCCGTCTCCCGTAACGATCCGGCCGATATGCGTCTCTTCGAACGTCGTATACCGCGTCACCTCATGCGGCTTCAGCTTCACCTCGCCGCCGGAAGGCGTCCTCGCCACCGTGCCTTCCGGCGGCGCATCCGCATCGACGATGCGCCATACCGGCTTCGCGTCCAAGAGCTGCCGCCATGCCGCCGACCGAATGTCTTCGTCGGACACGCCGTCGAGCACGACCCAATCCACCGCTTTCACCGTTTCCGCATCCGGCTCGAACGACGACGCGTTCGCCTTGATCGTGCGCGCCCCCGCAAGCTGCAGCGCCTTGTCGAGGAACAGATTGCCGCCGGTCACGAGCAGAACATTATGCGTCTGCGAAGCGGGCGGGAACTGGTAGGCGGTATCGTCCGCCGCGTAGACGTCCCGAGCCGAACGCAAGACCGCTTTGTAGTACGCCGCGTCAGGCAGCGAACCCAGCGTTACGCTTTTCCATTCTCCAGGCGGCACGGTCGTCTGTGCGCGGGCGACCGTGCCCTCCTTTCCTTCCGCGAACACTTCAAGCGTTACGTTGCGGGGAGCGCCGCTTTCGTTGCGAATCGTGACCAGTCCGCGATTGCCCGCTTTCCCTTCGGGCTCCGGTTTGATCCCGAAATGGGCGATCGACACATTGTTCCAGGCCGGCGGAGCGGAGCCTTTTTCCGTCCCGACATCGAACAAGCTGAACGGCGCGTGCAGCGCCAAGTCCTGAGATGACTCATCCAGCCATCTCCCGTCGCTGAACAGTACGATCTCGCCTTCTTCCTCCTCCCGCGCCAGCGAATCCGCCAGCGACAGCGCGGCGGCATCGTCGGTCACGCCGTAGACCGGTTCAAGCCGGCTGAGCGCATCGCGCAGAGCGCTTCGATCGGCGGTACGGGCTGCGAGCACTTCCGGCTGCGGACCTGTTCCGATCAGCGTCACTTCGCGGCCGGCGGGCTGGTCATCCAGCCACTGCCCGGCCAACTCGGCCGCCGCCTGCAGCATCGTACGGCCTCCGGCAGCGGAAGCGGTTCCGCTCCCTTCGTCCGCCGCGGCGTCTTGGGGAGCCAGCGCGCTCATGCTGGCCGAGCGGTCGATGACGATGACCGCGTGTCCGGCAGCCGTTCCCCCCTTCAAGAGAACCGGGTCGGTCAGCGCGAAAACGAGCAGAGCGGCGGCCAGCAGCTGAAGCAGCATGAGGAGGCGGCTCCGCAGTTTTTGCCACGGCCGGTTCGCTTCCTGCTCCCGCAGCGCTTTGCGCCAGAGCAGATGGCTCGGCACAATCGTATCGTCATACGTCCGCTTCAGCATGTACATGAGCGCGATAGCCGGCAGCGCCAGCGCGAACCATAGCGATGCGACGGATTGAAATTGCATCCTCCTCCCTCCTTTCCCGGTCTGCGAACCGACTTGTCGTCCATGCATGCGCTAGCCGCGCAGCAGCCCTGCCTCCCGGAACGACCGAAGCACCGTATCGGCAATCGGGCGCCCCGTATCGACGAACAGGTACGCGACACCGCGCTCCTCGCAGTATCGGCGAATCGTCTCGCAGTGCTGCCGGACCGCCTGGCGATACGAAGCGACGACGCTTCCGCCGATCGCCACTTCCTTGCCTGTTCCCGTCTCGCTGTCGATAAGCCGCAGTTCTCCGGTCAGCTGCGGATCGATCTCGGCCGGGGAGAGCAGCTGCACGTAAACAACGTCCTGACCTGCGGCCAGCAGCGCCCGGATCGTGTCTTCCAGCCCGCTCTCGTGCAGGCCGTCGGTAAACAGCCATGTCTGGCCGGACCGGCCGGGCAGCGCCGAAGGATGCCGGAACGCCGCATACAGATCGGAACCGCCGGCCGCTCCCGCCTCTCCTTCGAAATCGCCCCTGAGCGCCCCGTCCAAAAACGGAACAGCCGATGCGCCGCTCCTCTTCCCCGGCACATCGGCAGCTCGCGCACGATGCCGTCGGCGAACAGCCGCACCGCCGCACGATCGTCTCCCGCCAGCGCCGCATAGCCGACGCATGCCGCCAGCCTGAGCGCATAATCCAGCTTGCGTCCGCTCTCTTCGCCGAAGCGCATCGATGTCGAGACGTCGATGTACAGGCAGACGGAAAGCTCCTGCTCATCCCAATATTGGCGGACGAAAGCGCGTCCCGTCCGGCCGTATACGTTCCAGTCGATCCGGCGAATGTCATCGCCGGGCGCATAGGGACGGTAATCGGCAAATTCCAGCGAGCTGCCGAGCGCCCGCGAACGCCGCTTGCCCTGCATCGTCCCGCGAAACCGGCCTTTGGCCGGAAGGCTCATCCGCTCCAGCCGATACAGCACGGACATATCGGGAAACAGCCGTTCAAGTCCCGTCTCCCGCTCGCCGCCGCTCATCGCCGCGCCTCCGCCGCTTCCAGCGCCGCAAGGGCCAATTCGTCGCTTTTCATGCCCATCGCCTGCGCCTCGTAGCCCGGCACGATCCGGTGACGAAGCGCAGGCAGCGCCGCTTCGCGGATATCCTGCCACGAAACGTGAAGCCGGCCGGCGGCAAGAGCCCGCACTTTGGCGACGGAAACGATCGCCTGAACGGCCCGCGGTCCGGCGCCGTAACGAACGTAGCGCTTCACCTGCTCCGGCGCGTCCGCTTCGTCCGGATGCGTCGCCATGACCAGATCGACCGCCGCTTCCGCCATTTCGTCCGAAACCAGAATGTCTTTGGCGAGCGACTGCAGCTCCGTCAGCGCATCCGCATCCATAATCCGCTCGGCCCGCGGCTGGACGGGAGAAGTCGTCCGCACGACGATCTCCTTAAGCTCCTCGCGCGTCGGATACGAGACATCGATTTTGAGCAAAAAGCGGTCGAGCTGCGCCTCGGGCAGCGGATACGTGCCTTCCTGCTCGAGCGGATTTTGCGTCGCCAGCACAAAGAACGGACGGGGCAGCGGGTAAGTTGTTCCTCCGGCGGTAACGGTTTTTTCCTGCATCGCTTCCAGCAGCGCGCTCTGCGTTTTCGGCGTGGCCCGATTAATTTCATCCGCCAGCACGAGATTGCCGAATACCGGCCCCGGCTGGAAGCGGTAGCTCGTTTCCCCTTGACGGCCGAATTCCGCGAGCGTCGTGCCCGTAATATCGGCCGGCATCAGATCGGGCGTAAACTGGATGCGGGTAAACTTCAGGT
Organism: Paenibacillus cisolokensis; assembly: GCF_018403665.1. Classification (GTDB taxonomy): domain Bacteria; phylum Bacillota; class Bacilli; order Paenibacillales; family Paenibacillaceae; genus Paenibacillus_AH; species Paenibacillus_AH cisolokensis. The sequence goes on from NZ_BOVJ01000033.1 coordinate 31,636, forward strand.
CGACCGTATCGGCGACCGTTCGCACGAGCATTGTCTTTCCGAGACCGGGGATGCCTTCCAGCAGCGCATGGCCGCCGGCGAGCAAACACCAGAGAAGCTGCTCCACGACTGCCCGCTGTCCGACTATAACGCGGCCGATCTCCGCTTTCAACGAGGCGATCTTCTCGGCCGCCTGTTCCACTTGCGCTTTGGATTCAATCATCTGTGCTCCCCCTGTTCGCCTGCCGGCCCGGTTGTATTTCATCAAAATAATCCTGCACCCGCTGCTGCATCGTACCCGGCAGCGGCGTGCGGGTAAGCGCCTGTTTCGCCTCCGCGGCATATTCCGCGTACACTTCCTCGTACGGCCGGGTCATGCCGTCGACGGTCGGCGATTGGCCGCCCGTCTGCACGCTGCCGCCCGAAGCGGGACCGCCGTCCTGCTGCACATTGCCGGAACCTTGCATCGAGCGCGGCGTCGTCACCAGGCCGCGGCCTCCCGCGCCGGTTCCGCCCGCAAGACCGCCCTGCCCGCTTCCGCTGCCCGCACCTTGGCCGTTTC
>NZ_BOVJ01000034.1 GCF_018403665.1 Paenibacillus cisolokensis
TTTTGTGATGTTTCCTTATTAATTAAAATGTGGATGGACCTGCCCTATTAGAGCAGGCCCCGTTCCCTCATAATCGGCTCAAACAACAGAAGCTTTCGAACGCCCTCCGGTGAGTATTTTCCCGATCCCATGGCCGTGCTGTATAGTTCAAGCACACGCTTTACAATCCCTTCCGGCGTCGTTTCCCCGCCAACATGGTCAAGAACCGGTATAAGCCAATTCAACTTTGCACGGGCCGCAGCGCCCCATACAGGGTCCGTTAGGCGTTCCCCTAGGCTTTTTACTCGCTCGGCAATCGCGTACGCAGTAGAGCGCTTAGAACCGTCACGCGAGAGGTAATCGATGCGTTCGCTGTACTCTTCCATGGTCATCTTGTCCGCGATGGCGAGTTCACTGTATAGACGTGTCCACGGGAAGTTACGGCCGGGACAAAACGGCTTCCCCACGCTGTCAATGTGACAGTGTCCGATGACCTGGTGACTATTCAGTGGTATACGAACGCCAAACCGGTTCATGACCTCGGTTTGGATGTGCTTATGCAGCCAACAGGTGGCGAGGAATTGTTCCTCTGTCAGATTGCCGTCAAGTCCGTGATTCGCATAACCTTCATGCTCGATAGTGACAGAATAACGGTTTGGATCGCCCATAAGCTCTTTGATTATGGGTGCTGTCGGCTGCTGTATACGACCGTTTGTCCAGGGCTTGAGTTCAAAGGGAAGATACTGCACAATTTCCCCCTTGCGGCTTACACCGAACGTGGATGATGCCAGGTTTGCCGGATTCGAAAAGTGGTTGTACATGGACTGCATCGTGCCGGCGCTGATGTGATTTACAATAATGATTGGTTTTGTTCCGAGTCTGTCTCCACCGCTTGTGATAAACTTCGGTATGATTTCCAAAACGTTTCCCCCTTAATGATAATAAGCTTCTGCGTCAGAGGGCTTTTCCTTCTCTTGCTCCTTCTTTTTAGGAGCGATAAAGATACCAATGACCATCAAGATAAACAGAATGACATTGGCGATCATATCAATGTGCTCGTCCGGTATCTCTACTCCAAAAACCTGCTTGATAAACGTAGCAATTGCCGCCAGCAGCGGTACTAAGATGGTTTTATTTATCCTTTCCATGCTGATCCTCCTTAAATATTTCTTTCCGGTGATCCCCTTCCAGAATCCACTTGACAATTGCTTTGAGCTCGTCTGAGCCGTGCTTGAAGATTTCTGAACGTTTGATAGGTTCACCCCCAGATGCTCGGCAATGGCCAATATCTCGGCCTCTATACGCGCCTGATTCTCGGTGAATTGCCGAAATTCGCTTTTGTCCCGGACATGGAAAAGGCGTTTCATCTGATGCGTAATGAGACGCCTTCCGGCTTTATCGATGATCATAAAGGTAAGAGCGACGATGGTCGTCCAGGTTATCGGTTTGCCCCAATGCGCTTTGATGAATTCGTATAGATCGTACATAGCTTTTTGTCCTTATACAGCAGTTTGTCCGCGACTTCCCGGCCACAAAAAGAAGCGACAAGACGTAATGCCTCATCGCTTACAGCAGATTCGAGATATTCAGATTCATCAAATTCAATGTACATCATTCCCTCCAAATAGAAAAAGCCGCAGCGGTGCTTCCGCATACGGCCTATTTGATTATATCACACTTAACGGTGCATGGGAACACCGGCAGCTGCAAGACGTGCATTAACGTCCAGATATATTTGATTAATCTGTGCTTGTATGTCTCTCAACCTTTGTGTCTTTTCTTTCGCGCTTAATGCCTTGCTCGCGCTGACTTCCCGTTTCTGCTTGCTAAGGTCCGACAGACGTTTAGATACCGAACCTTTTGCCGTGGAAGTCACCAGTTTGGCGAGTTCTTCGCTGTACCAGCTCGGCGGTTCCGCGCCCACGTCGGCAAGGTCTTTCTTAGCCTGTGACAGACGTTCCTTCGCGTTGTAGAATTCCTCGGACAGTGTGTTTGTGAATGTCGGGTCAACGATAAAGTTTTTAAGCAGCGTATTGCGCGTATTCCCTGCACCGACTTCGGACGTAAGAGGTAGGAGCAGTCGCGCTGGATCGCCTCCGTATGCCCTCAAGAGATAGTCTACCTTCATAGGAGACATGCCAAGTTGTTCCCCGATTACCTTCCCTATTGCGCTTGTGCGCTCGTCATATTGATATTGCGGAGATCGCCCTTCCAGACGCTTCGGTACAATCGGAGCACCAGTAAAGGACTGGTTATTCGCTACAGCCAAAGGAGCAGCCACGGATGTAGCATTGATCGCTCCGATCAAGGATTGATCAAAACCTCCTCCTTGTGTCACACCCTGCAGCGCACCACTCAAGAACGGCGGTGTATAGGCGTTCACGATAGCGTCTGCGCTCATTCTCCAGTTGACCGGATCGCCGTCCTTATATGCACGAAGCATATCCACCATGGAAGCCCCCAAGGCGTTATACTCGGGCGGCATTGGGATTTTAATGAACGTCCCATCGGCGTTTTTACCGACAATCAGGTTTCGATACTTTTCACGAGCCGGAAGGGATTGATAATCCGGGTCATCCCCAAAACGGGCATATTCGTATACCTTCGGGGCGAGCACAAGAGTCGTTACCGCAGCCATTGTTTTGACCGGGTTCTGTTGGAACTGCTTCGCGAATCGTCTGATACCTTGTATCGCCGCATTGGAGTACGGTATGACTTTCTCGATGCTTTCAGAACCTGCACCCTTGCGGCTGAAATTCGTCGTGATCTCCTGTGCTTCCCGCATTGCCTGACGGATGTTCTCAGGTGTCCTCTCGCCTCCTAGACGCCTCAGAGCGCCTCTGTAAGCCGCCATGCGGTTTAGGTTCTCGGATATATCCGATATCTTATGAAGCGCCCGGAAAGTGCCTGTAATAGGGCTTACCACTGCTCTTGCAATGTTCCGACCGGACAATATAGGATCGCGCAGCAGATTCCGGACAGAACGGTTTAATGCACGGTCCCCCATCAAGATGGCCGAGTATTCCCCACCCGTACGCGCGAAGTCCTCTGCAAGGCTACGAAGGGCATTAAATCCCGGCGTATTCTTTGGTAGTTGGTTTGCAAGCGAGCTTAGGATTGCATATCCCAGGTCATACAGATGCATTAGTGGTTGTTTAGATTGGATCATGGACTGTATGACATCTGTCGACAGGCTTCGAGCTGCGAATAGCGGAGCAAGCGGACCGGTAGCCCCGAACTTCGTCGCTTTGCTGAGTGCTCCCAAGGCATCCAAGACAAGATTCGTTTCCTGCGGTCCAAGTCCCACCAATGCCTTGAACACTTCCGGATTTTCAACACGCATCTTGATCGGTTGGCCATTGACCATTGCTGTAACGATATTGTCCGTTCTCGCGCCCTTCTGCGCGCTCTTGCGGAATATGACCGAGAATTCATCGTTTAGGTGCTCAAGAAGTCCTTCCATTCCGTCTTTGCTAAGAATTTCGTTAATCTCGTCCAGTGACTTTTTCGTTGCGTCTGCTGATTCGTCCACAAACGAGATGATTCCTTTGAGCGATTCCGGGTCCTGACGGAGCTTATCGACGATGGTTTGCATCACTCTGTTACGCATAGCAGCATTTGTCCATGCCCCGGTTGCTTCAATAATCGATCGCACAGGGCTAACAATCTTCCGGGCCGAACCGGTCGGACTGACTTCCTTGATCGGAGCCTTTTGGCCGGAAAATGAATTAGTCCGCATTGCAAACGGCTGCGAATACTTTTCCGACAAGGAGAACTGCCGACGCATAGGCGCATAGTTTGGATTTGCTTGACGCAAGGCATCCACCTGGGCAGCCGAAAGCAAGCCTTCCTGTTCGCCGTATACACGAAGTAAATTCTCGGTGTACTGGTCCCATTCGTTAGCTATGCCACGAAATTCCGGATATCGCTGTTCAAGCATATCGATGCGCTGTTGGACTTTTTCCGGCGTCATGTTCAGTTTTGGGTCATACACCCGTTCTCCGCGAGCCATACGGGTCAGAGCATGGCGAAGAATTAAATAATCCTCAAACTCGGGACCACGGCCACGCGCTACCTTGTTCAGTATTTCTTTGAGTCCTGCACCGATCACATTGCCCTGCGGGTCAACAAATTTGTCTTGCACAATCGTATTTGCAAGGTTATTAGCTCGGCGCACGTCTTGGGCGGCGTCATACGTCCTGGCATCGATGTGTTTAAGAGGTGCCGTTAAGTCTACAAGGTTCTGATACGCTGCCCGTCCTGCTGCCTGTACTTCATCAATGGTCCCTTGTGCGTCCCTGCGCAGAGGATTGTCTACGATCTGCCCTTCTGTCGTTGCAAGGTTGCGGCGGTTTCGGTTTAGAGCTGGCGTAATGCCGACACCTTGTTTGCCGAACAGGTTCGTAAACCAATCGCCTTTTTGCACTTGTGCAGCTGGTGCTTGTACCGCCTGCGATTCCACTCTAGGCGATGGCAATTGTGGGGTTTGTTGGGCACGTTCTGGAATCGGTATAGGTTGAGTTGTCCGCCCTCTCTGCAGACGATTCACGCCACGTAACAGCAAGTCTCCTGCTGCCCCTCCGGCACCGCCCAACGCAGTGGATATGCCTACGTCAAGGGCACGCTGCCCAAGTGATTGATCATTCCTCCCGGTCAGCGCTTCCCCGGCTTCCACACCTGCACCAAGCAGGGCACCAGCAGCAGCACCGCGTCCGATGTTGCTGACAAGCGATGCGCCCGCCCTGATGTTTCCGGCCGGGAGAGCTAATCCCCCGGCGATCTGTCCAATCTTACCCGCTGTCGTCTCTGTGGCCCCTTCTGCGCGCTCTGGGAGTCCCATAGAGCGGTCCAAATAAGATGACAGGCCAAAGGTGGCGGTGTCACCTGCGCCCCGCAGGAAGTTCGTTACGGGGTTTGGTGTGGTCACGCCCGGTATTTCGGTAGCCCTCACCACATCCCCAATTTGTTCAATGGGCCGCTCGATTTTCTGTTCTCCGAAGTTACCAGGGATAATTCGAGTGAGCAGGTTTTGCGTACCTCTTGCAAGTCGTGTCAATGGTGATTGCTCGGTCTTCTGCTGTCGCTGTGCAGCGGACGCGCTTGTATCCTCCTGCCTTGGCGCAGCTGGCAGCGGCGATTGAAGTCGCCTTTCCAGGTCCTGAATCTGTTTGAACGGATTAAACAGATCGGGAGCAAGAGCACGAACGTCTTGATTAATCTCAACCGGCGCTGAACCTACAAGGTCACGAGATCGATTCCGTATTGAGTCGTACTTCGATGTTTGCTCGGATGCCGGAGAGGATACCGGCTGACGATATATACCGCTCATGACGCGCTCTTTCGCTTCTTGACCTTGACGAATGCGGTTTTTCCTGATCTCGTCATATTTCGATGCCACGCTATCCCCTCCAGTTCTTCATGACTTTATCCACGTAATTTCGTGTTTCTTTCGGTGCATTTGCCCTGATTTTAGACCAGTCGGCCCCATATTTCTTGATTGCTTTGTCCAGATTACCAGGGCCCCAGTTATAGGCGGCTAGTGCCAGTTGCGGGTCATTGTATTTTTCAGCATTTGGCTAATGTACTGCGTACCACCCATGACGTTCTGTTCCGGGTCAAAGGGATTATTTATCCCAAGATCGCGAGCAGTACCGGGCATTAACTGCATCAATCCTTGTGCCCCTACAGGACTTTTCGCATTGGGATTGAAACTGCTCTCGGCCTGTATAATCGCGGCGATAAGACCCGAATCGACGCCGTATCGATCTGCCGCCGAAGAAACAATGCTCTGGTATTGCGACGGCACTTTGACATTACCAGAGCCTGTTACTTTCCCGCGCCGTACTTTTTGCTAAACTCTGCAATTTCGGACTTCGTGAAGCCGAGCAGCGCGAGCAATTGATCAGTTTGTGCGTCCGGGAGACCGGCGTCAATTGCGCTTAGGAAGGCTTGCTCCCGAATGTTTTGGGCCTGTGTTTTCTGCTCTGGCGTTATGGCCTCCGAAACGGTTGGTAGTCTACCTGTATCGCCGCCGTAAAGGCTGATCAGAGCGTTATAGACCTGATTCGGTGTCATGCCGCTGTACTCGTTGCCCTGTGACGCATTCCGATTAGCTGCTTGTGCAAGCTCGTTATCGAGTGCGGTCCAACGGTAAGCCTCATCGGCTTCGAATTGTGACCGTTGCAATGCCAATTGTGCTCTTTGCAATGCCAACTGTGCTCGGTCAAGATCAAGTCCGCCAAGGCGGATTTGTTCGTCAAGTGCTTGTTGCAACCCAAACCGTCGAACGTCTTCGTCGAACTTCTGCTTCCATTGTTCATCCGCGATCTGATCACGAAGTTGCTGGTACTGGAACTGTTGCAGCGCCATACTTTGCTGGAACTGTTGCTGTTGGCCCGCCAGGTTTAACGGTGTGTTCGGGTTGTTAGCCTGCCGGAATAGTCCGCCCCAATCCCCTTGCGGACTGATCAGCCGGCCCGAAGCTTCTCCGACTGCAAGGGCAGCGTTGAGATTTGCTTGACGATTCGCAAGGTCTTGTTGCTGTCCTCCAAGTGTACGAACACCGAAGCTAGGCGCATTGCCCAAGGCTGTGTTGTAATTGACGTTTGCCCCGACGAGATTCGGATCGCCGCCAAGCGCTGCAATCTGTGCCCTCAACTGATTTGCCGCTGCATTCGCTGCTTGCCGTTCCTCCGGCGTTGTAGCCGCCGCATAGGCTTGTTTTTGCTGCAAGACCTGATTGTACAGATCGCGCAATTGCGGGCTCTGAAACGTCCCTGTAAGCTCTCCGATAGCGTATTGATTTGCAAAATCTTGCTGTACTTGTTGGTCTGCTCTCGTCTGTTGATTGAGCAGAGGTTGCAACGCTGCCAGCTGGTTTTGGAATTGTTGTTGCCGCCGCGCTTCCTCTTGGGCCAAGATTTGCGGAATGACCTGTGTTTCAAGGTACTCTGCCTCTCGGTTCTGAATCCCCTGTGCGCGTTCCCCAAGTGCTGTAGAACGACCGAAACCGGCTGAACCAAGCGCCTCCTGCGCCGCACGTATACCCTCGTTTGCCCGACGTGCAGACTGTGCTTGAAAAGCCTGATATTGCGCTGTGTTGTATGGATCGACGCGCTGCTGACTTTGCGCAAATTGCATAATGGCCCGAATCGCTTCATCCGCTTGTGTTGTGTACGGATTCGTTGGGAGATTCGAATACGGGTTATACTGCTGAACGGTTGGCTGTGACGTCGATTGACTCGTTGTCGTCTGTTGCGGCTGGTTCTGTCGTTGCTGATAGGCGTTCCAGGCATTGTTCGTGTAGGTGGCCCCGTTATACGCTTTGTCGGCCTTCATGAAGTTCTGTCCTCCGACGGTCACATAGCCGGTATTAGGGTTGTAACCGATTTGAGAGTTGGCTATGCCCCGTTCATTTAGCGCTTTTCGAATACCGGTTGTGTAAGCATTCGGGCTTGTGGCTACCGCCATGTTATCCCTCCTTGCATAAGAAAAGAGCCTACCTCATGGTAGACTCATATAATGGAAAACAAAAAGGACACCTTTGAGATGTCCTTTTTTCATGCGTATAAGCGTTCCACATAATACGCTTTAAGCTTCATCAATCCTTCAAGTTCTTTGATGCTGATTTCAAGTTGCTTTTTATATTTGGTTTTGTTTTTCTCGAAAGTCTTGATGTCATTTTTCACTCGGGCAATGTCTTTGTTCAGATGCGCGATACATGCCTTAATGTTGTACTTGGGATCATCATACGGGTCAATTTCTGCATACGCTGTGGCCGAAAATAAGAGTGAAACCACAACCATTAACAGTACCGCCATTCTCTTCATTATCCGCACCTCTTTTTCGTTTTCTAAGAACATTTTACCATCTATGAAGTGCGAATTCCATTAGAAAAAGTAATTGCCTTATTTGCCGGACCTCCTGAAGTTGTCGCCACATATACTGTACCGCTAATACCCGTGAAATAATCCGCTTTAGCATTTAAAGCCTCTTGAAGCGTTTGAGACTGGTTTGTACTTCTAAGTTCGCTCCAGTTATCAACTTCAATCAAATATCCTGTCGCTGGTGCCAATTTCACATTTCCAGCAGCTGTTGAGAGAACAAGATTAGTAGTTGCAATTAACGTTAAATCATTATTACGAGATACGATTTGACCTCTCATCGTTCCAGATTCAAACACATTGATACCAGGAGATCCAAGATAGTTGGCTCTTATTTCAATATAATTAGATGAATCGCGGTACGCACCGAGTAATGTATTTGACGGGTCCATAACTACTCGTGGATAACCAGATGCACTCTGAATCAAAGCGCTTGTCATCGTTACATTGCCGTTTATATCTGCCCTGAATGTGTCGTACAAGCCATTGTTTATGACCAGACCATTATTGTTTAACTGGACATATCCATTTCCCAACAAATCATTCCGGATTGTCATGCCTGTAGCTGTAACATTGCCGTTAATGTCCGCTTTAAACGTATCAATAGTTCCGTTATTAATGACCATTCCATTGCCGTCAAGTTGGATATAGGCACCGGCGGTCAAGTCGCTTCGGATCGTGACAATATTCGCATCAATGGTCCCTGCAGTAATTTTGTCAGCTGTAAGAGACTTGATATTCAAACTGTCCAGGTTTAGCAGCAGTTGCCGCAACTCCTGCACAAGCTTGTTGATTTTATCCGAGTGATCTTCAAATGTCGGAAAGGGTGGTAGGCCCGAAAAGGATGGTACGGGCATGTTATCCCTCCTTCATCGCTTCTACGGCCTTGTACGCCTTTCTGAGGTTTTCTATACGCTGGTCAATACCTTTGATACCCTCCGTGTCTTCGATAGCCATAAGGGCTGTTCTGTCGATCTCAAGCGAAAATATTTGCTGCTCATATTGTTTCAATCGTGCTTCGATCATGGCGTTTTT
>NZ_BOVJ01000035.1 GCF_018403665.1 Paenibacillus cisolokensis
TTTGTTCATCGTACCGATGCTAATTGTCCCGGATAATGCGAAAGTGAAAAGTCGCCGGGCTTTCCGACGATTTTTCAGGTCAAGATCCGAACGGGCATGTCAGACGAACGCGAAAGACTGGCGTGGGAACGAGGGGGCGTAAGGATCCGGGCGAATGGCGGCGGTTGCCCCCCCCCATAATAGTGCCGAATCCGCCGCCGCGCGGGGAGCCCTGCCGTTATTGCGTCGAATCTGCCGCCCATCCGGCGGCCGCCGCTTTAAGCAGGCCGATCTCGACGCCGGCTAGCATCATGATGCCGATGCCGTGATTGTCGTTGACGACCGTCCCCAGGTCGTACATATAATATTCCGGCGAGAAGGAATAGCGCGAGCCGCTGCAGACGCCGTAAACGTTGCCGGCTCTGTCGATGGCGCGTTCCGTCAAGCCGCGCCAGGCGCGGATCGCCGCATCCGCATAACGGCTTTCGTCCGCGAGCCAGCCGAACCGGACGCCGCGGGCGAAAGCGTAAGCGAACATGGCCGTGCAGGACGACTCTTCGTACGCTTCGGGCTCGTTCAACACCTGGCGCCAAAGGCCGGACTCGGTCTGCAAGGCGGCTACGCCGGCGCACAAGTCCCGGAAGAAGGAGAGCAGCTCTTCCCGACCGGGATGGTCGGCCGGCAGCCTCTCCAGCAGCTCCGAAAGAGAGAACAGCACCCATCCGTTGCCTCGCCCCCACGGCACGCGAGTAGCCTGCCCGTACTTGAAATCGAATACGTGCGACATCAGACGTTCGTCTTCCATAAACAGGTAGCGCCGGTACAGCAGAAACTGTCTGACCGCCTCATCCATCGCTTCCGGCTTGCCGGCCGCGGCGGCATATCGGACCAGAAACGGCACGCTCATGTACAGATCGTCAGCCCACATCGTATCGGCCGAATACTCGCCTGCGCACTGCCGGTAGAACGCGCCGTCTTCGCGCCGTTCCAGCCGGCAGAGCACGAAGTCGGCAATCGTATCGGCGATGCGCGATAATCCGGCGTCGCCTGTCAGCGGCTGTGCCTCCAGCATCGCGGAGCCGAACGAGCCGCAGTTGTCCAGCATGCGCATAAGGACGAGCTGGTGATTAATGGATGGAAAGCCGTATTCGTCCCGGTCCCAGAGCGAATATTCGTAAAGTCCGGTGCAGCAGCGGATATGGTCCAGCGCATATCGGGCAAGCTCATCCCGCCCGAGCGCCCGGGAGGCGCGCAGCAGCCCGTACATCGTCACTCCGAGCGGATAGTCCCACCGCCCGAAGTTGGTGGCGGCGCCGCTCGTCCATTTGTTGCTCAGCATGGCGTTCTCATAGTAAGGACGGACCCGCGTCATCGGCGCGTCGGCCGACCAGGTGACGAATCCGGCCGGCTCGCCGGCTTCGTCGACGGCGGGCAGCAGCGCGCCGATCGCGGTGACGGTCCCCGGCGCCATGTCGAACTTCGGATCGACCGGACCCGCGTACAGCCAGGGGCCCTTGCAGCCGTGCGCATGGACGGGCGGCTCGAACGCGAGCCGTTGCCCGCCCGAGTGCGCTTCGAGCTCGAAGCCCCAGCCTCGTTCGCCGCCGACGGTGCGCACCAGCAGCTGCGGAGATGCGGCCGTCGGCCTCACGGTCGCACGGAACGCGCCGTCTTCTGTCAGACTTGCGACGAGCCGGCCGTCCAGCCAAACCGACGTCGGGCCGAAGGCGCGGCCGGTAAGCTCGATATCCGCACCGGGAAGAGCGGACAGCCGCGTCCAGCCGTAAGCGGCGGCCGGAGAGGCAGGCCAGCCGAACAGCCGCTCGGCGTTCGGCAGCGCCGCCTGCGCTTTCGTCCACCGCGTCTCGGGCAGCCAGCTCAGGCCGCTCGACGACTCGGGCAGCCGCCAATCGGGGAACGCTCCGTTCTCGCCGAACAGCGGCGTAGGCACCGGCCCCGCGTATACCCAGCCCGCGCTTCCCGACCGTTCGGCGAACGGTGCCAGAACATTCAGAATGCGCACCTTTGCTTCCACTGCGCCGAACCGGCAGCCGAAACCCGCCGGCGTCCGGCGAGCCTGAATGAGCAGCGTATTCCATCCTTTGCGGAGCGGCAGCGGGATGACGGCCCGCGCATCCGGCTTCATCTCGTCGACCGCGCTGGAACGATACAGAAGCTGTTCGTTCATATAAAAGCGGACAGGGCCGAGCGGCTCCAGGACGCCGTCGATCGGACGCTCGTCGTCGCTCCATACAAGACCGAATACGTAAGCGAAGTCGCCCGGCTTCGACTGCGGCAGCTTGCCGCCCAGCTCCATGTCGTACAGCCCTTCCGCGTTTTGCAGAACGCCCGTCTTGGCGAAGGCGCGCAGCGCGAAGGGAACCGGCGGGTTGGCTCCGACATAGCGTCCCGCTATCAGTTCCACGATACGGTGATCGTCGTCGCCGAACGCATAGCGCGCGCTCTCGCGCGGATCCATATAAACAGTCACCGGTCATTCCTCCTTTCGATCCGGCCCGGACAGCCGAATGTCGAACGTCCGGTCGTAGGGGGTCACAAGATTGACGAGCAGCGCCGCACAGCCGGACGGCAGGGCGGCGCCGCGGATCGCCGCCGTCCGATGCTCGTGCGCGCCGCCGGCGAGCTCGATCCGGTCGGAGCCCGCCGAGTAACAGACCGCACCTTTGCGCCAAAATTGAGCGCCGGCCCCCGCCGGACTCAGCCCGTCGCCGTCGATTTCGCCGGCCGGGTCGAATACGAACGAAATTTGCGTCAGCATGGCATCCGGCATCCCGCAATGAACGCGCAGTCTCCAGCCGTCCGCCGTCCGCGTCAGCTTCACGCCGACGCGATGCCGCTGAAGGTGAGTCACCTCGCGAAGATGATGCGGCAGCAAGTACCATGGGCTGACCGGGCCGCCGCTTGCGGCGGGTAGCCGATCGGCAGGTATGGGGCCGTAATAGCCCTTCGCTTCTTCGCCGAACAGCCGGTAGCCGTCTTCGAGCGGTTCCAGGCCGTTCATCCTGACATAGCCCGGCTCGAAAGACGAGGCGATCTGCACGGCGAGCAGACGGGCGGCGCCGTGTCGCAGCGCGAAGAAGGAATTCGTCTCCGTCATGACGGTCACGCTCGTTCTGCCGTACCGCTCGCGCGCGATGGGGGCGCCGAATTCGGGATGCAGCCGGCTGTGGTGGATGTGCCCGCCGTGTCCGGCCGACGCCATCTCCGCCAGATAGCGTTCGCGCGGGAACGTGCCGTTGATGACGACCCGGTAGTTGTCCGGCAGCTTGCCGGGCTCGGGGACCGGCTCGAGCAGCTCCGGACGAAGCAGGCAGCCGAGCAGGCCGTTGTTCGGCGCGCTGCCGGGATGGTTGAGTGCATCGCCGGCGAGCTCGGCCAGCGCCGCGAAGAGCGGATCTCGATCGCGGTGCGCCATCAGCTTGGCGGGGAGAAAATAGCCGGACAGGTCGTGCTTATGGCCGAAATCCTGCCGGCCGGAATAATCGGTGACGACTTCGCCGTCTGGATGGACGAGATAGGCCATCATGCGCAAATTGCGGCGGACCGGCTCGAGCAGTTCGGGTCGGCCGAGGAGGTCTGAGGCATGGATCAGCATGAGGTCGCTCACGCTGTTGTAAATGCCGTTGCTTCGTTCCGTCCATTCGCCGTCCTCCGTACAGTCGATCCCCTCGGCGAGCCATTGCCCGGCCCGAGCGGCCAGCTCGCGCTGTCCGGTCAGCTTGTGCAGGAAGCAGAGCGCGGCGGCCAGCACCCAGCGATGGTTCGGCGTATGGCAGCCGCCGGTCGCCAGTGCCGGCGCCGTCCGCTCCAGAAACAGCCGCAGGTTGCCGCGCGTCCGGTCCAGCGCTCTCCAATCCTGCCGTGACAGCAGTTCCAGCACCTGCGCAAGGCCGACGACGACGAAGGCGGTATCCGGCGGCGAATGCAGGTTCGTCCAGCCGGGCGAGATCGTGCCGTCGTCGTGCTGGAATCGGAGCATGAATTCCGTCGCCAGCTCGAGCCGCATTGCAAGCTCGGCGTCGCGGTAGTACCGGGATTCCCGGCTGGCGAGCGCGCAAGCCCAAATGGCCATCGTCATCGGCGTTCCCGTATGGCTCGGCCATGGAATGCCGTTCTCGGGATCGCACACCCCGCCGCGGAACCGGCTGGCGGAATCCATCGTCTGGCGCTCCAGTCCGTCCTTTGTCCAGTAATCGTTGACCGCTATCAGCTTCTCGTACAACCTCATGCCGCTCATCCTCTCTCCCTCACTCCTTCGGCGCCGTTCCGTTTTGAAGCGTCCGCCTGATCAGAGCCAACTCGGCCTCGATTTTCAAAATTTCCTCGTATAACGTATAACCGAACCCAGGGAACAAACAGCGTCTCCGGATCGGGATAATCGTAATCGACGAACGTCGTAGACGGCCGGAACCGGTGAAACGATTGCTGGTATTGACGCGGCGACGCTTCGCTGTCGCGAAGCAACGAGACGCCGATGCGCACGGGGAAGAACGGCTCGTTCCGGTCAAAGTGCAATTTCGGCGCATACGCGGCCGAATGGCGGGTGTCCGTCATCGGCCATACGCCTCCAGTGACGCCAGCTTGCCCAGCAGGAGCTCGTGGCTTCTTTCGATTTCATCCGGCCGGCAGGCGGCCTTCAGCTCGTACACTTTCACCGGCGCGGCCGCGATGATCGGCAGAAACCGGTCGAAATACGCCGGATCGCCGCTGTGCACATAGGGGCACCAATGATCGGACAGTCCGACCGACTCGTGGATATGAACGCCGACGACGCGATCCTTGACCGCCTCCATATCCTTCAAGTTGTCGTACAAGCCCATCCGCTCCATCATCATGCCGTGGCCGAAATCGTACCAGAGTCCGACGGGAGCATCCTTCAATCGGTCGAATATGCGGCGCGCCTCCCGCAGCGTCGGTATTTGGTAGCAGCGGGAGCGCGTCTCGATGCCGATCGTTACGTCCCAGCCTTTGGCGGCGATGCGCTCGCACACTTCCTCCAGGCTGTCGCCGATTCGCTCAAGATAGCGGCCGCTCAGCGATTCGCGACGCCCGATCATTTCGTTCCACAGCTGCCGGTAGCCGTCCGAATCAAGGCCTTGCTCGCGGTAAAGGCGTTTGAGCGCTTCGTCGATATTATAGTCGAACGGCACTTCGCCGGGATGGACGACAACCGCCTCGGCGCCGTATCGATGGGCGTATTCCGCCGATCTGACGAGCAGCTCGATCGCGCGCCGACGTTTGTCCTTATCGTCGAACCCGAGCAGCGCGGAGTCGGTCCCGTAATCGGGATCGGAAACGTGAGGAAACGTGTTGTGCACGCTGGAAACGCCGATTTCGCCGCGTTCGATCATCGGCTCGATCGTCTCCAGCAGCTCCGGCGAGACGTTATAGTTGAGTTCCACGCGACGGAAACCAAGCTCCGCGATTTCCGCGATCATAGCGCTTCCGACGGTATGCCGTTTGATGTTCCAGCAAGTCGAAAACGAATACTCCCCTTTGTCCTTTCCCATTTTGGTTCTCCTCCTTGCCGTTTGGTCCGGCACCGCTTCATGTTCATCCTTTCACCGCGCCCAGCATGACACCGTTGACAAAATACCGCTGAAGCCACGGATACACGAGCAGAATCGGCACTGTTGCAAACATGACGCTGGCCGCTTTCAGGCTTTCGGGCTGCAGCATCGACTGCCCGGACGCGCCTTCGAGCTGCATCAGCTCGCTGATCATATTGTTCTGGACGAGCTGATACAGTTTGAGCTGAAGCGGATACATCTCCGGACTCGTAATATACAGAAGCGTATCGGTGAAGCCGTTCCATCGGCCGACGGCATAGAACAGACTGAGCGTTGCAATAACAGGCAGCGACAGCGGCACGATAATGCTGACGAGCGTCCGGAAGTAGTCGCTGCCGTCGATTTGCGCCGATTCCTCCAGACTGTCCGGGATGTTTTGAAAAACGTGATCAAAATGATCAAATAGAACGGGCTGATAAGCCCCGGCAGCACGAGCGCCCAGACCGTGTCGAGCAGATGCAGGCTGCGCACCAGAATATACTCCGGGATGAGTCCGCCGCTGAAAAACATGGTAATGATAATTATGAACATGACCGGCTTGCGGCCCTTCAGCCTCGTCTTCGACAGCGGATAAGCCGCGGCGATCGTCATCAGCATGCACAAAACCGTGAACAGGCAGACGAGCAGGACCGTGAAACCGAGCGAGCGCATCATCGACATATCGGAAAATACTTGCTTGTAGGCGCCCCAGTTCAGCTCGACCGGAACGAGACTGACTTCTCCGGACATGATCGCGCGGGCCGAGCTTAGCGAAATGGCCAAAATGTGGAGAAACGGAGCCAGACATAGCAGCACAAAAAACGACAGGGCGACGAAATTGACCGCGTCGAACGCGCGGCCGGCACGGCGTTGGTTCATATGTCATACGCTCCTTTCCGTAGTGCGGGAACCTTCGTCCGCCAATCGCGGCTTACAAAATGCTTTGCCCCGCCAGCTTGCGGGATGCGTAGTTGGCGCCGAGTACGAATACGAGCCCGACGACCGCCTGGAACAGGCCGACTACCGTGGCAAGCGTATATTGGCCGGATTCGATGCCGATGCGGTAGACGAACGTGCTGAGCACGTCGGCATAGTCGCGCACCGCCGTATTGCCGATAATGTAAGGGCGTTCGAAGCCGATGGCGATCATGTTGCCCAGGTTGATGATGAGCAGCGTCACGATCGTCGGCTTGAGGGCCGGGAGCGTAATGCTCCATATTTTTCTCAGCCTGCCGGCTCCGTCCACATCCGCCGCTTCGAACAGTTCGCGATTGATGCCGGTCAGCGCCGCCAGATAGATGATCGTGCCCCAGCCGGCGCTTTGCCATACGCCGACCGCCAGATAGGTGACGAGCCAGTACGTCTTGTCGGTCAAAAACGGAACCGGGTCGAAGCCGAGCGATGTCACGACATTGTTGATCATGCTGGATTGCGTGCCGAACACCTGATACACGATGCCGCCGATAATAACCCAGGAAATAAAATGCGGGATGTACAAAATCGTCTGCGACAGCTTTTTGAACCAGACGAACTTCATCTCGTACAGCATGATAGCCAAAATGAGCGGCGCCGGGAACGAAACGAGCAGATCGAAAAAGTTGAGCATAAGCGTGTTGCGCAGCGTTTTGTAGAAGTCGGCCATCGCGAACACTTCCCGGAATGCGTCGAATCCGATCCATTTGCTGCCGGTAATGCCCTCGAAAAATTGAAGTCCTTGAATGCGATAACGATGCCGTACATCGGACCGTATTTGAACACGGCGAAATAGATGACGGGCAGGACGAGCAGCGCGTATAGCTGCCAGTGCCGGCGAAAATATCCGATCGCGTTCATCGTCGGCCTCCTTTCGTTTTACGACGCGTAAGGGAAGAGGACGAAAGCGCCCTCGTCCTCTCTTGTGCGCGAGTCAATCGACCGCAGCCATTATTCGGTCATCTCCCGGTAAGCCTCCGTCCGCTCGTCCAGTATCGCCTGGCCGCCGCTGGCCATGTAGTCTTTCATCATCGTTTCGTACGTGCTCTCGAATTGCTCCGGCTTGACCATCGTCGTCCTGACGAATATTTCGTTGAACTTTTCGAGCAGCGAAGTGCCGTATTTGGCTTGCGCCTCAATCGGCTTGTCGAACAGAACCGGTTTGATCGTATCCGTACGGGAAATCGTCAGCGCGCGGCGCGTCTCCTCCTGATAGGCCTCCGGCATCCCGAGAACGTACGCCTCGACGTTTTGTCCGGATCGCCGAGCTGTTTGCCGTTGGAGATGATCGCCATGTCGCCCTGGTTGTACAGCCGGTTTTTCGCTTCCTCCGAAGGGTTCGCAATCATGACCGGAATGCCGTCCTGCAGCGTGTAGTTCTCGCCTTCGACACCGTTCTGCATGTGGAACAGATGGTCGCCCGACGCCATCCAGTCCAGGTATCGGATCGCCTCGACCGCGCGCTCGCTCGATTTCGGAATCATGATGTACATGCCGATCGGCGCGTATTCCGGCTTCGGATGCTTCCCTTCCTCGTTCGTGTAGACATCGACGGCGGAAAGCTTGGCGCCGGGAACTGTTTTTGCAGCGTAGCGTAGACGCCGTCCGCATAGAACGGATTCATGTCGTCCTCGCTGAAGAAGCCGACCAGTCCTTTCGACACGTCCTCGTTCAATTTGGTTTTGTCCTTGTCCAGTCCGAAATCGGGGCTGATGAGTCCTTCGTTGTACAGCTTGTTCATAAACTGCAGCGCGTCCTTGAAGCCCGGCAGCAGAATCGGGTAATCGCGGGAGCCGAGCTGCTGGGTCAGCGTATAGCGCTGCTCCTCCGTGACCGGCTTGATGAACGACCAGATGAGCGGCTCGTATTGAGCCGGCGCGATCGTCATGCCAAGCGGGATCGTTTTGCCGCCGGTCCGGCCGGGGTCCTTCTCTTTGAACGCCTTGAGCGTCTCGTACAGCTCCTCAGTCGTCTGCGGCACCGGAAGCCCGAGCGCGTCGAGCCAGTCCTGGCGGATGAAGGAGGCGTATTTGCCGAGGTGGGACCGCTTGGCCGGCAAAGCGTACTGTTTGCCGTAGACCCGGCCGTAGGCCAGCGTCTCTTCGCCGAGGAATGCCTTAAGGTTCGGGCCGTGCTCGTCGAGCAGCTCGCCGAGATCGGCCAGCCCGCCTTGCTGCGCGTACCGGTAGAAGGTGCCCGAGTCGTAGGTGAAGACGATGTCCGGCACGTCGCCGCCGCTGGCCATCAGCACGTTAAGCTTCTTCACTTCCTCGGATCGCGGGACGGGCACGTATTCCAGCTTGATGTTGTTCGGCGTCCCGAAGTTGTCTTGGGCGTACCGGGTCAAATAGTTGTTCGTAACGGAAGAACCTGCCGGCGAGTTCCCCCGGTCGAACACTTCGATCTTGAGCGTGACCGGCTTGCCGGAGGCGTTGCCGCCGCTTTCCGCCCCGCCGCTCTCCGGCCGCTCGCCGCCGCATGCGGTGACGAGCAGCGAGCAGGCGATCGCGAGCGCAACGAGTAGAATTGCTTTTCTTTCGCTCCGTATTTTGACGCCTGTCCGTTTCGTCGCTCTGTCCATTGTGTCAACCCCTTTGCCTTTGGTCGATTTACACCGGGGTCGGCGATTTTGAATGCGCTTTTATTTGCGGGTTTGGTGCCGGCGCTCCGGATGGCATCAGTATGGCACGGCGGTACGCACACCGGCAATAAACCAGTTTCCGATAGGCCAACCGATGCGCAGAACCCGCGCCGCGAGCGCCTTTTTCCAAAACGGCCGCACCGTTTTCCCGTTATAAACCGATTTCATACGGGCGTCTTGTTCCGCATCCGTTGCTATTGGGCGCGTCGATTAGCCGAGCCGGCTGGTCGTCAAAGCCGGTCATGCCGCCGCGCCGCGGCTTGCCGGCTGCTGTGACGCGGCTTGCCCGCCGCCGTGCGGCAAGTTTTGCCGGCGCCGCTATTGCGGAGCGGAGGGGCGCATTTTCAACCGGCGATAATCGCTGGGCGTGACGCCTACGGTCCGTTTGAATACCCTTCCGAACGTAATCGAATTGGCGTAACCGACCTTCAGCGCGATATCCTGTATCGTGTCGTCTCCGTACGCAAGCAGCCGTTCGGCATGCTGCATCCGCAGCCGGACGAGATAGTCGACGAATTTCATGTCATATTCCAGTTTGAATAGGTAGCTGGCGTATTTGCCCGAAATTTGGAACCGGTCGCTCAGATGCTTCAGCGACAGATCCGGATTCGCGAAATTTTCCTGAATGTAAGCGCGCATCTCCGCGATCATCGCCTTGTAGCTCTTCGTTTCGCTGATGGCGACATAGGTGCGGTAGATTTCGTTCAAGTATTCGAGCAGCAAAGCTTTCATTTCGCGGAGCGACGGCGCATACGCGAACCGGCTTCGCCATAGCTCGGCCTGCTCTCCTTCGAAATGGCCGCCGAGATTGCCGGACAATTCCTTCAGTTCGCGTCCCAGCAGTTGCAGGAGCAGCCGCAGCAGTGAATGAATGTCCTCGTCTCTGGGGGCGTCGGCCTCCAGCTGCCTGAAGAGCAGTTCCAACTTCTCCCGCCACGTCTCGTCGGTCAGACGAAACTTCTGTACGCATTCCGTACATAATTGCATATATTTGTACATTTCGCGCTGTGCGCCGTTCGGCAGATCGTCGCTGGTCGCCACCGCATCGCGTCCGATCGACAGTTGATGATCCATTGCCGTCAGCGCCGCGCAGTAAGCCTCGTGCAGCCCGCGCCAGCCGTCGACGACGGAGCCGATGCCGAACGAGAGCGGAATTCGCAGCCGCTCCTCCATCCATGCGCGGGCGACGGAGGCGGTGCGCCTGAGCCGCGTCTTCACCGATGCGGCGTCGCCGTCCGCAGCAAGAATAAAGGCGATCCGGTCGGGAGCGGCCCATTCCCCCCAGGCGTACAGCTCTTCGCTAAGCGCCAGCTCCTGCATGACATTGCCCAGCGCGTATTTCATCAAGTTCTGCTCGCCGGGGGAATAATCGGACTGAAACGATTCGTATTGCTCAAGCCTGGCGATTGCAACCGCGTAGCGCTCCTTCTCCGGCAGCGGGTTCAGCTTGCTCAGCCGCTCGCCGATATGGCGTCCCCGTTCGCCAGCGATCAAATCGAGGAACAGCTGGCGGCGCTGTATGGCGGCGCTTTCCCGCTTTTCCTTCTCGTAATCCCTTGCCTGATCGATCAACTTTTCCAGCGCCCGGTCGATCACCGCCAGATCGTCCAGCTCGCGCCCGGTGCCTTCGTTTCGGAGCTGCAGCGTCTGTATGCGGTTGACCATAAGCCGGATCGGCTTATAGTTGCGCTTCGTAATCCAGATCAGGTAGACGATCGCCGCCGCGAACGTGAGAGAAGCGATCGCAACCCACACATACGATATGACCGACACCCAGCCGAACAGTTGTCCCACTTGAATGCCGCTCTCGAATGTCCAGCCGAGCCGCTCGGATATTGCTGTCGTCAGCACCTTGCCTTCCGCGGCTGCGTCGTCGCCGTCGTCGGGCGGGTAGACAAGTTGACCGGCCGCGTCGCGGACCCGCATAAAGGATAATTGACGGTTCGTCATGCCGCCGATCATTTTTCAATCTCATACAGGTCCACGTTGATGACGATGAGGCCGTCGTCGCCGAAAGGCAGCGGTGCCCGCTTGTACATGGAAATGACGGCGGCCGGCTGGGCGATTTCCGATTCCCGGTATTCCCGGGAGGGCGACCAACCACGATACTCGAGATTGTTCCACGCTTGGCCGATGAAGGCACGATCCCCGAACGACGACAGCTCCGATTGGCCGTAATCGGTCAGGATCGTACCGTCCGCCCGGCGGTATACGTACACCGAATGGATCAGCTTGTTGTCCTCCATTATCGCGCGCAGGCTGCGGACGACCGCATATTTGACCTCAAGGTCGGTCGACCGGTTCATATAGAGAGTGAAGTTCGGATTTTTCGCTGCTTCGTTTAGAATCGTCATCTCGATTTCGCGAACCGCGCGCTCGACTCTGTCGATCGTATAGCCTGTCGCGATGCCGTCGGCTTTTTTCGTCTCCTTGCGCGTTGTTTCGTTCACGACGATGTAGGACAGGAAAATGATGATGGAGAATGCGAGCACCAGAATAGGAAAGTAGGAAAAGAGCAGACGAAAATACCAGTTGCGCATCATCGCGGAAACCCCCCCGGATACATAATAGTCGGAACTCAAGTGCGCAAGGATCGGTGTGAAGGATTGAAGCGTGAAATAAGGACAGCGGCGTCCGTTTAGAACCGCCAACATGCCGAACGACAATTCACACCAGATATGTAAGCGTTACCAATTATGCATTAGCGTCAGGTTAAGCGGTTTACCTTAGGGATTATTGTAACATATCGTTTCTGGAAAAAGCCATGTGGTAGTCGCCGAGCCGGGGGGGGGCACGAGCGAATAAGGAGGCCCTGAGGGACCGCAAACGGGTGTCCGGCGTAGTAGGCGTGCTGAGGTATGCAATGTGGAGGAGGGCGAGGGAATAGAGCCCTGAGGCACGCAACGTGGAGTCCGGTGGGAAGGCGCGGACAAATAGGGCCCTGGGGGTTCGCAATCAGGCGTCTGGCAGAGGAGGGAGGGAATAGGGTCCTGAGGTACGCAATGTGAAGTCCAACGGTGCGCCTGCTTTCAACGCCCCTAGTCTCCCAGCAGATTGCTTTGGCGAAATCCTGCAAAAGTGCAGGAATTTTGGCCCGAATAGATGACTTTGAGGTAAAATCCTGCGAAAGTACAGTAATTT
>NZ_BOVJ01000036.1 GCF_018403665.1 Paenibacillus cisolokensis
TAAAGTTGATTGTGCTCATTATTGTTGCTTCCGTCAATTCCTCATTGACGGGGCAGTTCGCTCGTTGTTCAGTTTTCAAAGAACAAATGCTGTTTTCGTTTCACCGCCGTTTCAGCGGCGACTTTTATAATATATCACAGTCTCCTATGCATATGCAAGAACTTTTTTTAAAAAATTTGATTGCATCTTTCAGGAAATCGTTCTTGCTAAGAGGGACGAGCATTAATTTAACATACACATTTCAAATCGTCAAGCCATGGATTCCGCAAGTCTGTAGCGAAGTTCGAGCGCATCGGGATCGCCTTCCGCAGGCATGATCGCAACTTCCCGCACGTAAGACCGTTTGACCAGCTGCTGAACGACTAGCGAAAGATCGACGTGCAAACCGGATATCGCCGGATGCTGCTGAAGCTCCGAAATGCTCCAAGGCTCTTTGCGGCTCGACAGAATATGAAACAGCAGTGAACAGCTCGATTTCATTTTGCTCATGACGGAAAATTCACACGCCAGCAAAACAAGCTTGACCCGCTGCTCCAGCGATTCGGGACTGGCGGTCAATTCTTCGAACAGCTTGTAGATGCCGGGATGAAAACGGCGCATTTGCCGCCATACGGTCAGTTCCGGGTGGTGACCCGCTTCGATGAGCACAATATGGGCCCAATGATGCAGGGCGTTCAGGACATGGCTGTATGCATCGAGCACATTTTTGTCCTGCAGGTCTTGTTTGGCTTGCAAATAAGTGCGCAGGAAGCCGGCAAATTCGACAAGCTGCTTCCGCTGGCGCAAATCATCCGGAAATAGAAGAAGTTTATGACGCAGCCGTTCCAAATACCCGTCCCGGTCCACAACGATTCCTCCCCGTACCAGCCATTGGATCAAACTGCGGTGTTCCCCGCTGGCGATCGATCGCTCCAGTTCAGTTTGCCCAACGGTCCGTACCAGCATCCTTTTGCCCTCGAGGGCGATATGACCGGTAGCCGCTACGGCGTCGTCCAATATAACCAGCAACATCTGATCCAAGCCGTCGATAATCGGACTGTAAGGGTACGGGTTATCGATCATGACCAAACTGACGAGGCCCGGCATCGTCTTCAAAGCGTCGATATATTGCTCTTTCGTATACTGCACTTGATCCTCCATATAGCTTCACCGCCCGGTTTCGGCTATAATATAACACTGCAAGGAATATGTTCGACAAAGCTTACCGCGTTTCCTGCCTGACCGTCAGAAAACGTGTTGATCGAGGGAGATGACCAAATGTTTTCAAAACAAGCAAGCTTAACGAGTTCCGGCTGTGGGGCCTCGTCTTCACGTTGCTCGGCATGGGCCTTATGGTCGTCGGCACCGCGGGCATTGTTTTTTGGGGACCGCAAATCGGCAAAGTGATTGCCGGCATTTTTATGGTATTCGGCATGATCGCGCTGATGGCCAGCGTCGCCGTTTATTTCTGGGCCGGTATGATGTCGACGAGCACAACGGTGCTGGAATGCCCCGAATGCGGACGGCAAACGAAAATGTTGGGCAAAACCGACCGGTGCATGTTTTGCAAAACGATTTTGACGTATGATATCAGCAAAGCGACGGAAATTCCGGCTGTCGAAGAGGATGACGGGGACGAAAACCGCGGGGAACAACACCATGCGCATCCGGCAGACAAATCTTCATCTTCCCAAGCAACCACCTGAGCCGGCTAAGCCGACCGGCCTATGAAGCACAAGAACCCGTTCATGCCTCAAAGGGCAGACGGGTTCTTGCGCTGTTTTAAATGATAAGCCGATAAGTTCATTTTATGATTAAGTATCGAGTCCGGACAATAATCAAGATTTTTGCTTCAGAAACCGGTCGATTGCCGGCCAAATTTCAGCCGAGCCGAATGAACGCTGCCAGGTCGCGACGCCTGCGAGATCGTATTTGCGCACCAGCCCCACCCTCGACGCCGCCGAGCGCTCATCCTCGATCCATATGCGCTGTAACGCGCCGTTCTCTTCATATTCGACGTAATGCTGTCCGGCGGATTCGTCAAATTCGGGCTTCAGCTTCCGCTGGGCTATAATGTCCGCAACCTGGTCCATCCCTACCGCTTTCGAGCTTACTTCGACGCCGGATTCTCCTTGCTTCTCCGTCCATATGCGGGTATAGAGCGGCATGCCGAGAATGAGCTTCTCCGGCGGCACGCCATCTTCTTCGATGATCCGTTTAACGGATGCTTCGGTCCAAGGCAGCGAGGCGACCGACCCCGCTTTCGGACTGGAAGCCCAATGTTCGTCGTACGCCATGACGATCATATAATCGACAATCCGGCCAAGCTCGCGGCGGTCCAGAAACGCCGACCACATTTCGCTGTTCGATTTGGGCGTCACATCGATCGACACAGCCAGGTTTTGTTCATGCAGAAGCGGTGTCAGCTCCCGCACGAATTGAACGAGATTTTCCTTGTCCTTCGTATAAACATTTTCAAAATCAATATTGATTCCTTGCAAATTGAACATTTTCGCATAGGCGAGCAACTGCTTGATCATGGAAAACCGGGTGTCCGCATCGGCCAGCGCTTCGGTCGTCCGCTCCGGTTCGAAACCGTTGCTGAACAGGCCCCACACCTGCTTGTTGTTGCGGTGCGCCCATCTGACATAGGCCGCATCCGCTTTGCTGCGGATTTTGCCGTCCCCGTCCAGCAGTTCGAACCAAGTTGGACTGACGACGTTTACGCCGGGCAGCGGTCCGATCTTGGACGGGTCGGGATTGCGATTATAAACCGCTTCCCAGGTCATATTGATTTTCTGTCCCGGCTTGTTCCAGGCGACAAATGGCTCGCTTCTTTCCGGCTCCGGTATCTTTTCCGCTTCCCGCAGCTTCACATCCCGTTTGGAGATGTAACCGATATAGCCTCCCGGGCTTTGCAGCCGGTACCATCCGTCCTTCTCTCCCCATACCCGGAAGACGGCGTTCGCCGGCAGTGCTTCAACGATCGGCGCCCTGATCGTCGGCTCGCTGCGCATTTTCGCCTCTTCAACGGCTTCGGCCAGCTGAACCGCCTGTCCCGCCGCAAGAACGGTCACAATGCCCGTCGACTCCGCCACTTCCGCGTACAGTCCATATAACTGCTCGAGCGGTTCTATCGGCAAATAAACGGTGCCGTCGCGCGCTTCCGCGGCGAAACGCAGCTCAAGCGGTTTTTCATTCAAGGCGGCGGTAAGCGCCTCGGTCTTCATGCGCAATACTTTATCGGAAGTCGTCATAATAATCGAGCCGGATTGTTCTTCATACCGGATCGATTCCTTGGACCCGGCGGCCAGCTGCGCGACCGATAACGGAAGCTTCGGCTCGCCATTTTCCAATACGGCGCCTTCCTTCATCAATTCGCCGTTGAAAACGATCGGATGCTCCGCTCCGTAGTCGATATCAAAGTACGAAAAATTCGGGACAAATTTCAAATAAATAATCCAAATACCGAATGCGAGAGCCATCAAGCCGCAAAACGTCATCAAATTTCTCCATCTGCCGCCCCTTCGCCGCGATCTGCGGCGAGTGTAACGGACCTTCACCTCTGCCTTCAACCTCCTGTCCCGGACAAAAAAATGAAAACGCGCAGCCGGCATGGTTCCTACCAGCCGATCTGCGCGTTCAAGCGCCGCGAACCGCCCTCCTGTCTATACGTTACGACAACCTTTCAGTTTTTGTGGACCGATTTGCAGTTGGAGCATAAACCGTAAATTTCCATCCGATGGCCTTCCACCAGAAAGCCTGTTTCGCGGGAGGCCGCTCTCTCCACTTCCAGCAGCGGCGGATAATCGAAGTCGACAATTTGTCCGCACGACTTGCATATTGCATGATAGTGGTCCGACAAGTCAGCGTCGAAACGGCTGGAATCGTCGCCGTAGGTCAATTCCCTGACAAGTCCGGCCTCAACAAACAGCCGCAAATTATTGTAAATCGTTGCAACGCTCATGCTCGGAAAAGACGGAGACAAAGCTTTGTAAATTTCATCAGCCGTCGGATGTGTCATCGAATTCATTAAATAGCTCAGGATGGCGTGACGCTGCGGGGTCATACGAACGCCGTTCATTTTCAATTGTTCAAGCGCTTGTTCGACTTTGGCACCCATTTCCCCTCACGCCTTTCTCGAAGTAAACGTTGTGTGTAGTTAACGTTATTGTACGTGCATTTTTCCTCTTTTGTCAACGCAACTTCCCTGATTTCTCATGTTTTACGGGATGTACCTTTTTATGAAGATGCTGTTATTGGCATCGATATTAATGCGGTAAACGCCGTCGCCGATCGCGCCCTGCACCGTTTTTTGGCTGACTGCGAACGGCAATTCCGTTTCGATACTGCCGAAGGTGACCGAGCCGTAAATCGAATAGCTGCCATCGTCCGGCAGTTCGAGGCTTATTTCGCCCACCGAGCTGTCAATGTCCCAATTGCCGCCGACAACGGAGCTTGCAGCGCTGATGCTGCCGTTTAACGTATAGGCTTTGACGGTGCGTGCCGCTTCCTTAATGCCGATCCGGCCGTTCTTCGCATCGACCGCGACGTTGCCGTCGATTCGCGTCAGTTGAATGGCCCCGTTCGTCGTCGAAGCGTTCACGTCCCCGCTTATGCGGGATGCGGCGATCGCTCCGTTCGCCGTTTGCAATTCGGCACTGCCCTGCACGCGGCTGACCGTTATACCGCCGTTCTTCGTCGCGGCATGGACATCGCCGGTAATTTGCGATATTTGAATTTCGCCGCTGGCATTACGAGCGGTCAAACCGCCGGGCAGCGTCAATCCTTTCACGCTCAGCGTCCCGCTGCCGGTCTGAACGTACAACGCGAGCGGCTTCGCCTCTTCCGACAGCGGTTCGTCCGCCGCCTCGTCCGTTCCGGCCGTTTCATCCGGCTCCGGTCCGTTCGCCGGATCGGGCGATGGCAGCCCGTCCGCTTCCCGTTCCGGTGTTTCCGCCGCCGAACTTTCGCCGCCCGCGGCAGTATGGCCGCTTAAGTTCGCGTAAGCGTCCAGTTTATCCGCCGGCAGCGTCACTTTCATATTTATGCGGGGGGTGCGGCTTCCGTTCGCCCCGTAAAGCTCGCCTTTCGCTTCGATCCGGAATTCTTCGCCTGCCGCAAGTTCTATGCGTGACCGGTCGGCTACGGCATCCGCCGCGGCTTTATCCGGCAAATCGACCCAGAGCACCGCCTCCACCCGCACTTCATCGCCTTCGCCCGCCAGTACGGTCACTTCTCCGTTAGGATTGTCGATCGCGATCGTTTTCGTCTCCGGACCGAGCGGCTTGGCGGTTGACGGCAGGACATACCGGAAGCCTTTCTCGTCCCCCAGATCCCCCAGCCCGGCAATATCCACATTCCATTGATCGAGCCAGCGGAAGGGCAGCGCAGCATATTGCGTCACCCCGTATGCCGCCGCCGCAATGACAAAAGCCAAAACCCCCGCAGCCGCATCGAACGCCAGACGGAGCGGCCGGCGCCGATAGGCGTGCCAAACGCCATATCCGACAAATTCGAGCCCGAGCAGCAAAAAACGGCAGGCCACCATTGTTCCAGCAGCACCAGATCGTTGCGGTTTTGGGCACGGTCCCACAGAAGCAAAACCGCAACCGATACAATCAGCAGGATTGAAGTCAATCGGCCGAGACGCGGAACGCGGCTGCCCGGACGTACGCATAACAGGGCTGCTATTATCAAAAGTCCGATACCGGGTGCATAATCGGCCGCACGGTCGAACAGCGGAATAAATTCGCCGGGCATCCGAACGATGAATAGCAGCAATGCCCCGGTCGCCAAAACAGCCAGTCCCTGTATAATATCGGTCGCCGGGGAAGGCCGTTCTTCTCTCACCGGCGATTTCGCGGCCGGACTAGCCGTCAATTGAAGCGTATCGAACACACTGTAAAAATAAAGAACAGGCAAGGCAAGACCCAAATACACGATAAGCAGCAAATGCCGGCCGCCCGCTGAATCGGCCAAACGAATCATCGTCGCGATGTCGAGCAGCAGCGCCCCAAGCAGCAGAATGCCTTTGGCATAATATCCGAGATACAAATGACCGGCTCCGGGAACGAAAAATGCGAGCAGTCCTGCGGCTAACCGGCTTTTCTCCCGCGTGCCTTCCGGCGGCATGACGCCCTTCATACCGAGCTCACGGCGCAAGCGCCTCCGGGATGCTTGATTTTATCCAACGGCGCGGGAACCGTTTGCCGCTTGGACACGATCGCCGCAGCAGCCTCCGAGGAAGAAGCCGCTGTCGGACCGATGCTCGACTTTCCCGTATTTATCGTCCCCTCGCCCGAAAATCCGATACCGGTAATGACTGCCGCCGGGTCGGCCCGGCCGTTCGACTTGCCGGCGAAAGCCGGGAAGCCGCAACTGAAAAGCAGCGTCAGCAAGCAAGAGCCAAGTGTCATAGACGAATCCCCTGCCTTTCCTCTTATGCACGAATCGTATGTCTCCATTACTATACGCGCAGCTTGGTACCGGCTTGTCTGTATCATACTAGAAAACGGGATATAGAAAAAGTAAAAAGATGCCGCCGCTTCTTGAGCGGGGCATCTTCTCTTCTATCGGCCTGCAGCCTTATACGCCGGAAGTCTAACCGTTCAACCGTTCCGCAAGCAGCTGGTTGACAAGTCCGGGGTTCGCTTTGCCTTTCGTTTCTTTCATGACTTGTCCGACAAGGAAACCGATCGCCTTTTGCTTGCCGGCCTTGTAATCTTCTACCGATTGCGGGTTCGCCTCGACGACTCGATTTACAATTTCGCGAATGGCGCCTTCGTCGCTGATCTGCACAAGCCCTTTTTCCTCAACAATCTGCTGCGGGAGCTTGCCCGACTCGAGCATTTCCTTGAAGACGGTCTTGGCGATTTTGTTGCTGATCGTTCCTTTCTCGATCAATCCGATCATTTCTCCGAGACCTTGACCGGTGATCGGCACGTCGCCGATTTCCAGATTGTTCGCATTCAGATGGCCGAGCAGATCGCCCATGATCCAGTTGGCCACCGCTTTGGCGTCTTTCGTGTATGCCAGGCTCTCCTCGAACAAATCCGCCAGCTTCTTCGAAGACGTAATCACTTCCGCATCATAGGAAGAGAGGCCGTAATCGGTCGTGTAGCGCGCCTTGCGGGCATCCGGCAGCTCAGGGATCGTCGCGCGTACGCGCGCTTTCCATTCGTCGTCGATGATCAGTTTAACCAGATCGGGATCGGGGAAGTAGCGGTAGTCATGCGCCTCTTCCTTGCTGCGCATCGACACCGTGCGCCCTTGCGCTTCGTCCCAGCGGCGCGTCTCCTGAACGACGCGGCCGCCGCTGTCGAGCACGTCGGCCTGCCGCCACTGCTCGTATTCAAGTCCCCGCTGCACTCCGCGGAAGGAGTTCATGTTCTTCAGTTCCGTCTTGGTGCCGAACTCCTTCTGGCCATAAGGACGCAGACTGATGTTCGCGTCGCAGCGCAGGCTGCCCTGCTCCATCTTGACGTCCGAAACGTCACAGTACTGCATGATCGCCTTCAGCTTTTCCAGATACGCTCTCGCTTCTTCGGGCGATCGGATATCCGGCTCGGAAACGATCTCGAGCAGCGGCGTGCCGACCCGGTTGAAGTCGACGAGCGAAGCTTGTCCGCCGCTTACATGCGTCAGCTTGCCCGCGTCCTCTTCCAAATGAAGCCGCGTAATGCCGATCCGCTTCGTCTGGCCGTTAACTTCGATATCGATCCAGCCATCCCGGCCGATCGGCTGGTCGTACTGGGAAATCTGATACGCTTTCGGTGAATCGGGGTAAAAATAGTTTTTCCGGTCGAATTTGCTGACATCGGCGATCGTGCAGTTGAGCGCCATCGCCGCCTTCATCGCGTATTCGACGGCTTGCCGGTTCAACACCGGCAGCACGCCCGGATGCCCGAGGCAGATCGGACAAGTATGCGTATTCGGCGGCGCGCCGAAGGACGTGGAGCAGCCGCAAAAATTTTGCTCTTCGTATGCAGCTCGACGTGCACTTCGAGGCCGATCACCGTCTCGTATGCTATTGCTTCAGACATTGTTCTCGTTCCTCCTGCTCTAACGTGCTTCGTTCGCCACGCTTACAGCTGCGGGCGCCGCTTGTGATGGTCGGTATGCTGCTCGAAGGCGTGAGCCGTACGCAGCACGGTCGTCTCGTCGAAAGGCTTGCCGATAATTTGCAGGCCGATCGGCAAGCCGTCGGCCATGCCGCACGGCACGCTGATGGCCGGAACGCCGGCAAGGCTGACCGGGATCGTGCAAATATCGTTTAAATACATGGTGAGCGGATCGCCGATCTGCTCGCCGATGCGGAACGCCGTCGTCGGCGCCGTCGGCCCGATAATGACGTCATAATTGGCGAACACGTTGTCGAAATCGCGCTTGATCAGGGTGCGCACTTTTTGCGCTTTCAAATAATAAGCGTCATAATAGCCGGAACTGAGCGCATACGTGCCGAGCATAATGCGGCGCTTGACTTCCGGACCGAAGCCCTGGCTGCGCGATTTGCGGTACAGATCCAGCAGATTGTCCGGATTGTCGGCGCGGACGCCGTAGCGGACGCCGTCAAACCGGGCAAGATTGGACGACGCTTCGGACGAAGCGAGCAGGTAGTACGTCGCCACCGCATATTCCGTATGCGGCAGGGACACTTCCTCCCAGGTCGCGCCGAGCCCTTCGAATACTTTCAACGCCGCCAGAATTGCTTCCTTCACCTTCGGATCGATGCCCTGGCCCATATATTCCTTCGGCACCCCGATCCGCATGCCTTTGACGTCCCCGGTCAAAGCGGAAATATAGTCCGGGATGTCCACATTTGCCGACGTCGAATCCATCGGATCGTAGCCCGCGATCGCTTGCAGCACGTAAGCGGCGTCTTCGACGTTCTTCGTCAGCGGTCCGATCTGATCCAGCGAAGACGCGAACGCGACGAGGCCGAACCGGGACACGAGCCCGTAGGTCGGCTTCAGCCCGACAATTCCGCAGTAGGCGGCAGGCTGGCGGATCGATCCTCCGGTGTCCGAACCGAGCGCAAAATAGACTTGTCCGGCCGCGACCGAAGCGGCCGAGCCGCCGCTGGAGCCGCCGGGGACGTAATCGGTGTTCCACGGGTTGCGGGTCGGGAAGAACCCGGAGTTTTCGTTCGAGCCGCCCATCGCGAATTCGTCCATATTCAGCTTCCCGACGGTGACGGACTGGGCGGATTTCAGTTTTTTGACGACGGTCGCGTCATAGATCGGATTGTAATTGCTCAGAAAGCGGCTTGCACAGGTCGTCAGCAGCCCCTCGGTGACGATGTTGTCCTTGATGCCGGCCGGAAGCCCGAACAGCAGTCCGCGTTCCGCCCCGGCGGCAAGCTGCCGGTCCAGCTCGGCGGCCTGCTCCCGCGCTTGCTCCTCATTCAATGTAATAAAGGCCCGGATGGACGGGTCCGTCTCCTTGATCCGGCGGTAGGATTCGTCTACCAGCTCGGCGACCGACAGCTCCTTGTCGTGTAATTGTTCGTGCAGTTGCTGCAGGCGCATGTCAAACAGTGCCAACAGTCGTTCCTCCCTTCAACATGAACGGTCGTTTATTCCAATACGGCCGGCACTTTGAACTGGCCGTCTTCCTCGTCCGGCGCGTTACGCATAACCGCTTCCAGCGGCAGCGATTCGCGCACCTCATCGTCGCGCATGACATCCGCGAGCGGCAGCACATGGCTCGTCGGCTCCACATCGTCCGTGTCGAGCTCGCCCAGCTTCTCCGCATATTTCAGAATGGCGTTCAGCTGTTCCGTAAACAATTCTTTTTCCTGGTCGGACAGCTCGAGTCGAGCCAGATCGGCGACATGTTCGACATCCTTTACCGTAATGCTCATCCGTCATTCCTCCTTTTGCTTCTGCTCATTCTACCTATTATAGACGAAGATGGGGGACGAACTCAACGAGACGAAGCAGACTTAAGACGGAACGGTCATAAGACGGAGCGGACATGAGAACGTGCGCGCATCCGGCGGACTTCCCGGCATGAAGAAGGGGCTGTCCCAAAA
>NZ_BOVJ01000037.1 GCF_018403665.1 Paenibacillus cisolokensis
CAAACTTCTTGACACTACCTATTCGTACCAAAAATTCTACATTTTTGCAGGATTTTCTCCAATGCAATCTGTCCGGAGACAGAGACGCTATATCGGGGCGCACCGACGGACCGGAGACGATTTAGCGGAAGACGAGGCGCACCGACGAACGGGCGACGATTTGACGGAAGACGAGGCACTCCGACGAACGGGATACGAGTTGACGGTAGACGAGGCGCGCCGACGGACCGGAGACGATTTAGCGGAAGACGAGGCGCACCGACGGACAGGTGATGATTTGTCGGAAGACGAGGCGCACCGACGAACGAGATACGAGTTGACGGAAGGCGCGGACGGTCTCCTATTAGAAGGGGGGATTTATAAATGCTAATATTAATAGGAAAGGCCGTTCCGACCAGTCGAAACGGCCTTTCCGCTATTCACGCCAATTAGTCCAGCAGCTTGTCAAGCAGCGCCCGGCCTTCCCTCAGCTCGCGGTTAAATTGAGCTTTGAAAGGCTGCAATACTTCATCGGGCTCGTAACCGGCCGCCTTCAGCTGACGGGCCGCATCCGCTATAATATCGCGGAAATCCGAAACGCATTTGGCGAAAACGACTGTGCCTTCCCTGTACAGCGCGCTCTTTTCGCTAGTCGTATCGGCTGCCAAAAATTGCAGCGCAATGCTGAACAACTGCGATTCGCACTGGTTGCGCAGCGTAACCAGCTTGCGTTTCGTCTCGTTGATAATTTGATTCTTCTTGGCCGGGTCCGGCTTGCCGGGTTTGCCCGGTTTACCAGGCTGCTCAGGCTTGTCCGGGTTGCCAGGCTTGTCCGGCTTACCAGGCTTGTCCGGCTTACCAGGCTTGTCGGGCTTCCCGGGTTTATCCGGTTTGCCGGGCTTGTCCGGTTTGTTGCCCTTGCCATTGTCGTTGCCCTTGCCGTTGTCGTTGCCTTTACCGTTGTCGTTGCCTTTACCGTTATTGTTGCCCTTACCGTTGTCGTTGCCTTTTCCGTTATTGTTACCTTTGCCATTGTTGTTGTCTTTGCCATTGTCGTTGCCCTTGCCGTTGTTGCCTTTGGAGCTCGTTTGACCGGCTTTCGCTTTCTCCTGTTCTTTGGCCTTCTGGTCCAAGTTGGCCATCATTAGATCGACAAAGTAGGATATGAGCGATGACCCGTACGAAAGCGCCGTCGAATGGCTTTCTTGCTTGACCGGTACGGCTGCCGTAGCACCGGTAGCCGCCGGCAGAAGCAGTCCTGTCAGCAGAGCAATGACGAGCCCGGCCGAAACTTTGATCTTCACTTGGCAAAACCTCGCTTTCGCATATTATTTCTGTCCGCTGCCGCGGACGTGTCGAATCCCGGACCGCTTGCGGCAGCAGATGCGCGATGCCCGATTTGCGCTTTGCGGAAGAGAACGGCAGAGCGCCTCCCGCAGTTCCTGTCTCCACCTGCCGATCGGCGCCGGACTCTCCCGCCGCACGCAGTACTCGGGCCGCTCCCGGCCTGCCGGTACCATCGGCTAAAGCCGGGAAATCCAGCGTCTATGTCGGCTATGATCACCTCCTCTTCGGCGTAATCCCGCCCCCGTCGCGTGCCCGCCTCTCGGACCTCCGCTTATCGCGCACAGCAAGCCTTCTTGCGAATCTTCCCGAAGCAGCGGCGGCAAGCACGCCCAGGGTGCTCCCTGTCATATCGAGGATAACGTCCTCAAAGGTGCTGGTCCGCATAACCGAGAACGTCTGGTTCCACTCGTCCAGCAAACTTACGATCAACACCAGGACCGAAGCGATGACGCCCCGCTTCCAAACAGGCCCGCTCCGGACGGGCAACGCGGCATAAGCGAGCGCTCCGAGTATGGCGTAGACGAACAGATGAGCCGCCTTGCGAAATACGAATTCGACGAAGCGGTACGGCTCCTCCCGCGCTTCGATGACCGCTCCGCCGTAACGGATCGTGACGTCCGGCAGCAGCGCTGAAAGCCGCTCGACGCTCCAGTGGGCTCGCAGCCACGGCTTGATCGTCTGCTCCTGAAACGGTTGCGACGACCAGTTGTACAGGAGCGTAAGCCAGATCATAAGCGGCACAAGCAGCGCGATTCTTGCGACAAGTCGCTTCTTCCGGCCGTTCCCGCCGTCAGAAGTTGACCGAATACCGATCCCTCTTCTCTCCGCCCACCGGCGGTCTGCCGATGGAATGGTACTCGTAGCCGAGCTCGCTCATGACGGACAGCGGGAAGCAGTTGCGGCCGTCGACGATAACAGGCCGCTTCAGCAGCAGCCGGACGCGGGCCAAATTCATCTCGGTGACTTCCTTCCATTCCGTCAGGATAAGGCAGGCATCGCTCCCCGTCACCGCCTCCTCGACGCTGCCGGCATACTGAACCTCTGCGGGCAGCAATCGTTTGGCCGATTCCGCCGCGATCGGATCGAACGCCCGCACCGTCGCCCCCTGCTTCAGCAGTTCCGGGATAATCGTCAGCGACGGCGCCTCGCGCATATCGTCGGTATTCGGTTTGAAGGCGAGCCCGAGCACCGCCACCTGCTTGCCATTCAGCGGGCCGACCGCCTCGTTCAGCTTGTCCAGCACAACGTACCGTTGGCGGTTGTTCGTGCGGATGACCGATTTGAGCAATTCGAAATCGTAGCCCGCCTTGTCCGCGATATGAGCCAGCGCGTACGTATCCTTCGGGAAGCAGGAGCCGCCGTAGCCGATGCCCGCCTGCAAAATTTGCCGCCGATCCGGCTGTCCAGGCCCATCCCTTCCGCCACATGCACGACGTTGGCCCCGACCCGTTCGCAAATGTTGGCGATCGCGTTGATGAACGAAATTTTCGTCGCCAGAAACGTATTGGCCGCGTACTTGATCATTTCCGCGCTTTCCAGATCCGTCTTGAAAATGTTCGTCCGGAACGGCTCATGCAGTTCCGCGATGACGGCGGCCGCCTCTTCGCTGTCCGAACCGATAACGGCGCGGTCCATGTTCATGCAGTCGGAAATCGCCGACCCTTCACGCAAAAATTCCGGGTTGGACACCACGTCGAATCCGATCCACGGATACTTTTTGTTCGCCTGCACCACTTCGCGCACCAGTTCGCCGGTTCCGACCGGCACCGTGCTTTTGTTGACGATGATTTTGTACCGGTTCAAATGCTCCCCGATCTTTTTGGCGGCCTGCATGACATAGCGCATGTCCGCTTCCCCGGTTTCCGACATCGGCGTCCCGACCGCAATGTAGATGATGTCCGACGATTCGATCGCTTCCCCCACCTCGGTCGTGAAGAACAGCCTTTCTTTCTCCGTGTTGCGGGCAATCATCTCGTCAAGTCCCGGTTCGTAGATCGGCACTTCCCCGCGCCGCAGCATGTTGATCTTCCGTTCGTCCACATCGCAGCAGATGACGCGGTTGCCCACCTCCGCAAAGCATGTGCCCGAGACGAGTCCGACATATCCCGTGCCGATAACCGTAATTTTTCGCATCTTACTTCGCCACCTTGTTCAGGATTGCAAAATGCTGTTCGTACAGCGACTGGATATAAGCCAACGCTTCCTCGCGCAAGTCTTCGCGCTGCAGCGCAAAGTCCATCGTCGCCCGGATAAAGCCGAACTTGTCGCCCACATCGTAGCGGACGCCTTCGAAATTGTAGGCGAGCACGTTCTTCAGATCGTTCAGCTTCTTGATCGCGTCGGTCAGCTGGATTTCACCGCCGGCGCCCGGCGCCTGATGCTCGAGAATATCGAAAATTTCCGGCGTCAGCACATATCGGCCCATGATGGCGTAATTGGAAGGCGCCGCCTTGCGCGAAGGCTTCTCCACAAGCGTGTCGAGAAAGAAGACCGACGGTTCGATCGCGGACCCGCGCGGCGCGATAATGCCGTACTTGGAGACGTCCTCGTCGCTCACCCGCTGCACGCCGACAACCGAAGAGGAATAGCGGGAATAGACGCGGATCAGTTGACTGAGGCACGGCTCCTGCGACTGCACGATGTCGTCGCCGAGCAGGACGGCGAACGGCTCATTGCCGACGAAGCTGCGCGCGCACCAGATGGCGTGGCCAAGCCCTTTCGGCTCCTTCTGCCGGATGTAATGGATGTTGGCCATCTCCGAAATGGAGCGGATCTGCTCAAGCTCCTTCGTCTTGCCTTTCTTGTCCAGCGTCTCCTCGAGCTCGAACGACTTGTCGAAATGATCCTCGATCGCCCGCTTGCCGCGGCCGCTAATGATCAAAATATCTTCAATGCCGGAGGCGATCGCCTCCTCGATAATGTATTGGATGGTCGGCTTGTCGACGATCGGGAGCATTTCTTTCGGCTGCGCTTTCGTCGCGGGCAGGAAGCGCGTGCCGAGCCCCGCTGCCGGAATGATCGCTTTACGTACTTTCATGACTTTGCCTCCTCATTTCATCTAAAGTAACAGGCGCCCGGACGGCTTCCGCACGTTTTTTCGCCGTTCATCGCTGCGGAAGTCCGCCCCGTACCGAATCAGGCTTGAGCCGCGTAGCCCGGCACTGTCATTCGCGCTTCTCCGAGCCGCCGCAGCACGCAGTCGATGACCCGCTGCTGGTCGGCTTCGCTGAGGGAAGAGCCGGAAGGCAGGCACAGCCCTTGCGCAAACAGCTGATCGGATACGCTGAACTGCGGTTCATGCGCGTAGTATTCGTACTGGCGAAGCAGCGGCTGCAGATGCATCGGCTTCCATACCGGCCGCGCCTCGATATTGTCGGCGGCCAGCGCCTTGACGAGCTCGACCGCCGTCACGCCCGTTATTTGCGGGTTCACCGTCAACGTCGTCAGCCAGCGGGTAGAGCGGCCATACGCCGCCTCCGGCATGAACGAAATTCCCGGGATGTGCGCGAGCGCCGCCTCGTACCGTTCGAACACCGCCCGCCTGGCAGCGATCCGCTCCCCGAGCACCTGCAGCTGACCTCGGCCGATGCCGGCCAGGACGTTGCTCATCCGGTAGTTGAAGCCGAGCTCGCTATGCTCGTAATGGAGCGCCGGATCGCGGGCCTGCGTCGCCAAAAACCGGGCTTTGGCCAGCTTCCCCGTATCATGGCCGACCAGCATGCCGCCGCCCGATGTCGTAATGATTTTGTTGCCGTTGAACGAGTAAATGCCGTAATCGCCGATCGTGCCGCTCGCTTTTCCTTTATAGGTCGCGCCCAGCGACTCGGCGGCATCCTCGACGACCGTCACGCCGTACCGGCGGAACAGCGCCATGATCGGATCCAAGTCGGCGCTCTGGCCGTACAGGTTGACAACGACGGCCGCCTTCGGCAGACGCCCTTCGCGTTCCGCCTCGATCAGCGCCCGTTCCAGCGCCTGAACGGACATGTTCCACGTTTCGAAGTCCGAATCGATAAATACCGGCTCGGCGCCTTCGTACAGCACCGGATTGACGCTGGCGACGAACGTCAGCGTCGAGACGAACACCCGGTCGCCGCGTCCGACGCCGGCCAGCTTCAGCGCCAGGTGAATGGCCGCCGTCCCGGAGGACAGCGCCACCGCTCCCCGGGCGCCGGTCAATTCGGCAAGCTCCCGCTCGAATTCATCCACATGTGGGCCGAGAGGCGCGATCCAGTTCGTGTCGAACGCCTCCGCTACATAACCCTTCTCCCGCTCTCCCAGATGCGGCGGGGACAAATAAATCCGCCGGTTGTCGGTCATCTTGGTTCCTCCTTCGGCTTGTTCATTGCGGCAATCGTTTGCCTCATCATTTCAGCGTCCTCCGCCGGCCGGCTGCGGCGCATACGGCGGCGGCAGCTCCGCAAGCCGGCGGATCGTCCGCGCCGGCACGCCGGCGGCGACGACGCCGTCCGGCACATCGCGGATAGCCGCGGCTCCGGCGCCGAGCACGCTCCACCGGCCGATGCGCACGCCGGGAATGACGCTGGCGCCGATGCCGATGTGCGCGCCTTCGTCCGCGACCGTCCCGCCGGCGAGCGCCGCGTTCGGCGACAGATGCGCGAACGGCCCGAGCTCGGCGTCATGCTCGACGACGGCGCCGGAATTGACGATCGCGTGGGCGCCGATGCGTGCGCCGGGGTTGGCTACGGCGCCGGGCATGACGACCGCGCCGGGGCCGACCGGAACGCCGGGCGCAATACAGGCGGCGGGGTGGACGAGCGAGGCGCAGCGCTCCTCGCCCATCCCGATCCGCTCCACCAGCGCCCGGCGGGCGGCATTGTCGCCGACAGCGACGATCCATTCCGCATCCGCCCGGTCCGCCAGCAGCGTCCGCAGCAGGAGCAGCGGCCCGTAATAGACGCCGTCCCGCTCGCCGGCCTCCGTATAGCGGTCGTCCACCACCGCGAGCAGCCGGTGGCTGCCGGAAGCGCGCATCACCTCCCGCACGACCCGTCCGTGGCCGCCGTCCCCGACGACGATCAGCGGCCGGGCGGTCACGACACGTTCTCCATCTCGCCGGAGCCGGCGAATTTGACGACGGTCGCCTGACCCTGCTGCTGAATGCCTTCGCGCTTCAGCACCTTGACGACCGTGCGGACGAGAATGCGCAGGTCGAGCGCGAGCGAGCGGTTGCGCACATACCAGACGTCGAGCCGGAATTTCTCTTCCCAGGAGACGGCGTTGCGCCCGTTCACCTGCGCCCAGCCGGTAATGCCCGGCCTGACGTCATGGCGTTTCGCCTGTTCTTCCGTGTACAGCTGCAAGTACTCCATCAGCAGCGGCCGCGGACCGACCAGCGACATGTCGCCGCGGATGACGTTGAACAGCTGCGGCAGCTCGTCCAGACTGAGCTTGCGCAGCAGCTGCCCGAACGGCGTCAGCCGCGCTTCGTCGGGCAGCGGCCGCCCTTCCGCGTCCGTGGCGTCGGTCATCGTGCGGAACTTGAGCACGTGGAACGGGCGGCCGTACAAGCCGGGACGCTGCTGCCGGAACAGCACCGGCGAACCGAGCTTGAGCCGGACGAGCAGCGCCACAGCCGCATACACCGGAAGCAGGGCAATGACGGCGGGCACGCAGACGGCCAGATCGATCGCCCGCTTCGTCCAGCGGCCGAATCTCGCCCGCCAGCGCCGGTCCCGGGCGGCCCGCTCGGCGGTGTCGCGGTACATCGCATGGAGCCGCCGGACGACGAGCGCTTCCGTAAATTCCGCCTCGATGCGGCGCCTTCCGGCCTCGCCCAACCGGCTCCTGAGCGCCGCGTCGCGCATCACCGTGCCGAGCGCCTCGGCCAATTTGGCGCTGTCGCCGTAAGGGACGAGCATCCCGGTGACGCCGTCCGCCACCAGCTCGCGAGTGCCGAGCACATCGGTGGCGACGATCGGCTTGCCGAACGCCATCGCTTCCATCAGCGAGCGGGGAATCCCCTCCTTCTCCGAGGTGAGCGCCACCGCATCGGCCAGCTTGAACCACGGCGCCATCGCCCGCTGCTGGCCGACGAACGCGATATCGCCGGCCAGCCCTTCGCGCTGCGCGCGCGCCCTTACTTCGGCTTCAAGCGGACCCGAGCCCGCCAGCACGGTAATCCAGTCGAGCGCTCCGTCCCGCTTCAACCGGGCCAGCGCATCAAGCAGCAGGCCGTGATCCTTGACCGGCTCGAACCGGGCGGCGACGAGCAGCACCGGCCGGTCTTCCGGCAGGCCGTATTCGCGCCGCTGCTCTTGTAGCCGGTCCGCCGTAACCGCCGCCCCCAAGCCGTCCAGCTTCTCCAGGTCGACGCCGTTGCCTTCGAAGTACACTTTGCGCCAGGGCGCCAGACGCTGCAAAGCGGATACGTCCTGACGGTTCTGCGAGGCCAGGGCGTCGCAGCAGAGCGCCCCGAGCTTCTCCAGCCAGCGGTACAGATGATACGTCGCGGCGGACTGGCCTTCGTAGAAAGGGAGTCCGTGGCTCGTATGAATAACGACCGGCACCCGCGCCAGCCGGGCTGCGATTCTGCCGATCAGCCCGGCCTTGGCGGTATGCGTATGAACGATGTCGAACCGTTCCCGGCGCAGCAGCTTGTACATCTGCCAGATCGATCGCGCGTCGCGTATCGGATGAATCGAGCGGCTCATCGGCACGAACAGCCAGCGGAACGGGTAAGCCGCCCGCGCTTCTTCGTCGGCCCCTTCGGGCGAGGAGATGAGCGTCACGTCGCAGCCGCTCTCGTGCAGCAGCCGCAGCTTGTCGCCGAGAATCTTATGGCTGACGCCCGCCGTACACAAATGCGCGACCTTCTTCATACGCACCCTCCTTGTAATAAGCCCGGTACCATTCCACGAAGCGGCCGATCCCCTCGTCGATCGTCGTGACGGGCCGGAAACCGACATCGTTCGCCAAATCGTCGATATCCGCGTATGTCGCCTGCACGTCGCCCGGCTGCATCGGCTTGAATTCGATGACGGCCTTCTTGCCGAGCTTCTCCTCGATCGTCCGGATGAACGTCATCAGCTCGACCGGCTTGTTGTTCCCGATGTTGTACACCTTGTAAGGCGCATAGCTCGACCCGGGATCGGGCCGTTCCCGGTCCCAGGCCGGGTCGGGCTTCGGCGGGCGTCCGATCAGCCGGACGATGCCTTCCACAATGTCGTCGATATAGGTGAAATCGCGCAGCATCCGGCCTTCGTTGAAGACGGAGATCGGCTCGCCGGCGTCGATTTTTTGCGTAAAGCTGAAATAGGCCATATCCGGTCTTCCCCACGGCCCGTAGACGGTGAAGAAGCGCAATCCCGTCGTCGGCAAGCCGTACAGATGGCTGTACGTATGCGCCATCAGCTCATTCGCTTTTTTCGTCGCGGCATACAGGCTGACCGGATGGTCGACGTTGTCATGCACCGAGAACGGCATCTTCACGTTCGCGCCGTAGACGGAGCTGGACGAAGCGTAGACGAGATGGCCGACGCCGCGCCTCCGGCACGCCTCGAGCACGTTGCCGAAACCGACCAGATTCGACTCGAGATACGCGAACGGGTTGGTCAGGCTGTACCGGACGCCGGCTTGCGCCGCCAGATGCACGACCGTATCGATCGACTCGCTCTCCATCATGGCGCTCAGTCCGTCGAAGCCCGATACGTCCAGCTCGTATCCGCGAAAATCGGGATAGGCCGACAGCCGCGCATACCGGCTGCGCTTCAACGATACGTCGTAATAGTCGTTAAAATTGTCGATGCCGACGACCTGCTTGCCTTCGCGAAGCAGCCGTTCCGCCAGATGATAGCCGATAAAACCGGCCACGCCGGTTACAAGAATGGTCATAACGCCTCCGCCCCTTCCGGAATATAGTCAGGCTGCTCGCTGTTCGCGCGAACATAATCGCGGAAGGACAGCCAAAATTCGCGCCTGCGCTGATCGAGTTTCTCTTTCGTATATTGATGCGCGCGGTTGAAATTGGCTTTCGCCTGCACGCGCCGCCATTCGTCGTTGCCCGCCGCCTCCACGAGCTGCTGCGTCAATTGCTTGACATTGCCGGGTTGATGCAGGCAGTCCGGCGCGATCAGCTCGGGAATGCCGCCGGCCGTCGAGCCCAGCACCGGGCATGCCCGGCTCATCGCTTCGATCGTGGCCCGGGGCAGCCCTTCCTGGAAGCTCGGCTGGATATAGATGTCGATGCCGTCCAGCCACTCGAACACCGCCGCCCCGCTCGGCAGCACGCCGCAAAACTCGACGCCGTCCGCGACGCCGAGCCGTTCGGCGAGCGATTTCCAGCCGTCGCTCGGACCGTCGCCCAGTATGCGCAGCCTTGCGTCCGGCATCTCCTGCCGCAGTCCGGCGAACGCCTTGAGCGCGACGTCGATCCCTTTCGTCTTCCCGTTCAGGGAGCCGATCAGCCCGACCGTAATATCCCGCTTCCCGGGCCGGATACCCGCAAGCCGCTTCTCCAGCACTTCCGGATCCGGCTCGGGAATTTCCACATTGGAGCAGGCAGCCGTTGTTCCTCCGGAGCACGGATAGCGGCGCTGCAGAAACTGCTCGGTGACATACAGCGCAAACGGCGCTTTCTTGACCAGCGCCCGCGTCTTGACCAGCGCCAGCGGCGCATACAGCTTGCCTTGCAAATTGCCGTAATTCCACAGCCCGTCCCAGCAGCAGGCGACCATCTCGACGGCGTAAGGCTTGCCCAGCTTGCGGGCGACGCGAATCGCCTCCGAACCGATCTCGCTCGGCATCCGCGCAATGACCGCATCCGCCTTGCCGACGGCTTCGGTCAGCAGCTGATCGACATAGCCGCGCTTCGTCAGCTTGTTGACGGGATTGCTGAGCGACGGCAGCACGAGAAAGTCCACGTTGGGCCCGCTCGACAGCGTTTTGCGCTTCAAGCTGTCGTCCGACGGCACCTTCTGCCCCCGGCAGGCGACCGTCAGGCTCGAGAATACGCCGAGGTATCGTTCCCAGACGGCGTAAGGAAGCTTGCCGCCGGAGAAAAACTTGCCCGAATCGTTGAAATAAAACGTATGGTCATGCGCCCATAAGATATGCATGGTACTTCCCCTCCCTTTTTCTTGTCTGTAAAAATGCTTGTTGAACAGCACTTCCTGAATATAAAGCGGTAATCAGGTACAGCGTCGCATGAGTAAAGCGCCAAAGTACGTCCGTTCCTTCGGGCGTCAGTCCCATCCGCCTTGCTCAACCGCGGACGTTCGGCTTATCCGCCGAAAGTCCGGCCCGAACGGGTCCCGCGTACCGGCCGGCCGCAACCCTCGTGGAGTCCGCCGTCATACCGGCAGCTTGTCCGCCGCCGTCCGGCCGACAGCGCCACGCTGAGGCGGCGAAGGCGACGGGGCGCCGGCCAATCGCGGCTCTTCCGGCGCTGCGATCTGCTTCACCTGCCTTGCGGGAACGCCTGCGGCAACGACGCCAGGGGGGATCGTCCGGTTGACGACGGCTCCGGCCGCCACGACCGAACGGCTGCCGATTTCCACGCCGGACAATATGCGGCAGCCGCAGCCGATCCAGACGTCCCGGTGGATGCGGATGCTCCCTCCGGTGACCGGATTGTCCCGGATCGGCAGACGATCGTCGTCCCATGTATGCTGGAACGATACCAGGGACGTCTGGTGCGCGATCGAAACGTCGTCCCCGATTTCGAGTCCGCCGTAAGCGTCCAGATAGCACTGCTTATGGACGCTCACATTCGAACCGATCTCGAGCCGCTCCCAGTACCGGATCTCCACATTGCGCCCGATCAGCACATTGTCGCCGCAACGTTTGGCCAGTCTGCGCAGAATGCAATATCGCAGAGCGGCGCCGGGCATGTCCGGCAGCCAGTCGCTCAACGTCCACATCCATACGAGCAGCGGCTTGGGCACAAGCTTGAGCATGCGGCTGATCGCCAGCAGCAGCCCTTTATATTTGCGAAAAACGTCGCGGCCTCGCATCATACTCCTCCTTTCGCAATGGACAATTTTGCGTGTTACGAATGAATCGGCTTCGGCTTCTTCCGGCGGCCTGGCCGAGGACGCCCGCCTCATGTTCCCGGGCTGTCCGCCTTCCAGGTACGAACCGGCCGTTTTCCCGCCCGGCTTGCCAGACTGTCGCGGCACCACCGGAAAAACCAAAGCAGCGTATAGGCGTTCATCGTGTATACGAGCGGCAGAATCGGCAGCTTTTTGCGGACCATATTGTCTCCGATCGTGCCGACGCCGTACTCCAGCTCGCGGCCGGTAATGGTGACATAGCCGACAAGCACAAGCGTAGCAGCGTAGATGAACAACAGGACGAAGGCGATCGCATAAAATTTGCGCGTCTCCCTGTACCGCATGAAAAGGAGTGCCGACACGCCTACCCAGATCGACATCCAGACCGCTTCCAGCGTACGCAGCAGCAGCTCCGGACTCCAGTTGGCCAGGTTCGCGGGATTCGGACTGACGAACAGAAACACCGTAAGCATCGCCGTATTGACAAGCGCCGTCGGACCGATTTGAACCACCAGAATGCCGAGCGCAGCCATCATGACGGCAATCGCCGTCCTGAACCGCTGCGTATACAGCAGCCAGAAGCAAACCGTGTACACGATCGCGTAATCCCTGAGCCCGGTCGCATACAGCAGCACGACGACAAACCATACATACTTTTTGCGCAGCAGCAGCGCCGCGCCGTACACCCCGAGCAGCACGCAGGTTACATCCTTGGCGAACAGCGACGACATGTACATCAGCGAAGGACTGACCAGAAGGC
Source organism: Paenibacillus cisolokensis (assembly GCF_018403665.1). Taxonomy (GTDB): domain Bacteria; phylum Bacillota; class Bacilli; order Paenibacillales; family Paenibacillaceae; genus Paenibacillus_AH; species Paenibacillus_AH cisolokensis. Next base: position 12,100 of record NZ_BOVJ01000037.1, read on the forward strand.
CGAAAATGACGATCGCGTGAAAACGGAGCGAAGGCTCACCGGTTTCCCCGGCGTCCCCGCCGATACCGCCGGTCCTGCGGCCCGGCAGCGCGTAACGGAAGTAATTCGCGTTCAGGCGATACGTCTGGTTGACGGTCAGGATGAGCAGCACGGTATTGAGCAGAATGATCGGCAGCGGCCCCTCGATTTCCATCCATTTGAAAAAGGGCATGTACAGCAGACCGAACATCGGGTAAGCGGAAATGTTATGCCACTGCGTCACGATATGCTCCCAGGCGTAAGGGAGAAAATCGCCAAGCCGCTCGAATTCGACGACTTGCTCGTAATAATGGATCTCGTCGGGCCCGGCCAGCGGATCGGTCGTCATCGCATAGACCAGCTTGCCAAGCATCAGGACGCACAGCCCGGTGAACAAAGCGCCCGGCGTATGCGGCCAACGCAGCAGGAAGAAGAACGGAATGAGCAGCGCGAAGAACGCGGTCATGCCGAGTCCCTCGTCCCACGGCAGGATCATCCTGACCGCGAGCAGCAGCAGAACGGCGACGGACAATTGGACGATCGGACGGTTAATCGAAACTTCCGCCTGCATAAACCCTCTCCAGACGCCGGACGCTGCCGGTGATGTCGTATTCGTGGCGTATCAGCGCGTCCCGCACCGCTGCCCAATCCGGGGACGCCGCCGCGGCAAGCTTGCTCATTCCTTCCGCCCACCGCTCGGCCGGAGCCTCAAGCGGCAGCTTGTCCACCATGCCGAGCTTCAAATCCGCTTCCTCCGGCACCCGGTCCGAGACGAGACAGGGCACGCCGGCCGCCTGGGCTTCGATCAGCACGATGCCGAGCCCTTCGTACAGCGACGGCAGCACGAAGCCGTCGAGTGCTCCCAAAATTTCCGGCACGTCCTTGCGCAGCCCGAGGAAGCTGACCTGCTTCGCGAGGCCGCGCTCCTGCACCGTTCTCTCGATGCTCGCACGCAGCGGGCCGTCGCCGACAAGCACGAGCCTGGCGTCCGGCCGTTTCGCGGCAAATGCGGCGAACGCCTCAATCAGGAAGGCATGGTTCTTCTGCTCGCTGAACCGCCCGATATGGCCGAAAAGCGGCGCCGTCGGATCTTCCGCGCCGAGCCGGCGGCGCAGCTCTTCCCGCTTCGCCGGCAAGCTCTCGTACGGCGACAGCTGGATGGCGTTCGGGAATACCCGAACCCGCCCGTCGCGCCAGCAGTCCGTGCCGAACAGCGACTGGCAGGCCGCCCGCGAGCAGCCGAGCATCGCCGTGCTGTGCCGAAGAATCAGCCTGCGCATATAGGCGCGGTATATTTTGCGCGCCAGCGAGGTGCGGCGGCTGTCGTGCGTATTGTGGCTGTGGCTGATCCGCACCGGGATGCCGAGATTCTCCGCCAGCTTGAGCACGTAGCCGCTGAAGCCGAAAATATGGCTGTGCACCGCGTCGTATGGCCCGTACCGCCGCACGTTGTTTTCGAAAGCGGCGCGAAACCGGCGCAGCCCCTTCTGCGGATGCGGCTGGCGGACGATGGTGCCGCCGAGCGCCCGGATTTCGTCGTCATAGAAGGCATCTTCCTCCGTCTGTACGGCGAAATGATACTCGTAGCGGTCGCGGTCCGTATTGCGGTACAAATTCATCAGCAACGTCTCGATGCCGCCCGGATGCATTTTGCCCACGACGTGAAGCACTTTGATTTTGTCCGTTTTCGTGCCCGTATTTCTCCCCGGGCGAATCGTTCCGCTAATCATGCCAAAATTCTCCCCATATGCCGGTACAGCTCCTCCTTCTTCAGCCGGATCAGTTCGGGAAAGCGTCCCGCCGGCGCCTCGGTCAGCCGCATGGCGGCAATCGCCGAAGACGCCGGTCGACGGAAATCGACGAGATGGCTCTCCAGCCCGAGTTCGCGGAATATGCTGCTCAGCTTCTGATCCCAAATGAGTCCGTACGTCGGTTTCATCATCGAGAGCGCCGGAATGCAGGCATGCAGCCGCTGGGCGATGACGGCATCGCAGGCCGCAATCCGTTCCACCAGCCCCGCCACCGTCGTCGGATAGCCGAGAAACTGCACGCCTTCAAGGCCGGCGCAGCGCGGCTTGACGTACATCTCGACGAATGCGTTGTCCGTCGCCGAACCGTTCGTAAACACGTTTACCTGCAAGCCGCGCGAGGTCAGCTCGATCGCCGCATCCCGCCACCAGTCGGCGCATTCGTCGCGTTCCCAGCGGAATGCCGAATGCCGTTTCATTTCATGCGGATCCATAATGCCAAGCCCCACGACGGGCCGGTTCCGGGCGGAGCGGCTTGCCGGGACGCGGTCCGTACCGCTCCCGGCCGGGAGCCGGGGGAAAGCTTCCAACGTATACAGCGCGGGGTCGGCAAGCGCCACCGTCTTGTCCGCGAGCGAAGCGTCCATGGCGAGCAGAAATTCCCGGGAGTCCGCATCCCGCACCGCAATCGTCTCGGCGTAGCGGCATGCCTCGAGGAACCACCGCTTGGCCGGCAGGCTCCACGGGCCGCGCGCGCCGACGAACACGATGTGCAGCGGTTTGCGCTGCCGTTTCGCTTCGCGGGCGACGCGGCGAACCGACAACGGGAAAGTCAGATACGTGTCGATGAGCAGATGGCCGCCGCCGATGAACACGGCGTCCGCCTCCGCCACCGCTTCCCGGACTTGCCCGAGCATGACGGAGTCTTTCGCCCGATGAAGCCAATAGGCTTTCAGCATCCGCATCCAGTCCGGCGTTGCCCGCTTTTTCAGGCCGGCGGCGTTCAGCCGCACGACGGGCGCAGCTTCGGAAGGCGTCTCCTCCTCGGGGCAGCGGCCGTCCAGCAGATCGAAATGAATGATCCGGTAGGAGCCGCGCATGCGGATCATGCGGTTTATCGTATACGCGATCAAGCCGTCGCCCAGATTGGGGGACTTCGGCACTCCCGCCAGCAAAATCGTCTTCATTCGTCGAACTCTCTCCTTTTCTCTCCAGCACCCTGCTCTTGTATCTGCCATTTATCTTTCGTCTTCATGAAGGGAGGCGCCCAGGCGAACGTCTGAATGCCGAACCGGCGCCAGATGATCACCACCATGACCACGTTCCAGGCGACGCCGGATACGCTCGTCGCCAGCGCCGCGCCCGTTATGCCGAGCGGCGGGATAAGAAGGACGCACAGCGCGACGTTCAGCACGCTGGCCAGGCTCAGCACCTTCGTCAGCACCTTCTGATGCCCGGTCATCGTCGTCAGCGTCCCCGATTGGCCGCAGAACGCCTTGATCAGCTGCCCTCCGGCCAACAGCATAAGCGCAGGGTACGCGTCGCGAAATTCTTCGCCGAACAGGCCGAGCAGCGGACGGCCGAGCAGGGCGAAGACGGCGAATACGACGGCGGCGAAGAGAAATCCGGCGCGGCCGGTCGTCGTGCAAACCTGCTGCATCTGCTTGCGGTCGCCCTTCGCATATGTTTCCGACAAAAGCGGAGCGGCCGTCATATTGATCGCCGTCAGCGCAAACGCCACGAGCGTGCCGAGCCGGACGGCGCCGAGAACAGACCCGAGGCCGTTTCCCCTTGCATGAATCCGATCAGCAGCACGCTGAGCTGCCCGAGCAGCAGGTACATCCCGGCGTTGATCATGAGCGAGACGGACAAGCGAACCCACTCCCGCGTCTCATAGCGGGGAGCAAGCTGACGGGTATGCCTTCCGATGCGGACTTTCAGCACGAAGGCACCCACGACGTACGTGACGGCGACCGAAACGCCGAAGCACAGCATCGCCAGGCCCGCGTCCGCCGTCATGCCGAAGCCGTATGCGCAAAGCGCCAGCAGCGCGATCGTCAGAACCGGCCGCATAATCTTCTCCGGCATCTGCGCGAACAGAACGTCCTTCAGACCTTGCAGCGCGCTTTGGCGCAGCGTCGCCAGCGTCAGCAGCGGAATGCCCGCCAGACCGGCGATATAGGTCGCAAGCTGCTCGCCGGTCATCCCGTCACGGCCGAGCCATACGGAGGCCATGCCCCCTGCGGCGACGATGAGCGACAGGATCAGGCCGATCTGATTGCCCCGCCGCAGCAATCCCTTGATTCCCGGCCAATCGCCGACGGCGCGATAAGAAGCGGTCAGTCTCACGATCGTCGTATCGAAGCCCAGCTTCGCCGGGAAAACGAGGAACGTGACGACTGTCGTGACGAAGGAGAAGATGCCGTAGCCGTCGACGCCGAGCATGCGGGCCAGCGCAATCTGCATCAGCAGCGCCAGACCCATGCCGCTCGTATTGACCAGGAAGCTGATGCTTCCGCCCTTCGCCAGCGTCCTGGCGATCGGGGAACGTCCCCGGACGCCGGACGCGCCCTGCGCGCGAGGTGCCGGAGCGGTTCCGGCCGCCTCCCCCGAAGCTCTACGAAACATTGCGGTACGTCGGCACGAGATGCTTGAGCACCGCTCGGATTTCGTCCGGATCATTGCCGATCACTTTCTCCAGCTTCCTGATTTCAAACTCCAGCTCGGTCCGGTTGATCTGCGACGGCTTTCCGATAAAGATCCGGTCATGCTTCGTCGACGTCAATCCCTCTTCGCTCGTGAGCAGCTCTTCGTACAGCTTCTCTCCTTCGCGAATGCCGGTGAACCGGATATCGATGTCGACATGCGGCTCGTAGCCGGACAAGCGGATAAGGTCGACCGCCAGATCGTAAATTTTGACCGGCTTGCCCATGTCGAGGATGAACACTTCGCCGCCGCGGGCGAAGGCGCCGGCTTGAATGACGAGCTGCACCGCTTCCGGAATCGTCATGAAATACCGGACCATCTCCGGATGCGTAACCGTAACGGGACCGCCTTGCTCGATCTGCTGTTTGAACCGCGGAATGACGCTGCCCCGGCTGCCGAGCACATTGCCGAAGCGGACCGCGACGAATTTCGTCTCGCTATGCTTGTCGAGGCTTTGGATGAACATCTCGGCGATCCGTTTCGTCGTGCCCATAACGCTTGTCGGGTTGACCGCCTTGTCCGTCGAGATGAGCACGAACCGCTCAGCCCCGTATTTATCCGCGCACTCCGCCACATTGCGCGTGCCGAACACGTTGTTTTTGATCGCTTCGGCCGGATTCCGCTCCATCAGCGGCACATGCTTGTGAGCGGCGGCGTGAAAGACGACCTCGGGCCGTTTCAGCTGGAAGATCTCTTCCATGCGGGGCCGGTCCTGGATATCGGCGATCAACGTCTCGATTTGAAGCTCCGGAAACTTGCTCCGCATCTCCATCTCGATCGTGTAGATGCTGTTCTCGCCATGACCGAGCAGCAGCAGCCGCGAAGGCCGGAACGGCGCGATCTGACGGCAAAGCTCGGAGCCGATGGAGCCTCCCGCGCCGGTGACCAGCACCGTCTTGCCTTCGACGTAGTTGGCGATGTTCTCGAGATCGGTGCGGATCGGGTCGCGTCCGAGCAAATCTTCGACCTGGACGTCGCGAACCCGGCCGACCGCCCCTCCGCCGCGGATAATGTCCTGCAAATCCGGCACGATTTTCAGCCTTGCCTTCGTCGTCTTGCAAATGTTGACGATCGCGGATATTTGCGATTTGGATACCGAAGGCATGGCGATAATGATTTCATCGATGCGGTTCGCCTCGGCCGCCTTCGGAATGTCGGCGCGCGCGCCGAAAACCGGGAGCCCCATTACGCTCAGCTTCCGTTTGTACGGATCGTCGTCGATGAAGCCTACCGGCATCAGATTGGAGGCGTCGTTCTGCATCAGCTCGCGGGCAACCAGCGTGCCGCAGCTGCCGGCGCCGACGATGAGCGCGCGGCGGCGGCCGTTATGGCCGCGGCGCGAACCGTATTTGTCGCAGAACGACCGCCAGATGAGACGGGGACCGGCCATGAAAAATACGGTGAAAGCAAAGTGGTGAAACAGCATGAGCGGCTCGGAATCCCCCGGAATAAGCACAACCGCGAGATAGGGCAGCAGCGCCGAAGCGGCGGCGGCCTGCAAGACCGTCAGCATGTCGAGCGCGCCGGCATACTGCCAGATCGTGCGGTGCAGCCCAAGCTTGACAATCGCGCCCAGACCGATCGCCGCAGACAGCCCGATATAGACGAGCCATGCGGCAGTTCCCCACGGCACCGCCGCATGCTGCTGCTGCAGGGCAGCGGCGGCGGCGGCACCGATTCCGACAGCGGCCAGATCGACCGCAAGCCATATATAAGTGCGGTATGCCGATATCATGACCGGACCTCCTGACTGTATTCGTAATAAGGATTCGCCTCGCTGGACGGAACCTGATTCAGCGCCACGCCAAGCACTCTGGCATGGACGAATTCGAGCGCTTCTTTCGCCTTGATGACGTAACGGCGCTTGACGCTCTTCGCATTGACGACAAGCAGCACGCCGTCGCAACGCGCAGCCACAACCTGCGCGTCGCTAACGGCCAGCACGGGAGGCGTGTCGATCAGCACAATGTCGTACGACTCCCGCAGTTCTGCGAGCAGCCGGTCCATCTTGTCGGACCCGAGCAGCTCGGAAGGATTGGGCGGTATCGAGCCGCTCGACAGCAGCTTCAGTCCGTTAATCGACGTATTTTGCACGGCGTCCGCCACTTTGGCCTGGCCGGTCAGAATATGGGTCAGCCCGCAGCGGTTTGACGTCTGAAACGTATGGTGGGCCGTCGGCCTGCGCAAATCGGCATCGACGAGCAGTACCGACTTTCCGGTCTGGGCGTAAGCGACGGCCAGATTGTTGACCGTCGTCGTTTTCCCTTCGCGCGGGCTGGCCGAGGTCACCACCAGCAGCCGCAGCGGCCGGTCGACCTCCGCATACTGCAAATTGGTGCGCAGCGTACGATACGCTTCCGATATCGGCGACAGCGGATTGACATCTGTAATGAGCGGTCTCGCTTCATGAGATCGGGACACGGGACGCTTCACCTGCTTTCGATGAATTGGCGGCTAACCGCCGCTTGACTTTCAGATCCCCCTGACGGATGGACGGAATCATGACGAGCGTCGGAAGGCCCAGGTAATACTCGACGTCCTCCTCGTTGCGAATTCTGTCGTCGAAATATTCGAGCGCAAGCGCCGCGGCGATACCGAACAGCAGCGCGACGACAAAGCTGACGGCCATATTCAACTTCTCGTTCGGCTTGACCGGAGCCGGAACTTTGTCCGGATCGGCCATATGAAGCAAGTGGACGTTATCCACGCGCATAATGACCGGAATTTGCGATTGGAACACCTCGGCTACGGCGTTGACCGCATTCGCCGCCAGACTGTAGTCGTGGTCCTGGTAGCTGAGCGTAAACACCTGCGTTCCGTTGACGGAATGAAAGCGGATCTTGCGCATCAGTTCCTCGCTCGTCACGCCCAGATCCGGATTTTGGGCGACGACCTCATCCATCATGGCCGGCGTCCGCAAAATCTCTTTATATGTGTTGATCAAACTGATATTACTGTTGATCATGTTCAGATCGAGCTTAATGGTGCCCAGATTGCCGGCGGCCGAGTTGACAAGCAGCTTGGCCGATGCCTGGTAAACCGGCTTGAGCATGAAATAACTGACAGCTCCGGTGGCGGACACGACGACAATGACAAAAATCATAATTAACCATAACCGTTTGCGTATAATCGACAAGTAATGCTTTAAATCGAGTTCCTTGCTCAATGTGGGTATAAACCTCCATCCTGATAGTTTGGCTTTCGACTCTCCCTCCGGCTTTTCAGTCGATTTTTGATTATGATTATGACACAGTTCGTCGCTAGGCTTTGAGGGAATAAGGATATAAATTGGATTAGGTTTACATATCCATTTTCAAAGTCGTTTTCATAAGCTGGAAAGCCTAATTACTTGTGATGAGAAAAATATAATTTTCATCATTTTTAGCTGAAAATCCGAGAAAAAAAGGAAAATATTTGCTATTTTACAGGGAAAGAATGTGATGACCGGGCGATTGCCGCCTCCATCTAACGAATCATCATTTACAAGATGTAAAAATAAACCTGGAGACCGCTTCGCGACTGGCTTTGCGGCCCCTGGCAGGCCCGATTCGGATAGGGTGGAAAGGAGAGTTAAATACCAAATTGCGGGGGACGGGATGAAGAAGAGAGGGGCTTGGGGCCGATCGTCCCAAAAATCCGGGACGCCCCGCCGATCCCCGGCTGCCGACGCCGAATCCGGCAGGCTAGCAAGGAGGAACGGGCGAACACCTTCCTGTGGACTACATATAGGTCTTCTTGACAATGCGCGGGAAAGTAAAAACCGGACAAGAGAAGTGGTGCGCGAAAGCTTCGCGGAAGAGCGGTGAGCGAAAGCTTCACGCAAGAGAAGCGTGTGCGGAAAAGAAGCGGTATGCGAAAGCTTCGTCCCGAAAGGGCGCGACGCAGCAAGTTTCGGGGGCGGCTAAGCGCCGCCTCCGGCGGGGATTTGCGATCGAACGGCGGGATCGGACGGGGACGGCTCTTGCATTTGCTGCCGGTATGCGCCTGGCGTCATGCCGACGATGCGGCGGAACACCCGGTTGAACGAATCGATATCGCGGTAACCGGCCCGTTCCGCCACAGCTTGAATTTTGTCTCCGGTTTCGCGGAGCATGTCGCAGCTTTTGCGAATTCTCAGACTTTGCATGTAACGAGCAAACGTTTGTCCCGTATACTGCTTGAACAAGCGCTGAAAATGCCGCTTGCTGAAGCCGCACCGTCCGGCCAGGGAAGCGATGTCGAGCGGCTCCCCGTAATGCTCGTCCAGCCAGGCCAGCACGTCGTACAGCGCATTCGGCGCGGCAGCCGCGGGCAATTCCGGGCATTCCTGCCTGGCCCGGAACACCGACACCAGCAGCTGCAGCAGCATCGCATACATCATCGTCGTCGAGCCGCTGCGCCGAAAGGCAAATTCCCGATGCAACCCGTAAAGCAGCCGTTCGATCGTCCCGTCGTGATCGGGTACGGAGAACCATTCGCTCCTTTCTTCCATCAAGAAATCGAACTGCGTCCGAAGAATCGGCTCGGCCATTTCCCGAAGCGATGCCAACAGGTCCGGCGCAATGACGCAGTTGTAAACGACGAGCGGCTCTTCCTGATTGGCCGAAGCCGGGCGGAATACGTGTGAAACCCCGACCGGGATAACATAGAGCCGGCCTTTGCCGACCCTTTCCGCCGCGTCCCCGATATGGTGGAAGCCAAAGCCTTCGGCGACATACGCCAGCTCCACAAAGTCATGGGCGTGATAGGCGAGATCGAACGTTTCGAGAGCGCGGTTGACGAATAAACGGACGTTTTCGGTAAAGTAATAATCGCTTTTTAACATAAAAGACGGTCGCGCCGTTGCCATTCGCACTCACCTCCGCAGTATGGACCCCGGCGTTTCTCCCGGACGCCGAGCTGACGCGATGTCGCGTTCAACGGGGAAGAATGGCATCATTGCCGGGAGAGGCAACGCTTTCTTTTTTTATAATGATAATTATAAGTAAAACGTCTATCAGCGTCTATTTCGCAAATGAGCATCCGCGATTCGGCGGACAAAGAGGAGGTAGAATACGATGTTGAACGTGATCGACCCGCGCTGCGAATATCGTCGCAACCCCATCGGCATCGGCGAACGCCGGCCCCGCATCAGCTGGCGGCTTCAGGGGGATCGCCGCGACGTGCTGCAGACCGCCTATCGGATTCAGGTATCGCTTGACGATGCTTTTCGGCAGATCGTTTGGGATTCAGGCAAGGTGGAAAGCGACGCTTCGACACATATCGAGCTGGACGGCCTGTCCGTCAAGTCCCGAACCGTTTATTACTACCGCATACAGGCATGGGATAACGGCGGCGAAACGTCCGACTGGTCGGAAACGGCCTGGTGGGAAACGGGCTTGCTCGATTACCGGGAATGGCAGGCGCAATGGATTGCCTACCCGGAAGCGCATTTGGCGGCGCTTGGCGAAGCCTGTCCGATCTTCCGCCGGACGTTCGACGTCCGCGACGGCGTTGTCTCCGCCCGCATCTATGCCACCGCGCACGGCGTGTACGAGCTGCAGCTCGACGGCCGGCGCGTCGGCGACTGGTATATGACGCCGGGCTGGACGAGCTACAACAAGCGGCTGCAATACCAAACCTACGATGTGACGGAGCGGATGACGCCCGGGAAGCACGCCATCGGCATCGGCGTCGGCAACGGATGGTACAAAGGAAATCTCGCTTGGTCGGACAGACGCAATATTTACGGCGACCGGTCGGCGGCGCTCCTCCAGCTTCATCTTGTGTATGCCGACGGCTCGGAGGAGACGATCGTCACCGACAGCGAATGGCGGGCCGCTCCTTCGGCGGTGCTGATGTCGGAGATCTATCACGGCGAGACGTACGACGCCTCGCTGGAGCAGCCCGGCTGGTGCTTGCCGGCTTTTGACGATTCGTCATGGCTGGCCGCCGAGACGGTCGAATTCGACAAGAGCCGGCTGACCGCCCAATACAACGAGCCCGTCCGTCCGATCGAGACGATCAAGCCGATCGCGCTGCTGCGCACGCCGGCGGGCGAGACGGTGCTCGACATGGGGCAAAATATGGTCGGCTGGATACGCTTCACGGTTCGGGCGGAAGCCGGACGGGAGATGAGGCTGCAGCATGCCGAGGTGCTCGATGCGGAAGGCAATTTCTATACGGAAAATTTGCGGAGCGCGAAGCAGACGATCACCTACCGCGCGAAGGGCGGGGAAACGGAAACGTACGAGCCGCACTACACCTTCCAGGGATTCCGTTACGTCAAGCTCGAAGGCTTCCCCGAGCCGGTCGAGCCGGAACAGTTCACCGGCGTCGTCATCCATTCCGACATGACGCCGACGGGCCGGTTCGCCTGCTCCGAGCCGCTGGTCAATCAGCTGCATCACAACATTTTGTGGGGACTCAAGGGCAACTTCGTCGACGTACCGACCGACTGCCCGCAGCGCGACGAACGGCTCGGCTGGACCGGCGACGCGCAAATGTTCGCCCGGACCGCCACATACCTGATGAATGTCGCGCCGTTCTTCGGCAAATGGCTGCAGGATCTCGCAGCCGACCAATTGGAAGACGGCGGCGTGCCGTTCGTCATTCCGAACGTGCTGTCCGAGAAGGAGCATTCGTCGTCGGCCTGGGGCGACGCGGCCGTCATTATCCCGTGGACGCTCTATCTCGTCTATGGCGACAAGCGCATACTGGAACGCCAGTACGACAGCATGACCGCGTGGATCCAATACATCCGCAAGCAGGGCGGCGACGAAGCGCTATGGAATACGGGCTTTCATTTCGGCGACTGGCTGGCGCTCGATTCCAAGCCGGGAAGCTATTTCGGCGCAACGGACAACGATTTCATCGCAACGGCCTTCTACGCCTACTCCGTTTCCCTGCTGCGGGATGCCGCCATTGCGCTTGGCAAGACGGCGGACGCCGAGGAACTTCGCGCGCTGCACGAACGGATCGTCGCCGCCTTCCGTCGGGAATTCGTGACTCCGGCCGGCCGTCTCGCCGTTCCGACGCAGACGGCGCATGTGCTCGCCCTGACGTTCGGCCTGGTGGAAGGCGACGACCGGAAGCGGATCGGCGAACGTCTGGCGAAGCTGGTGGAGGACGCCGGCCATTTGACGACCGGCTTCGTCGGCACGCCGTACTTGAACCATGCGCTCAGCACCGCCGGACATCATGAAATCGCGTCCCGGCTGCTGCTGCGCACGGAATACCCGTCCTGGCTGTACCAGGTGACCAAAGGCGCGACGACTGTCTGGGAGCATTGGGACGGCATCCGCGAAGACGGTACCTTCTGGAGCAAGGATATGAACTCGTTCAATCATTATGCGTACGGCTCGATCGGCGACTGGCTCTACCGCGTCGTCGCCGGCATCGACACCGATCCTTCCGCCCCCGGCTACAAGCGGATCGTGCTGCGTCCGCAGCCTGTGGCGGGATTGACATGGGCCGACGGAGCGTTCGATTCGATGTACGGCGAAATCCGCTGCGCCTGGAAACTGCCGGACAAGCCGGACGGCGAAATCGAAGTGACCGTCACCGTGCCGCCGAACACGACCGCCACGCTGACGCTGCCCGACTCCGCCTCGCTGACGCCGGATGCGGTCACCGAGAGCGGAACGCCGCTCGACCGGGCAGCCGGCGTGCACGGCGTACGCCGCGGCGATGCGGGACTCGAGCTTAAGCTCGGCTCCGGCACATACCGGTTCGCCTATGCGGCGAGCGCCGCAGCAGCGGCGGTTCCGGCCTCGCAAGCGTAAGATTCCGCGCGGCAAGCGCAGAACCGCCCGGCAATCGTGTCCGATTGCCGGGCGGTTCGCCGTTTCGAACGCAGCGTCGGATTCCGCTTCAGGTTATGGCTCAGGTTACGGCTTCTTCTTGGGAATGCTGAGCGAATCCCATTGCCCGTTCCGGATCAGCTTGCCGATATAGACGATTTGTCCGACATGGTACCCGTAGTGAGACACTTGCCGCTGGATCGCTTTGATGACCGTGTGCGCTTCGCCCCGGATACGGACCGTGCGTAGCAGATCGCTTTCTCCCAACTGCTCGAGCGCCCGGAACAGCGTATCCCAGCCGCTTTCCCACAATCGGAGCAGCTCCTCCTTCGTCAGCGGTTCCCCTTCGAATTCCGCATCGCGCTGTCTCGTCGGCTTTTCGCCGTCCGTCGTCAAAAAATCGGTCCATCTCGAAATCATGTTGCCGTGCAAATGCTTGACGATGATGGCGATGCTGTTGGACTCGCTCGCGGGCGTCCGGTTCAATTCCTCGTCCGACAATCGCTCGATCGTGCGGTCGCCGAGCCGCTTCGCGCTTTTGAACGTGCCGATCGCGCTCGTCAACAATTCCTGTCCGATTCCCATGCCGTCCGCCGCCTTTCATTTCCCGTTTGTTCCATTATAGCTTGAACGCCGGTATCGGCATAGCGGGCTCTCCCGAGTCATCATTGCAGTGACGGGGAAAGCCCTTTTCCCGATCGGGAACTTGCCCGCGTGCAAACGGCGATCCGGCTATTCGACATCGTTGCCGTCCAGGGCGAATTTCCCGGGAAATTTGTCCGATCTGTTTCGAAGCTTGCCGGTTTCCGCCGTGTAGTTCGCAGCGATACTTGATCCGCTCCGCTCCCGGATGAGCATCGGCCGGCCCGGGATGAGCAGCGTGCAGCCGCTTCTTCCTTCTATCAATATACGAGCCCGAAGCATAAAGGGCCGCTTTCGCGGCCCAACAGCATTTTGCTATGCGGACAAATGTCCGTTGTTCTTCAGCCATTCGATACTCGTACGGACGGACTCGAGCGGCGGATTGGCGCAGCGGTCCTGCTCGACGACGAGCCATTCGGTGCCGGCTGCCGCAGCCGCGGCGATAATATCTTGCAGCGCCAGATCGCCGCGTCCGAGCTCGACCGTGTCGATCGGCTCGCCCGGAGCCCCTTTGCGGAAATCTTTCAAATGCAGCAGCGGCAGGCGGCCCGCATATTTCGCGATATAAGCAAGCGGGTCCTGACCGGCGAACTGCACCCAGCCGATATCCATTTCCACCTGCAGCAGGGACGGATCGACCGTCTTGTACATCGCGTCGAAGATATAGTCATCTCCGATTCTGCCTTCGAATTCGAAATCGTGGTTATGATAGGCAAATACGAAGCCTTCCCGCGACAGCCGTTCGCCGTAGCCGCGGAATTTCTCGAACAATGCGCGCCATGCGGCTTCATCGCCCCGCTGTTCCGGCATCAAATACGGGCAGACGACATATTTCGCGCCGACCGTCTTCAAATATTCGATCTCTTCGTCAATATGATGCTCAAGCCGGTCCAGGCTGACGTGGCTGCCGAAAGCTTCCAGCTTCAATTCCCGGAGCAGATCGCGCATTTCCCCGGCCGACAGGTCGCCGTAGCCGGCAAATTCAACGCCTTGATACCCCATTTCCGCGACTTGCCGCAGCGTGCCGGCAAAATCCCGGGCCGTGTCGTCGCGCACTGTGTACAACTGCAATCCGATTTTCATCTGCACTCTTCCTTTCGTTCGCCGCCGTCTGACGACAGGCGGTTTTTCAGTTTCCCTATTTCACTCCTCCATGTCACATTATTATAGTGGAAAAGCTGCTGCATGAAGATGTAGAATCTAATTATGGCATGTACAATATTGCTGCAAGATGGAGGAAGACCGATGCTGGCGACGGAAATATTGAGCTGCGCCTATTCATTCCACAGCCAGCCGTTTCAGGACGGTTATCCGAACGGGCTCGACTGCTACCTGTTCCGTCTGCAAACCGACGGCGGCTGCGAAGCGCTGGCGGACGGCCGCATGCAGCGGATCGAGCCGGGAGACCTGCTGCTGTTCAGGCCGGGAGACAAATATCAATTGATCGTATCGAAGCGGCAGGCGGAACCGGAAAGCGGCATCGCCAGCGGCGATTATTACGTCATGTGCCGGGGCGAATGGCTGGACGAATGGTGGAACCGCAAATCCCGGCCGCAGAAGACCAGGATCGCCCTCGACGAGCGGCTGCTGACGATCTGGCGGGCACTCGTGCTGGAGAAGCGGAGGTTCGAAGAGGAAGACCGCGAAATGTCGGATTACTTGCTGCGCTCCCTCTGCCTCGGTCTCGACCGCGCCATCGCCACCCAGTCCGTGCTGCAAAGCCGGTCGTTCATCGCCACCCGGATGAAAAACTTCATCGACGAGCATGCGGCCCGCCCGTTCCGGATACGGGAAGTGGCCGACCATGTCGGGCTCAGCGTATCGCGCACCGTCCATCTGTTCAAGGAATGCTTCGGAACGACAATTATGCAGTATACGCAGCAGGTCCGGCTGTCGCTCGCCGAGGACCGGATGAAGTACAGCACGCTGACCTTGGAGCAGATTGCCGATACGTGCGGATTCGGGAGTTACTCCTACTTTTACCGCGTATTCCGGAACAAGCACGGCGTTTCGCCGGCTCATTACCGGGAAGCGGGCGGTCCCCGTTCCATGACGTAGGCAGTTATCGGTCGAAAGCGGCCATTGAGCCTCCCGGCGGTTTCCGCTACGATAAGAGAGTATCGGCAAAAGAGCCCTTGCCGAGCGATTGGCAAGAACGCATTGGTGTCGCCATTCTATTCGATCAGGAGGAATCGTTAACGATGATTAAAGGATTGACACGGGCCGGCGCAGGCGATGCCGGCAGTTTGAAGCAATTTGCGGAATTGGCGGCCAGACACGGCTTCGGCGCGGTCGACGCGAGCGGCGGCGAACTCCGTCAATGGGCCGAGGAAGCCGGACTCGACGCGGCGCTCGACGCACTCGACGCTATCGGCGTCCGGATCGGCTCCATCGGGCTGCCGGTTGAATGGCGGGAATCGGAAGAGCAGTTTCGCGCCGGACTGCCCAAGCTGGCCCAAGATGCGGAAATCGCCGCGCAGTTCGGCGTCACCGCCTGCTGCACCTATATCCTGCCGTCGACCGACGACAACGCGGCGCGTTTCATGGCCGTCGCCACCAGGCGGCTGCGCACCTGCGCGCGGCTTTTGGGCGCGTACGGCATCTCGCTCGGCCTTGAATTCGTAGGACCTCACCACCTGCGCACCCGATGGGCCAACCCGTTTATCTGGTCGATGGAAGATACGCTGGAATGGATCGCCGCCATCGGCGAGCCGAACGTCGGGCTGCTGCTCGACGCTTACCACTGGTATACGACAGGAGCGGATGAAGCGGCGATCGCCAAGCTCCGTCCGGAGCAAATTACGCATGTTCATCTGAACGATGCCAAAGCCGTGCCGGTAGAAGAAGCGCTGGACAACGACAGACTGTATCCCGGAGAAGGCGTCATCGACCTGGGAACCTTCCTGCGGACGCTGCATCGGATCGGGTACAAGGGCGTCGTCGCCCAGGAGATTCTCACGCCCGAACCGCCGCGGGAAAGCGCCGAAACGCTGATTGCAAGATCTGCGGAAGGATTTCGCAAAGCCTACGCGGCTGCCGGACTCGCCTGACGAAGCCGCAAACACCGTCTTCGCATCCGCAGCGGGCTGTATCCGTGCGGCCCGCATGCCGGACGTCCCGTATCCGTCCTCCGTGAAAAGTTCACTTTGATCACGAAACTGTAACCGCATTTTAATCAAATTTTAATTTAACGCCATTATACTGAAACGAAAAAAGATCACCGATCGGAGGAGTGAACGGGCGATGCGAACGATGATTGTGTTTCAAAATCAAAACATTCCGGTATACCTTTACGATAATAACACCAAAGCGCTGGACAAGCTGACGGCTATTCTGAACCGCAAGCTTGAAACCGGCAAAAAAGCGTTGCAGCGCTGCCTCCGGTCGCTCATAAGCGTGGAGATCAGCGGCAGCGAAGCGACGCTGCACGCGCGCAACGAGATGGATACGCTGACGATATCGTTGTACTGACCATCACATATCGCAAGGGCGGCGGATCATGAAGATCCGCCGCCCTTTGCCGTTATTTTGCCGCGAGACGAAACTCGTGCGCCGCTTCGCCGCCGGCGCCCGTTTCCGCAAGCGCGCCGGGCATACAGGCGGGACGATCGGGAACGTCCAGCCATATAAGATCGGCATCCATCGCTTTCAACGCATCCAGCATTTCGGTTTCGTCGCTGAAGCACAGCCGCAGCTCGATCTGCGTATCGTCTGCGGCCTGACCGGTCGCAAGCTGTAACGTCTCGCCCGCCCATTGCAAGTACCCGTCCCACTCCCGCTTCTTGAGCGGCGCCCCTTCGCGCAGCGCCGGTTCGTCGAGCTGCAGAACGCCGATGCCCGCCGCCTCCAGCGCCCGGATCTCCGTGCGGATCGCGGCGGCCAGCTGGCCGGCCGCATCCTGCCGCGAAATATCGGTCCGGACATAAGAGCGGTTCAGCAGCGTCAGCGGGCCGGGCAGTATCGCTTTTACCGGCCGATCCGCAATCGATGCGGCATATGCCGCCTCCTCGGCCAGTACCGGCGTCCGGTATGCGATGTCGCCGAACAAAATCGGCGGCTTCACGCAATGCGTACCGCAGGACTGCACCCACCCGCGCCCGGTGATCAGAAAACCGTCCAGCTGCTCGGTGAAATATTCCTCCGTGCCGTGCATCCCCGCTCCGCCGAGCTCCAGCACGTCCTGCCCGAGCTTCTCCTGCCGTCCGACCCATTCGGCGACATGGCTGCGCATGAAGACGAGGTACTGCTCGCGGCTCCACTCTCCGCTCCGCCAGCGCTTGCGCGCGAGCCGCAGCTCCCGGGACTGCGTCAAACCGCCGGCGGCGGCTGCCGATAACGGCGGCAGCGCGAGCCGCGCCTGCCGCAGCTTGCGCCGCCGCGCTGCCGTCGCCTTCCCGGAAGGCGCATTGTCCGCTGCGCGGCTACCGGCACTGAGCCCATTCCGTTCCGGACAGCGCCGCAGCGCATCGGCCAACACCGCGCTGTCGGCAAGATCGAGCTTGACGGCTTGCCTGCCTTCCCGGATAGCGGTCCCCAATACGGCCAGTTCCTTCAGCTTCTCGTCGGCGAACGCGAGCGCCAGCTTGCCGAGGCCGTGCAGCCGTTCCTCGCCCCGAACCGTCACCGGAACATGCTGCAAGCTGCAGGACGGCTGCAGCACCAACCGCTCTTCGCCGACGATCCCGGCCAGCGTTTCCGTCAGCCGCAAAGCGGCGGACAGGTCGGTTCGCCACACGTTGCGCCCGTCTACGACGCCAGCTCCTAGTATTTTGTCCTCGGGAAAGCCGTTCGCCGCCAGTTCGCGCACATGCCGGCCGCGATCGTGAACGAAGTCGAGGCCAACGCCGGCAACGGGCATTTCGAGCAGCGCGCCGACGTTGTCGACGGCGTCGAAATAAGTTTGCAGCATGACATTCAGCTTCGGCGCAGCCTGACGAAGCGCGGCGTACACTTCCTGAAGCAGCTTCCAATCCCCGGCCTCCAGGTCCCCGGCCAGCGCCGGTTCGTCGATCTGCACCCATTCGGCCCCTGCCGCTTCGAGCTCGCCGAGCAATTGAGCGTAGACAGGGACCAGCGTCCACACCGCATGCGGAACGCCGGCGGACCGGACGCCCTTCGACAAGCGGACGAACGTGAACGGTCCGATCACGACCGGACGCGTCGCCAGCCCGAGCTCGCCGCGCGCTTCCTCGAAAGCGTCCCGCCACGGATTGGCGAGCAGCTTCGGCCGGGTTCGCGCCGTCCATTCCGGCACGACATAATGATAGAAAGTATCGAACCATTGCGCCGTCTTGCAAGCCGGCACGCCGTCCACGCCGCGCGCCATGGCGAAGTAAAGCGGCATGCCGCCCGCATCCCGCTCCCGCAGCGGCTCGAACCGTTCCGGTATGATTCCGAATGCCAAGCTATGATCGAGCATCGTATCGTACAGCGAGAAATCGCCGGAAGGAATCCAGCGAACCCCGGCTTTTATCTGTTTGCGCCAGTTGGCAAGACGCAGCGCCTTCATCCGGACGGCCAGTTCGTCCTCCCGCAGCTCGCCTCTTTCATATTGCTCCAGGGCTATTTTCCATTCCAACCGTTCGCCGATCCTCGGATAACCGAGGCTGGCAAAGGTGCCGCAGTCGATTGTAGGCATGCTTCGATTACCTCCTTGTTTAAATAAATATACATTATTGCGTATATTAATACAACATTTTTCCGCTGCCGCAGGCCTATCGGCGGATAGTCCGCAGCTCCTATCGTGTGATATGCTGATAATGAGGCGGATTTAGGCCGCCCCAACATTTTCCGAAGGAGTGATCACCGTTGCCAAAGAAAATCTTGCTGCTGACCGGAGACGCCGCCGAAGTGCTGGAAGTGTATTACCCGTACTACCGCCTGCTCGAGGAAGGGTTCGAAGCCGTCATTGCCGCGCCGACCAAAAAGGTGCTGCATACCGTCGTGCATGATTTCGTGGATGGTTGGGAGACATACTCCGAGAAGCCCGCGCATTTGTTAAAAGCGGATATCGCCTTTGCCGACGTTAACCCTTCGGACTATGACGGGCTGATCATTCCCGGCGGCCGCGCGCCGGAATATATTCGCGGGGATAAAGATTTGCCGCGGATTCTGAGCCACTTCCTGGAGCAGGACAAGCCGGTAGGCGCCATCTGTCATGCGGTCCAGGTGTTTGTCGCTCTGCAGGATACCCGCTATTTCGAAGGCAAAACGATGACGGCTTATACCGCGTGCCGCCCCGATGTGGAGCGTCTCGGCGCCCGCTATGCGCCGGATACGCTGCATGTGGACGACAAGCTGGTGACCGGCCACGCCTGGCCGGATCTTCCGGGATTTATGCGGGAGTTTCTGCGGTTGTTCAAATAACGGGGCGTACGACAAGCAGGATGGCGGCCCTGGACGTTCGCGTCACCCCCACCGGGGCCCGATTGCGAACCTCCAGGGCCTTATTCGCTCGCTCCAGAACCGTCGGGTGCCCCATTGCCAACCTCCAGGGCCCTATTTGCTCACTCCACCGCCGCCGGGCGCCTGATTGTGCACCTCCAGGGCCCTATTTGCTCACTCCACCGCCGCCGGGCGCCTGATTGTGCACCTCCTGGGCCCTATTCTCTCGCACCATTCCCGCTTTGAACTGATACCAGTCCCGAAATTGCTTGTGCTTACTTTACTTCGGCTCCGCGGCGGCTGGCATCCGGAAGATAGAAACCCTATAAAAGAACAATGCTGCAA
>NZ_BOVJ01000038.1 GCF_018403665.1 Paenibacillus cisolokensis
AAAATCCAAGTTCCGGAATTGTAACGAATCTGAGCAACGCTATTTGCTTAAAAGTAGTCCAATTCAGGCGGTATATCGTAAATAAGGTGGCTCAGATTCGTTAAATCTGAAAAAGCAGCTTATTGGCGAAAATAAGGCGTGTGATATTCGTTAGAGTAATGTTCCACCTTTGGAATAACGTGCTGTCTGAGAGTAATGTTCCGTCTGAGAAATAACGTTCTGTCTGAGAATAACGCTGTGTCTGAGAAACAATGTTCCGTCTGAGAATAACGTTCCGTCTGCGCGAACGAACCTGGGCTATCCCCTCCGCTGGATGCCGAAGCGCTCGAACTGTTCATGCCTTGGTCGAACTCGCTTCCGGTCGAATATTGGACGTGCTGTGCCCGTTATGTCAGTGTGAGCGTTTCATGATATGATAGGAGGAAAAAAGGGGGCGTGAACCGATGGATAAACGGAAGAAAGCGGTGCTGCTCGGCGGGACGGGGTTAATCGGGAAGCAATTGCTGCGCATCTTGTTGGAATCGGAGGCCTACGGGACGATCACTGCGATAGTGCGGAAGCCGCTTGCGGAGCATTCGAAGCTGCGGCAGGTCGTGCTGACCGATTTCGCGGCACTGGAGTCTCAGGCGGAAACATTCGAAGGGGCGGAAGACGTGTTCTGCTGCTTGGGAACGACGATTCGGCAGGCGGGGACGCGGGAACGTTTTCGCATCGTCGATTTCGACTACCCGGTGATGGCGGCGCGGCTGGCAAAGGCGGCGGGTGCGCAGCGGTATGTGCTCGTCTCATCGATGGGAGCGGACGCGGGATCGCGTTTCTTTTACAACAGGGTGAAAGGGGAGACGGAAGCAGCCGTTCGCACGCTGCAACTGCCGATGATATCGATCATCCGGCCCTCGCTGCTGCTTGGGGAGCGGGAAGAGTTTCGGCTCATCGAGCGTATGGGAGTAGCGATAAGCCGTCCGCTGACGCCTTTCCTGCGCAAGGCATTGCCGAAGATGTGCCCGATTGAAGCGCGGGACGTGGCGGCGGTCATGCATCGGGTGGCACAGATGTATACGCCTGGTGTGCATATTTACGAGAACGATCAACTGCATAAGATGGCGCCTGGATCCCGAGCAGGAACGTAAGTCAAGGCAGGCGCCATATGACGCCATCGCAGTGAGTTTGTATATTTGAGTTTACATAACATCGATTATGTAAATCCTGCGGTTCCAGATCGTTGGAGTTAATTAAACAATTTCATCTCAACTGCCATATTGACATTAGTTCTATATACAACTATTCTATATACAAATACATTTTATACCTTATATGGACTTGAAAGGAGTTAGATATGACCAATTTGCGTCAAGGCGGATTTCTAATTTCAAAAATACATCAGTTGTCGGGGCGCATTTTTTCCAGAAAGCTCAAGGACTATAACATTAACGATATTAACCCAGCCCAAGGCAGAATACTTTTCGCTCTTTGGCAGAAAGACAATATTCCTATTCAAGAACTTGCAAAGAGTACCGCACTAGGTAAATCTACTCTGACCCGTATGTTAGATAAGCTCGAAGAAACCGGTCATCTTGTCCGTATCTTCCCAAGTAATGATCGACGTAAAGTTCTCATTCAACTTACTGAAAAAATAAAAAATGAAGACAACTTATGAGCAAGTATCCGTGGAAATGACCAAACTGTTTTACGAAGGATTTCAAGATAGCGAAATCGACGAGTTTGAGAAGTATCTTGAACGGATTTTCAACAATCTCAAAAATATGAAGCCGAGTAAAGGAATTTCGATTATGCCAAACAGCAGCTTTCACAGCTTTTCACAAAAAAACGATCGAATTTTTGATCGATTTGAAAGCGAATAACACCAAATCCTGGTTCGAGGATCACAAGCGCGCTTACACAGAATATGTTATGAAACCGGCGCAATCGCTTGTTTCAGAATTGAGCGACTTCATCCTTGCCATCGATCCCTATCTGGAAACTTCCTCTGCGGTAGGCAAAACCATTTCCCGAATATACCAAGGGTTTGATCAGCTAAAAGATTTGTATCACTATCTCTATAAGATAAAAAGCATGTAAAATTCTCCTGGGAGGTCCGGCTTAATATGAATTCCGAAAGCGCTATTGAAGCAGGTATCCGATCGGCAAAACAACTGCTGAAGAACGGCATCCCCCCGATCGATAAAGAAACGAGTATACAAGAGTCCCTGGATTTGTTGGAACGTTCGGAAATCGCGATGGTAGGTTCCACTGACGAAAACGGCTACCCTCATATTAAAGCCATGTTCAAGATTGAATCGGAAGGGTTGAAAACCATTTGGTTCAGTACCAATACATCGTCCAGAAGGGTGTCGCAGTTCATCCAAGATCCGAAAGCGTCGATTTATTTTTACGATGCAGGGCGTTTTGCGGGGCTATTGCTTGTTGGCGAAATCGAGGTCCTGCAGGATGCGGAGTCGAAACAACGGCTATGGAAAGAGGGCTGGGAAGTGTATTATCCTCTTGGAGTCACCGCCCCTGATTATTGTGTTTTAAGGTTTACGGCCAGCTGGGGAAATTATTATCGAGGTTTGCAAAATATCACCTTTGAAATTTGAGCATATGAAAATCCGCAAAAAGGAGTACGAAGATGAAGAAGCTGTCGTTTAACCTTTGGAATGATTTGGATCGATTTGATTTGGGCGATTCTAACGCTCGTCCCGGAGTATATCTCGGGCAACAAGCAGCTTATCTTGAAAATCCGGCTCTGCCGTCTTTCTTCGCGACGAAATTCCTTTTACCTGTTTTCGCCTTCAAGCGGAGGTAGCGATTCCCGAACAGGTAGGGTTTATAGGGCTTGTTTTCGGCGCCAAGAATTCGCATAATTATGAGCTGGTTTATTTGGCGCCAGAAGAAATTCAATACGATCCGGTTATGAATGGTTCGATGACATGGCAAATTTATAATGGCACTATGTATCAAAAGCCTTTGCCGAATACTACCGGGAAATGGGTGAAATTTGCCGTAGAAGTGCAACCGAACGGCGCAGCCGTCTATATGGGCGAAGATGCTTTCCCTCAACTGGTGATTCCCAATCTTCAGCACGGAGACCCTGTCGGCAAAATAGGGTTTTGGGGGTATTTGCCCGGCTACATTCGCAATCTCGTTATAGAGGAAATACAACCGACGCCCATCACGAAAAGGGACAGAGATTTGAAGCGATTGTCGACTGAAACTTTTATTACGGAATGGATGGTTTCACCAATCGCCGAAAACCGTTGGACGAAAGCCGTTGTCGAAGAAAACGGAACATTAAACCTCAACCGGATCTATACCGCCGAACAAGGCAGTTCGGTGCAAGCGAAGAGCACTTTTTATATATCTGAGGAGAAAGAGACTCTGTTAACTTTCGGTTTCAGCGATCATCTTCGTTTATGGGTCAATGAAGAAAAAGTCTACCAAGGGGATTGGAGATGGAATCCTCCGGAGAGTGATGGACGCATTCGATCTAATATGGCCAGTGTTCCTGTTCGCTGGAGAGCCGGTGTGAATACGATTCGCGCAGAAATAACTAATAACGAGTTTTTCGGCTGGGGTCTCTGTATAAAAACAGGATTGTCAGATATGTCATTCATTACAGAAGAAAAATGATGGTTTGAGTATGAGGAGAATGTTATGGAAGTTCGTATTTAGTTGTTACCGGACATTTGTGCACTTAAGGGGCAGCGTGCATTGATTCCACTATACAATTTCACAAAACCCGTATTTTGTACATATGTTAGCATAACGATTGTAAAAACAAAGCCGTTACGGTTGTTGCCGTCGGCTTTGTTTTTATCGAATAAACTTGTCAAGCGCTTCATTCAATTGTGTTAATACTTCCTGCTCATTGCCCGATTTGGCAGCTTCGACTACACAACTCTCCAAATGATCTTTCAAAATAAGTTTTCCACAGTTATCCAGCGCCGAACGTATTGCAGCAATTTGAATCAATAGGTCGCCGCAATCTCTACCGCTAGACGCCATTTCTTTTACGGACCTGACATGACCTTCGATTCTGGCCAGCCGGTTGACGATGCTTTTGCGATAATGATGATGATCACTATTACCATGATGATGCGAAGAATCACTCATATTACCCCTCCTCTAGGTAACACCTTTGCAATATTATATCACATGTCACTTTGGAGAGGCTGTGGATTGCTGGGACATCATTCTTTAAAGGAACCTACCTTTTTTTGATAGCGATAGAACAAATAAAAAGCACGAATTATAAGATCGATGGCTATGGAGAGCCAAACCCCTGCAATTCCGAAATCAAAAACAATAGACAAAACATATACCCCTACAACACGGATGAGCCACATTCCTATAGCTGTACTGTACATCGGACTTTTAGTATCCCCCGCCCCCTGCAATGCACCCGCAATAACTAAACCAACTGCTAAAAATGGCTGAGCAAATGCATCTATTCGCAATGCGGTGGTAACCATGCCGACGACATCTTTTTGATCGGTAAACCATGTTGCCGCTAGCGGAGAAAAGATGAACAATAATATACCGACGAACGACATGAATACGACAGCTATCCCTGTTGTTAATAAGCCATATCGGTAAGCATCTTTCTGCCGATTGGCTCCCAGGTGTTGTCCAACAAGCGTTGTTGCCGCCACCGCCAAACCATATCCAGGCATATAGGAGATTATTTCAATATTTCCCGCTATTACATGTGCTGCATAGACGTCGGTGCCAATTCTCACAATAAGTCCAAAATAAAGCACCTGACCGAAACGCATGATCAGTCGTTCCACAGCAGCGGGAGTCGATATTTGTAACAATGGCATGGTATAAGCGCTTGACGTTCCTTTCCATAAGGAGAACGATAACTTTGTTTTTCGAATATGGAGGTATAGCAAAATGGCACCAATCAGTCTTGCAACAACGGTAGCCCAGGCTGCCCCGGCAATCCCCCACCCTGGTATTCCCCATAATCCGAATATAAAAACGTAATCCAGAACAATATTAATGAAGTTGATCCTAATGCCTACACGCATCGGGGCTTTCGTGTCACCTACAGCACGTAAGATACTTCCAAACACCGTCATGAGTGCAATCAAAACTGATGGTACTGCAACAATTCGAAAATAGATGACCCCGTCTGCAAGTACGTCTGGTTCCGCCCCCATGATTCGCAATAAAGGTTCTGCAAAAAACATGGTTATGATCCCAAACAATAATCCCAGCCGAACAGAGATCCATGTCGACTGCCTGGCAATCGCTTTTGCCCTTTCCCAGTCTCCTGCCCCGACACTTTTGGCAATAAGAGCGGATGCTCCTGTCCCCATGGCCATAAATATGGCTATATATACGGCCAAAATCGTATTGGATACTCCAACAGCAGCTACTTGCTCCAGTCCAAGTTCGGCTACAAACAAAGTATCTACTAACCCGACAACCGTCTGAAGCATGTTCTCAATCATGGCAGGAATAGCCAACCACAAGATAAGTCTGATTTTCTCCTTATTCATGGAATTCTCGTGTAATATTAATGGTTCGGCCAATTATCCTCACTCACCTTAAACTAAAATATAACACATCACAATAATATCCCCCCGGAGGGGATGTTTTCAAGTTAAATAAAGAGCAACATTATGCTACAAGCACAAGTTACTCTTTTAGAGTATTATCACAGAAAAGGGAAGCATCCCCTACCCAACATGGTAACAGAGTATGAGCTGGTTGAGAAGACTCCCGGCGTTTTCAGTTCGATGTGCAGAGTTGGTCCCCTCACCTTGTTGTGGAGAAGCGATTAGTGTGATCGGCAGTCGTCGGCGGAAACTAGTGAGCGTAAGCGGGGATCGTCGCGTGCTCTCCATCCGCCGGTTACGGTGCGGCCAATGCCGGAAGATTCATCACGAGCTGCCAGACTGCATTGTGCCGTACAAACGGTACGAATCGGCATGCGTAGAGCAGGTCGTTACCGAACCGGAGTCGGCATCCACAGCGGCGGCAGATGACGCTACGCTGCGCCGCTGGAAACACTGGTTTTACGAGCAGATCCCGTACTTGCTCGGGGTCCTCACCTCAATCGCCATTCGCTTTCATCAGGACCCTGTGGAGATGCTGTCCGTCCCTTCGCAGTCTGCACATCATCGTATCGGACACTACGTCGGGGACGCCCCCGGCTGGCGCGAATTGTCCGCCCGGTCGTCAATTCAAATTTATGGGCACATACCCGTTCTGCATTCTTGTCCGGCTAATCCTGCGGTAGACTCATCTCGAAGTCTACTAGTCGAGGTGCAGAATGGATGAAAGCCTGGCGGAGGGGCTCGACCCCGCGAAGGCTCGAAATGAGCGCTACGAGAATGATTACGACAACAGAAATGACGTTGGATACCACCGAGGTCAGCACGTGCCCCCACAGCACGGTGGAACGCGCAATCGGCATGGAGTGGAACCGCTCAATTTTTAGCGAATCAAAGCATGACGGAATAAAACGGTTGCCCGAATAAGAAATCGTTCGTTTCATCATGGAGATTTTTTGAAATTTCCCGAAAATGACGTACCATTGTTCTTGATTGTCGTCTGTTCAATTTACATTCAGTTTATTCCGGAGTACAATTATGATCATCCGTTCGCTAAGTTCCCTGATTCAGGGAAGTGTGGGATACAAAGAAAGTCTGCAATTAAACAAGAAGGCGGCCGTTCACCGATATATTCAATATTCTCCCAATTGTTTTTTGTTGCCTTGGTAGCTGCTATCTTAAGCGCTGATGCGAACAGGGTATGGTGCATATCACAGATACATGTTTATGGATCGTGAATATTCTTTGTTGTGCACTCTCTTATTTCTTCTTATTTCTTATAGTCTTGCAGTAGTGTCTAAATTGCTATATTCCATGTGAGAGGCGTGGGCATATGCAACGAGAAATCAATACGTTCCAAATCGGTGAAACGACTATCGAGTATTCCATAATCGGCAAAGGCCAACAGCATATTCTTCTCTTCCATGGAGGCCATTCCAACTGTTGTGAAGAATTCGGTTATGAAACGCTTCTATCTTCGGGATATTCGATCATCACGCCATCGCGAGCCGGATACGGAAAAACGTCTTCAATTCTTGATTTAAAACAAGCTTGCAGCTTGTACAAAGCGCTGCTGGATCATCTGCAAGTCGAGAAAGTTCATGTGATCGCGGTTTCCGCAGGGGGACCGACTGGTATCTGTTTTGTCTCAATGTATCCCGAATGTGTCTACAGCATCACTTTTCAATGCGCGGTTACGAAACCCTGGCTCACGCCAAATGACAAAGAGTTCAAGGTGGGACAGCGCATTTTTAAACCCAGTGTCGAAAAGTGGACATGGAAGATGATTGCCGCAATGAGCAATTTATTTCCCAACTTAACTTTTAAGATGATGTACACTTCCTTCTCTACACTTCCCTTCACTGAAGTTCGCAAGAGACTTGACGGCAATCATGCGGAAGACTTGCGTAAAATGAACAACCGGCAACGTTCTTATTCAGGCTTTCTGATTGACCTTGAACAAACGCAAAAGGATTATTCTACCGAGTTAGCCGCGATCACCGCACCGACGTTGATCATGCACAGTCAAAACGATGGATCAGTACCTCTCAGCCATCCAGAGTATGTTAAAAAGCTCATACCGAATGCGGAAATGCTGCTCTTGGATTCCTGGGGCCATCTCATCTGGATTGGGAAACATGCCTCTGAATACGATGAAGGGCTTATTTCCTTCTTATCTCGTCACAAATATTAAACATCATGGACTACTCATTTCAATAGATATTCCGAAGCAAGATCTGCTTTTGGCAATCAGTATATATTCTTGGCTGCTTACTGTAAGTTCTTGCCCTACAAAACAATAATAAAACTTGGGTGTCGCATGAACCATGGCTTAATTAGCGGTAAAACCGCAGCCGGCTGCATGGCTTTCGTATGGTCCATGTCACTTCCAATAAAGATTTCAACATCCCATCCTAACTCGGTTAGCTTTTTCCTGTTTTTCTTCAATAACCCGACCATGTCTACAGTAACATTTCCAAAATTTTCACCATAAATGATGGTGGCTTTCTCGCCTGCAAAAGCTAGTTTCGGAATGTTCAGCTTGTGTTGGATACTGCGATCATCAAAATCAGCAAGACTTTGATTAAGCTTTCCAGTCGATTTGACCTGATTGCCAGTTGTAATCCTGCCAGGGCAAGCCAGGAGTAGCCTTAATGTCTTGACATTGGGGAGCATTACACCTGGCATTGATCCCGTTGTCCTGATCAAGATGAGCGGTTAGCTGACGGATTCGGGCGTTTAGATCGCCCTATCTTCAGGCTGCATGCAGCCGTTCGGATTCACCTCTTGGGACCGGCAACCGAACATGACTCGCAATATAATCCGGAGCAACTAATCCCATACATTACGAAAGTGGATTTAATGCACTCATCAAGTATCTTCCCGTGATCGACTGCTCCGCATGGATGATCTGCGGAGGTGTGCCCTCGAACACAACCTGGCCGCCCTTGCTGCCTCCGTCCGGTCCCATATCGATGATCCAATCCGCTTGGCTGATCACATCGAGGTTGTGCTCGATGACGATCACCGTATTGCCGGCATCCACGAGGCGGTTCATGATCCCCAGAAGGTGACCGATATCTGACATATGTAGGCCGGTCGTCGGCTCGTCCAACACATAGATGCTGCCCTTCTTATGCAGCTCGCTTGCCAGCTTGATGCGCTGGCATTCCCCGCCCGAGAGCGTGCTGAGCGGCTGGCCGAGTGTAATATAGTTCAGCCCCACATCACTCATCGCCTGGAGCTTGCGCACAACCTCTTTTAGCTGAAAAAAATCCAATGCCTGCTCCACAGTCATCTCCAGCACTTCTGCAATTGACTTGCCGTTCAGCTTGTACGCGAGCACCTCTTCCTTGAACCGTCTACCTCCGCATACTTCGCATGGCAGCTTCACGCTGTCGAGGAATGCAAGGTCTGTATACACAACACCCAGTCCTTGGCAGTTCTCGCAAGCCCCCTTGGAGTTGAAGCTGAACAAGCCTTGGCCCACCTTGTTCGCGGAAGCAAACGCCTTGCGCACATCATCCATAATACCCGTGTAGGTCGCGGGATTCGAGCGTGTTGACACTCCCACCGCCGATTGGTCGATGACGATCGCATCCGGATGCTGGCTGAGGAATACTTCGTTAATCAGCGTACTCTTTCCCGAGCCGGCGACACCCGTAACTACTGTCAGCACTCCGGTTGGAATATCTACACTCACGTTCCGCAGGTTGTGCAGTGTGGCATCCTTGATGGACAGCTTGCCGGATGGCTGCCTGCAATCCTGCTTCAGCTGGAGCGGCCGCTTCATATGGGTGCCTGTCAGTGTACCTGCCTCCAGCAGGCCTTGGAAGCTTCCTTCATACACGATGGTACCGCCGTGGCTGCCGGCGTGAGGCCCGACGTCGACGATATGATCCGCCAACTTGATCACATCGGGATCATGCTCGACGACAATCACGGTATTGCCCTTGTCGCGCAGCTTCTGAAGCAACCCATTTAACCGGTGTACATCACGGGGGTGCAAGCCAACGCTGGGCTCATCGAAGATGTAAGTGACATCCACCAGACTACCGCTCAGGTGCTTCACCATCTTGACGCGCTGCGACTCGCCGCCGGACAATGTATCCGTCTCACGGTCCAGCGTCAAGTAGTCAAGTCCGATATCCACCAGATGCTGCAACCGCTCCGTCAGCGACTTGACGACCGGCGCGGCGATCGCGTCGTCAATCTCCCGAATGACGCGGATGAGCTGTCCGACCTCCATGGAGGACATCTCCGCAATGTTGAGTCCATTGATCCTGCAGCTGAGCGCGGCCTGATTGAGTCTCGCGCCGCGGCAGCTGGAGCATGGACCCTCGGAGATGTACGGCGCAACAGCTCGTTGTGTGCGCTCGGACATCGTCTTCACATCCCGCTTGATATACTTGTTGGTGAACTTCTCGATGATGCCTTCCACTGTAATATTTACTGCCTTCCCGGCGAACTGCACCTCCACTTTCCTCGCCTTGCCGTACAGCAGTTGCTCCAGCTCTTCATCCGAATAATCGCTCAGCTTCTTGTCGGGATCGAAAGAACCCGACTGTACGATCATATTCCAATTCCAGCTGTTCACCGTATAGTCCGGCAGCAGGATTGCCCCTTCATTCAACGACCTTGACATGTCCAGCGCCTTACTCATATCGACGCCCAGCCTGCGACCGATCCCGTTGCACTCGGGACACATGCCTTGCGGATCGTTGAAGGAAAACAAATTGGCCGGTCCGACATGCGGTTCTCCCAAACGGGAAAACAGCAGGCGGAGCAACGGGGAAATATCGGTAATGGTGCCTACCGTCGAATGCGATCCACCGCCCAGACGTTTCTGGTCGACGACAACCGCCATGCTCAAATTTTCGATCGCATCGGCATCAGGCTGCGGATACTTCGGCAGAAAGCTGCGGACGAACATGCTGAAGTTCTCATTCAGCAATCGCGTGGATTCTGCGGCGATCGTATCGAATACGATCGATGACTTGCCGGATCCGGATACCCCGGTGAAGATCGTAATCTTCCGCTTGGGAATGCGCAAGGATACGTTCTTGAGATTGTTTTCCCTCGCACCCGAGATTACGATATACTCCTGATTAGATTCGCTCATGCTTAACATCCTTCCGATAGTGTTAATTTCTACTTATATTCACATTGTACCATTCATCGTGCATAGAAAGATGATCAAATGACAACTTCTATTCCCAGCAGTTTGGTTACAAATCCGGAAAACAAGCGGATTTGCTTGAGCGAGCGAGTCTTGATTATTTAACTTGCCGTTTCCCTTCCTTGTTATTACGAAATCGTTAAGAAGCATCCTTAAACAGAAAAAGCCGCCAAAGCGGCTCTTTCTTTTCCCGGCGTAAATTACTTGTTTTGAAGATCCGCCAAAAAGTCGGCCAGAGAGTTCCAGGTTTCGTTGATGCCCTGAATCACACCCATATCCAGCACAGCCTTGAGTCCTTCTTCCGTCGCGTATTGCGTACGGCTGATCAACTTCGTTTTGCCGTCATGTTTGACAAAGTCCAATGTAACCCGCGCCACCGGCATGTTCTCGTTGACATTGCCTTCCGCATCGGAGAACGCGTCGGTGTACACGATCCGCTCCGGTTCTACGATTTCATTAAAAACCGCCCTGCCCCACGATTCTTGACCGAAATATTCCTGGCTTTCGTCAACGCATTTCATGCAGTAATGCCATATTCCGCCTGGACGAAAATCGATGTTGCAAACGGTAAGCGGCCAACCTTTTGTCCCGAACCAACGCATTAAATGTTCGGCCTTCGCGAAAGCTTCGAACACCAATTCGCGCGGCGCGTCAAAAACGCGTTCGAGTACAAGTTCGCGGCCTTCCACCTTCGAAACCAATTTGTTCGTTGTACTGTTCACCTTTTATAATCCTCCTTGATTTTAGTTTTGAGTGAAAGTGATCCTCCGAGATGATTGAGAGACCGCTTAACTCCGGATTCATGTTTGTGTTTAGATACTTCTCTATTCCTTAACCGAATTTCCGCTAAGCCATCTTGACTTTTCTAAATTTGTGGTAGGTCACATAGGAGCCTGCAATGACCAGGAGCCCGAGAATCATGACTGCCACGGTTTTCACATTGGTTTGACTTATTGTGCAACCTCCCTAATCGTTATAAATAATATCCTTTGATTGGAATATACTACATAAGGAATATTCCGGTCAAGGAATTTGTTTTTCTTAATCCACGTTTGTGGGTAGATTCAGCTCCGCTGGTACTCCCCGGCTAATGGTTCGATCTTGGTGGCATGGTTTAAAAAAATACGTCTTTGACCAAGGACAAGAACATGCCTCTATAAATGAAAAATCCACGTTGCACGTGGATCTTATAGGATATATTTTCTTGTCCTCCGTCACTTCTTCACCATCAACTATTATAGAGCCCGTATCATTGCTAGCAGTATAAGTTATAGCGACATAATGAGTTTCAATCCCTATATATCACTTGCATCATTCATCTATGGATTCTCCGGTACGCTCAGAACGATTCCCGATACGCTCGGACCACGTCACAATACAGCGTCCCTACTGACCGGCCGGCCATTTCAGGGTTCTCGGACCGCACAGGTACCGTCGCTTCTTCAGCCCGTACGGCTGTCGATCATGCGCAGCGCTCGCTCGTAATCCTCCGGCGTATTCACGTTCATGATGAAGCTTGCGTCGATGCCCCCGTTACGGAATTCCTCCTCTTCCATCCGCTGATACGGAATCGTCTCCAGGAAGCTTTCGACGCGTTTCTCTCCCGACTCGATCGACAGGCGGACCGCTTCCGCCGCGCCCCGGTCGTAGATACCATGCAGCGGATGAAGCTTGCCGCCGATGAACGGAATGACAGCCATGCCGCCCCCCGCTTTTTCTCCTCCAGCATCAGCCGGGCGGCATGAGGCGATATGAACGGCATGCCACAGGCGACGATCCATACTTCGGCATGGCGCGCCAGCGAAAGAGCCGCATGGATGCCCCCGAGCGGCCCTTTTGCAGCGTAATAGTCGGCAATCATTCTGACGCCGCGACCGACAATCGGAAGGAACAGCCGCGGTTCGTTCGTGACGAGGATCGTTTCGCCGCACAGCTGTCCCATTAGGCGCAACTGCCGATGAATGAGCAGTTCGTTCGCGAACGGCAGCAGTGCTTTATGCGAGCCGCCCATTCTCCGGTTGCGGCCGCCGGCCAGAATGACACCCGTCAATCCGGACAACCTTTCGCCGGACCGGTATGGCATATCCATCATCATGATCCACCTCCGAATTGTCAAATATCGTTTCACTCGCGTCACTCGCGCTTCTTTTATTATCGTTCTTCCGATCTGCCGGAGCTATGATATAGCTCACAATCGTCGATGTGCAGGCCTTTGTTTTTGGCGCCAGCCACGCTGAGGATTCGCAAAATGTTCACGACCTGTGTGACATTTGTCACTCGAAACCGCTTCTTCATTTGCTATACTGGCTGTAACAGATGGAGGTGTTGGCAATGGAAGCCGTTCGCGATTTGCCGAAAGCCTGTCTTGTCCAAAACTCTTCCTGCTTCTCGAAGGACAGCATGGAGAAGCTGAAACAGATCATGTACGACCATACTTTCCCGGACGGGGCGAACATCTTCTGCGAAGGGGATGCGGCCAACCGGCTGTACTTCGTCCGAACCGGCAAAGTCAAATTGACGAAGCTTTCGGTGGAAGGCAAGGAATATATTATGTCGATCTTTCATACGGGCGATTTCTTCGGCCAGTTCGATCCGTTCCGCGACTCGGTGCACGCTTTCACCGCGCACGCCGTCGGCCGGTGCGAAATCGGCATCGTGCAGAAATGCGACCTTGAAGTTTTGCTGTGGCAGCACGGGGATTTGGCGATCGAATTTATGAACTGGATGGGGTACATGCATCGGCTGACCCAGACGAAATACCGGGATCTGATGATGTACGGAAAACCGGGGGCGCTTTGCTCCACGCTCATCCGGCTTTCCAACTGCTACGGTTCCGCCAGTGAGGACGGCATCCGAATCGATCTCAAGCTGACGAACGCCGAGCTGGCCGACCATGTCGGGTGCACGCGCGAAAGCGTCAACCGGATGCTGAGCGATCTGAAGAAATCCGGCGCGGTTGCGATCCAGGACGGCATCATCACCATCCGGAACATCGATTATTTGCGCCAGGTCTGCAATTGCGAGTCTTGCCCGAAGGAATTGTGCCGCATTTAGATTCCGCATTCCGCAGCAAAAACGGCTTCGCCGTCACGTATTAGGGACAGCGATGCCGTTTTTTTGACGTTTTGGCGAAATAACGGACACGGAAGAGCCGGGCCCTCAAGCCGAAATCGAGGTCTAAGGGGCCTCCCTTGTCCGCTGAGACGACAGGTCAGCAGGCACAATGAATCGACAGCCTCCAAAC
Source organism: Paenibacillus cisolokensis (assembly GCF_018403665.1). Classification (GTDB taxonomy): domain Bacteria; phylum Bacillota; class Bacilli; order Paenibacillales; family Paenibacillaceae; genus Paenibacillus_AH; species Paenibacillus_AH cisolokensis. The sequence continues at coordinate 13,988 of NZ_BOVJ01000038.1, forward strand.
ATCCGCTATCCTTTACTCTGTTCAGCCTTCCTAACTATTCGACTGTTGCCTATCGGTGCACCACACCTCCCGGCAGATTCCTATGGCGAGAATCCTGCAAAAATACAGGATTTTCGTTCTGAATCAACGACTTTGGTTCAAAATCCTGCGAAATTACAGGAATTTTTGTAACTTTCGCTGATTTGGCTTGAACAGATCAAAAAAACTGCACGATCGCAGGAATTTTCGCGTTTTGGTTGTTTAACCTACAGAAAAACTGTATTTTGCAGTTTTCTGGTACCATCGTACCGAACCCGGCGTCCCCGGTAAAGCGAAAGCGTAAAGTCGCCGGGCTCCGTCGGGCGGCACACTCCATCCAAACGCCTACCTTGACCGTCGAGGCGATACGCCCCATCCAAACATTCATCTGTACGTCGAAAGGTTGCCCCGTCGAAACGTCCGCCGTTTCCTTCGAGGCGATGCTCTCCGTTTCAACGTCCGCCTTGTCCATCGGAGCGGTACGCTCGCGTCTAATCGCCCGCCATATCCGACGGGGCGATACGCCCCGTCCGGCCGACGTCGATACGCCACAACTCCCGGCCGTGCAGCCGCTGGAGGCGGTCTCGTTCCCGGACAAATCGTTGCGGCGGCCGCTACGTACTTTTGCGGGGGGAGATGACGCCGTAATTCCCGTCTTTGCGTCTGTACACGACGTTGACTTCATCGCTTTCGAGATCCCGGAACACGAAGAAGTTGTGGTCGAGCAGATTCATGCGCAGCACCGCTTCACCAACATCCATCGGTTTGAATGCGAACCGTTTATTGCGGACAATTTTGAACCCTCCCATTGCCGCCGTGGGCTTACGCTCCATCCTGGCCTTCCCGACATTCCCGTCCGTCCTGCCCTTCACGTCGTTCGATACGTATACGCCCACGCCTTCCCCGCCGGCCTCCGGCCCCCGGAGGCCGCGGAACCGGCTCACCCTCCATCTGCGCACTTGCCTCTCCAGCTTCACCTGGACTTTGTCGATCGCTGTATACATGTCGCCGGATTTCTCTTCGGCCCGCATCATCATCCCATCGAACGAAACGGTCGCTTCCACCCGATGGCCGTCCTTGAGCGCCCGCATCTTCACCGTCATCATGCAATCCGGCGGCCGGTCGAAATAGTGGTTCAGCCGTCCCAGCTTGCGCCTGGCGTAATCGGCCAATTCTTCGGTCACTTCGACTTTGACGCCGCGAAAGACGAATCTTATCATTTCTTCCCCCTCCCCCTTTCAATGATTTGAAAGGCTCTCGCCACCTCGTGCCGCTCCGGTTCGCGGCACCCTTCGAGTGAATACGGCATGCCGAGCAGCCGCCATTTGTACGCGCCCATGTGGTGGTACGGAAGCACCTCCGCCTTCTCGACGCCGTTCAGCGTGCCGATAAATTTTCCCAGAGCGAGCAGATCTTCGCTTCGGTCTGTAACGCCCGGGACGAGAACGTGCCGAATCCAGACCGGCTTGCGACGGTCGGACAGCCATTTCGCGAAGCGGAGCGTCCGCTCGTTCGGCTGGCCTGTCAGCGCCGCATGCCGGTCGTTGTCCATCAGCTTCAGGTCGAGCAGCACCAGATCCGTCTGCTCCAACAGACCGGCCGCATGGTCGGGCTCGCAAAAGCCCGACGTATCGACGGCCGTGTGAAGGCCCCACCGTTCCTTGCATGCGCGAAACAACTCCGCCACAAACGGCGCCTGCAGCGTCGGCTCCCCGCCGCTTACCGTAATGCCTCCGCCGGAAGCGCGGTAGTACGCCAAATACGGCTCGATTTCCGCCATCACTTCTTCCACTTCCATCGTTCGGCCGGCATCGGCCGCCCACGAATCCGGGTTATGACAATACCGGCATCGCAGCATGCAGCCTTGCATGAAGAGCACGAAGCGGATTCCCGGCCCGTCCAGCGTTCCGAACGTCTCGATCGAGTGAATTCGGCCCTTCATGCCTCATCATCCTTCCAACTTTTATTTATACCTCGCCATGGAAAAGTCCGGCTGTTACGTCATACCGCGTCATGGATCATCCGGATGATTACGTTATACCGTGCCGTGGAACGTCCGGCTGATCACGTCCATTTGCTGCTCTTTCGTCAGCTTTACGAAGTTGACCGCATAGCCGGATACGCGGATCGTCAGCTGCGGGTACTGTTCCGGATGCTCCATCGCATCCAGCAGCAGCGACCGGTCGAATACGTTCACATTCAAATGATGGCCGCCTTGCCCCATATAGCCGTCAAGCAGCGAGACGAGGTTGGCGATGCGCGCTTCCGGTTCTCTGCCGAGCGCTTTCGGCACGATCGAGAACGTGTTCGAAATGCCGTCGAGGCATTGGTCGTATGGCAGCTTGGCGACGGAGGAGAGAGAGGCGAGCGCTCCTTTGCGGTCCCGGCCGTGCATCGGATTCGCTCCCGGGGCGAACGGCTCCCCCGCCTTGCGTCCGTCCGGCGTGCTCCCCGTTTTTGCCGTAAACGACGTTCGAGGTGATCGTCAGCACGGACAGCGTCGGAATGGCGTTCCGGTACGCCTTATGCTTGCGCAGCTTGTTCATGAACGTTTCCACCAGTTCCACGGCGATGGCGTCTGCCCGGTCGTCATTGTTGCCGTATTGCGGATAGTCTCCTTCGATCGCGAAATCGACGGCGATTCCCCGTTCGTCGCGGATCGGCCTCACCTTTGCATGCTTGATCGCGCTCAGCGAATCCGCCGCCACCGACAGGCCGGCGATGCCGCACGCCATCGTGCGCACAACTTCGCGGTCGTGAAGCGCCATCTCGATCCGCTCGTAGCAATACTTGTCGTGCATGTAATGGATGACGTTCAACGTATTCATGTACAATCCGGCCAGCCAATCGAGCACCCGGTCGAACTTCTCCTTCACTTCCCCGTAATCCAGCACGTCGGAACGGATCGGGGCGAGAGGCGGGCCGACCTGGATGCCGAGCTTCTCGTCGACGCCGCCGTTGATCGCATACAACAGCGCCTTGGCCAGATTCGCTCTCGCGCCGAAAAACTGCATCTGCTTGCCGATTCTCATGGCCGATACGCAGCAGGCGATGCCGTAATCGTCCCCGAACCTTGGGCGCATCAGGTCGTCGTTCTCGTATTGGATCGAGCTTGTCTCGATGGACACTTTCGCGCAGTATGCCTTAAACTTCTCCGGCAGCCGGTTCGACCAGAGCACGGTCAGATTAGGTTCCGGCGCCGGCCCCAGATTGTACAGCGTGTGCAAAACCGGAACGAAGTGCGGGTCACAAGCGGCATGCCATCGACGGACATGCCGCCGATCGACTCGGTAACCCAGGTCGGATCGCCGCTGAACAGTTCGTTGTAATCGGGCGTGCGCAAAAATTTCACGATCCTCAGCTTCATGACAAAATGGTCGATCAGCTCCTGCGCTTCTTCCTCGGAAAGCGTCCCTTCCGCGATGTCCCTCTCGATATAAATATCGAGGAAGCTGGAGACGCGCCCCAGGCTCATCGCCGCCCCGTTCTGCTCCTTGATCGCCGCCAGATAGGCGAAGTACAGCCATTGGATCGCCTCGAAGGCATTCTCCGCCGGCCCGGCGATGTCGAACCCGTACGAAGCGGCCATCTGTTTTAGCTCCTGCAGGCTGCGGATTTGTTCGGCAAGCTCCTCGCGGTCGCGAATGACGTCGTCGGTCATCGCCGCAACCTCCAGCTGCCGCAACTCCCGCTTCTTCTCCTCGATCAGACGGTCGACGCCGTACAGCGGGACGCGGCGATAATCCCCGATAATCCGCCCGCGTCCGTACGCGTCCGGAAGGCCGGTAATGATTCCCGCTTTGCGGGCGGTCCTCATCTCCGGCGTATACACGTCGAATACGCCCTGGTTATGCGTTTTGCGAATGGCGGTAAACAGATGAACGAGCTCTTCCGGCAGCTTGAAGCCGTACGCTTCGCAGGCGTCGCTCATCATTCGGATGCCGCCGAACGGCTGAATCGCCCGTTTGAACGGTTCGTCCGTCTGCAGCCCGACGATTTTTCTTTTGCTTTATCGAGATAGCCGGGCCGATGCGACGTAATGCCGGATACCGTCCGCACATCCACGTCGAGCACGCCGCCGTTTTCCCGTTCTTTGCGGGACAGTTCCGCCACCAGCCTGTTCAACGCCTTCGTGTTTTCCGTCGGACCCGCCAGGAACGATTCGTCGCCCTCATACGGTGTGACGTTGCCAATAATGAAGTCCCGCACGTCGACGGTTTTCATCCATTTTCCGGGCTTGAATCCCCGCCAAGCTTGAACGCCGGATTTTTGCGCAGGACTTCCGTTTCCCCGATTGCCATTGTCGATCGCCCCTCCCGTGAAATCAAGATTCAAAATTGCCGTAAAAAGCGTTGCGGTAAATTGTCTCCAGCTCGGTCACGAGCGGCATTTTCGGATTCGCCGTCGTGCACTGGTCTTCGAAGGCGCGTTCGGCCAAATAAGCGACCTTCGCCTCAAACACTTCGGCATCGATGCCGAGATCGCGAAACTTCTCCGGAATATCCAGCGATTGATTCAGCTTGCGGATCGCTGCGATCAGGCTGTTCACCCCCTCCTCCGTCGTCCGCGCCGGCAACCCCAGCATGGCGGCGATTTCCGCGTATCGCCGGTCCGCTATGAACCGGTCGTATTTCGGAAATGAGGCGAATTTCGTCGGCGGCTGTGCATTGTAGCGAATGACATGCGGCAGCAATATCGCGTTGGTCCGGCCGTGCGCCGTATGAAACTCGCCTCCCCATTTGTGGGCCAGACTGTGATTGATGCCGAGAAACGCGTTCGCGAACGCCATGCCTGCGATCGTCGAGGCGTTGTGCATTTTTCCCGCGCCAGCGGATCCGCCTCGGCATAAGACTTCTCCAAATAACCGAACACGAGCTGGATCGCTTTCATGGCAAGCCCGTCCGTAAAGTCGTTCGCCATCACCGATACGTAAGCTTCGATCGCGTGGGTCAGCACATCCATTCCGGTATCCGCGACCGCCGTCTTCGGAAGGCTCAGCACGAAGTCGGGATCGACGATCGCCACGTCGGGAGTCAGCTCGTAATCGGCCAGCGGATATTTCGTGTTCCCGTCCAGCTTATCGGTAATGACGGCGAAGGAGGTCACCTCCGAGCCCGTGCCGGACGTCGTCGGAATTGCCACGAATTTCGCCCGTTTTCCGAGCCGAGGATACCGAAACACCCGCTTGCGGATATCGAGAAACTTTTGCTTCATCGAGCGGAAGTCGGTGTCGGGATATTCGTAGAACAGCCACATCGCCTTGGCTGCGTCCATCGGCGACCCGCCGCCGAGAGCGACGATGCAATCCGGCCGGAAAGCGTCCATCGCCGCGGTGCCGCGTCTGACCGTCTCCACCGACGGGTCCGGCTCCACCTCGGCGAACACCTCGATTGCGACAGGCGTTTGCCGTTTGCGCAAATAATACTCCAGCTTCTCCACATAGCCGAGCTTCGCCATTACCGCGTCCGTCACGATCATTACTCTCGAAATATCGGGCATTTGCTCCAAATATTGCGCGGCCCCGCGTTCGAAGTAAATTTTCGGCGGCACTTTGAACCACTGCATATTGACGGTACGGTACGCCACTCTTTTCAAATTGAGCAGATGGACCGCCGAGACGTTCGCCGTGGTCGAGTTGCGGCCGTACGAACCGCAGCCGAGCGTCAGTGACGGCATGTTCGTGTTGTAAATGTCGCCGATGGCGCCGTGAGTGGCCGGCGCGTTCACGATGATGCGCCCGGCCTGCAGCCTATCCGAGAAGGCGCGGATCGCTTCGTCGTTGCGGGAATGGATGACTGCCGAATGCCCGAGTCCTCCGAACGCCGCCACTTCCGCCGCCCGCTCGATCCCTTGCGCGGCGTTCTTCGCTTTTTAGCAGGCGAGCACCGGACTCAACTTCTCCGCGGAGAGCGGGTAGCGCGGCCCGACGCCCTGCAGCTCGGCGACCAAAATTTTCGTATGGGCGGGTACGGCGATTCCCGCCATCTCGGCGATTTTAACGGCCGGTTGTCCGACGATCGCGCCGTTGACCGCGCATTTTTCGGGATGGATGACCAGCTTCGAGACCGCCTCCGTCTCCGCCTTGTTCAGAAAATAGCAGCCCGACTCGATCATCAGCTTTTTCGCCTCGTCGTAAATCGGCTCCTCCAAAATAACGGCCTGCTCGGAAGCGCAAATCATGCCGTTATCGAACGTCTTGGACAAAATCAGGTCGGTCACCGCTTGCCGAAGGTCGGCTGTCTTCTCGATCAGGCAAGGCACATTGCCCGGCCCGACCCCGAGGGCCGGCTTGCCCGTGCTGTAAGCCGCCTGTACCATGCCGGCTCCGCCGGTGGCCAGCACGATCGCGACGTCCGGATGGTTCATCAGCATTTGGGTCGCCTCCAGGGAAGGGAGGTCGATCCACTGGATACAATACTCCGGCGCGCCGCAGCGCACGGCCGCTTCGAGCATCGTCTTCGCCGCCTCGCGGCTGCACGCCTGGGCGGACGGATGAAAGGCGAAGATGATCGGGTTGCGTGTCTTCGCCGATATGAGCGCCTTGAACATCGTAGTCGATGTCGGATTGGTCACCGGCGTCACGCCCGCGATGACGCCGACCGGTTCCGCGACGATCCGGTAACGCTCGTGCGGGTTGTCTTCAATCGTGCCGACGGTTTTTACGTGCTTGATGCTGTTGTAAATGTACTCCGTGGCGAACAGGTTTTTGACGATCTTGTCCTCATAGACGCCGCGGCCGGTTTCTTCGACGGCCATTTTCGCCAGCTGCATGTGGCGGTCAAGCCCGGCGAGCGCCATCTCCCGGACAATGCGGTCCACCTGTTCCTGGTTCAAGCTCATATAAGCTTGCAGCGCCTTCTTCCCGTTCATGACGAGGGTATGGACATGTTCCTTGGCCGAAATCGGCCCGTGCGGTTTCGATTGCTGTACGGCCATCCGGTTCTCCTCCTTCAACGATTTCGCCGATTGTTTTTCGACTATTGCCGGCTCGTTTCGATTCCAGTATAGCGCCTCGCCGGTTTTTTATATGTGATTTTTTTCACAAACCTGCCGCTAAAACGATCGATTTTTTTACGAATAGAAATAGTCGATATCAGTCAGCGCCTGTTCGGCCAAAGGATGCACGAACCGTTCTTCGGCCTGAAAGTATTTTCCGATCAGATGGCACGAGCGGATCAGCTGATACGTCGTTTGCCGGATTTCCGTCCAGTCCGCGCTGTCGTACAAATCGTCGAGCATGTTCGTAAAAGCATGCATACTGGAGACAGCCAGCTCGTATTCCTTCTCCAGCTTCCAGAAAGAGGGCAGCAATGTCGGTTTGTTGTCCAGATTGAAATATCTGCGCAAAAATGGGTGCAGCACCTCCTCCTCCCAGTCGCGATGAGACTGAAGACGAAGCAGAAACCGTCGGGTCGCGGGGCGCAGCTCGCGCAAGCGCTGAAGCTCTCCTTCCGCGAACGCGTGCGCCGCCTCGATCGCCCGCTCCTCCAGCTCCCGCAGTTCCCGCTTCAACTCCCGATGCCCTTCCTTCAGACATTCGACTGCGTCATACAACTCCGTCATGCGCGCCGGTGCCGCATCCGGCCATTCTTCGGTTTTTCGAAATCGTTCATCGCAAGGTCCTCCTTTTCTCGCAGCGGACGACCTGGCGTCGCCTCCCTGCGCAGCTTGGGCATTCCGCCGCCTTTGGACAAAGACCGCAGCCTCCGCCCCGGCACGTCTGTTCCGGCCGGCAAGCTGCGGCCGCCCGGACGGGCGGCGCACTTACAGACGCGGACTCGCCGTCACCAGGTGACCCATGGCCTCGAGCCCGGCCCCGAATGGTTCAGCATATCCATAAACGGAATCGTATAGGCGAACAGCACGAGGACGACCACGAGGCCGATCCATACGCCCCATCGTTCGAACACGCGGGGAGCCGGCGCCTCCGACTCCGCCGCCTCGGCGATCGGATATTCCGTAACGCCTTTTGGCGCGCGCAGCATGGCGATAACGTTGAAAATCAGGAGGACGACTCCGATGAACAGGATCGTGCCCCCCACCGCCATCGCGACATGATACGGCATCCACAATACGGCATCCGGGTGGTCCTGATACGTCGTGTAGGCCGTGCGGCGCGGGGAGCCGAGCAAGCCGACCGTATGCATCGAGCCCGACATGAAGAGCATCCCCACCACCCAGATGATCGTCTGAATAATGCCCAGCCGGTTCAGCGCCGGCGTCAGCACCCGGTTCGTCACGGCCGGAATAAGCCAGTATGCGATGCCGAAGAAGGTAAGCGCGACGCTGGTGGCGACGGTCAGATGAAAGTGTCCGGTCACCCATAGCGTGTTATGGACGGCGGCGTTCATCTGGTGGCTCGCGTTAACGATCCCTCCGGCTCCGGCCGGGATGAAGAGCAGCATCCCCATGAACGGGGCGAAAAAGCGCACATCTTTCCACGGCAGCACCTTCAGCCAGCCGAACAACCCTTTTGCCCCCTTCATCCGCCCGGTCAGCTCGAACGTGGCGAACAGGGAGAAGGCGGTCATAAGCGAAGGAACGACGACCATGAACGTCAAAATAACCTGAATGTATTTCCACACCGGCGAAATGCCCGGCTCCATCAGCTGATGATGGAAGCCGACCGGCACCGAGAACAGCAGAAACAGCAGAAAGGCAAGACGCGCCAGCGAGTCGCTGAAAATTTTGCCGCCGATGATTTTGGGAATGACGACATACCAGCAGATGTACGCCGGCAGCAGCCAGAAGTACACGAGCGGGTGGCCGAAATACCAGAACAGCGTGCGGCTCACCATCACGTCGATCGTCTCGGTCCAGCCGAACGACCAGGGAATGAACTGCAGCAGCACCGTAGCGGCGACGCCTAAGGTGGCGATCAGCCACAGCGCCATCGTCACGACGGCCATGAAGGCGAACAGCGGCGACAGCTTGCCGCGATGACTGTTCCGCCAGCGCCGGTATTGATAGATCATGCCGAAGCCGCTAAGCCAGCTGCCGACGACCAGAAGCGTGAGCGCGATATAAAAGTAAGGCGACGCCTTGAGCGGTGCGTAGAATGTGTACAGCACGGTCGCCTCGTTGAGCAGAATGAAAATCGTGCCCAGCACGGTGCCGGCGGCCATCAGAACGAATCCGGCCCATCCCAGCCTTCTCGCCTGAGGCAGCAGCCGTCCTCCGAGCGTCTTGGCCACGCCGGAGTACAGAAAGCCGATGATGAAAAATGTGGTGAACACAAGCGCCATCAGGACGCCGTGCGCGGTCAGCAGCTGATAGTAGCCGATTTCCGCAGGCAGCGTGATCATGCCGCCGCGCACCAATCCTTGCAGGACGCCGGCAATGCCGCCGAGCAGCAGGGCGCCGAACGCAAACAGCAGATGCGCGAGCACGAGCGCCGAATCTTCCTTGGCGAACCTTTGGCGGTCCGCTCCCGTTTCATTTGCCACTCCATTGGCCGTTTTCGCTTCGTTCACCGTCTTTTCTCCGTTCCCCGTTATATGAAGAAACATCGGTATCATCCCTTCTAGCTCACGATAATCGTCGTCGCCATATACTCGTGTCCGGCGCCGCAATATTCATTGCACAGAACCAGATACTCGCCCGGCTCCTTAAACGTGTAGCTCAAATGATTGACCTCTCCCGGCACCACCATCAGATTGACGTTCGTCCCCGGAATCTGAAAGCCGTGCACGACGTCGCTGCTCGTCACCTGAAAGTGAATCGTCGATCCGACGGGCACTTCCAATTTGTCCTGCTTGTACCCGAAAGCGTAGGCGACCATGTAGGCGTTGTATTCCTTCTCTCCGATCTTTTCCAGACCGGGGCGGTCGAACGGCGGCGTTTCGTCCACTTTGTCCGGATCGATCGCCTGATGATGTCCGGTCGGCGGCTGCATGCCGAGCGCGAACGCGCCCACGCCGATGACCCCCAGGAAAATGACGAGCATGGAAAATCCGATCAGCAGCCAAATTTTTTCCAAACGATGAATATGCATAGTTCGTTTCCCCCCTCGGAACGATTACATTCTGGACAGGAACAACAAGTAGACGCCTATCCAGGTCAGCGCGATAAACCCGCCCAGCAGCATGACGGATGCGAAAGCACCTTTTAACGAATGCTTCTCGCCGGACGCGTCAAGCCGGATTTTGTTCATTCTGCACTCCTCCTTTCGACATGCCATCGATGCACCGGTTGCGCTCATTGTACGCGGAAGCGGCCTGTTGCCACTGTGATACACCTCACAAACCGGCCCGCCAAATGTGAAGCCTTTGTTACAGCACATCGGGCGATGCACGTTTTGACGTCGCCTCGCTTGCACCGCCTTGCGGCCTGGAAGACCGCTGCTTTCGCTTTCGCGCCGTCATGTGGTATCGGAATCCTCGCTGGCATTGCCGTGTGGATGAAAGTTCCGCATATATCCGCCGCGCGGCATCGAGACCGCTCTTCACGAATCCTGGATTCTCTATTTAGCAAAAGGCGAGTTTTGAACTTGCAACAGATGCTGGAACCGTTATTTGCGACGACGTGGGGGGATTTTCCGCAGTTTACAGAACGTTGCGCCATCGATGCGCCGATAACAAAAAACTGCAAAAGTGCAAAAGTGCAGCTTTTTAGGGAGAAAAAGGAAGAATAACCAAAATTAATGTAAAAATGCAGGATTCTGGCCCCGTTTTGGCCAAATCAACGAAAATCGCAAAAAATTCCTGTACTTTTGCAGGCTTTGGCACCATAGTCATCGATTCAGGTTGAAAATCCTGCATTTTTGCAGGATTCCGTCAAAGGATCTGTCGGGGAAGGCAAGCCAAACCGACGGACGGTGCGCGCTTTGATTGGATGCCGGGCCTATCGCGCTATCGGTCAGCCATCGATTAGAGCGGAAGCGGATTCGCCAACGAACAGCGGACGTTGAACGGGAGGCGGGCCGAACCAACAAACAACGGACGTTGGACGGGAAATGCGTTGACCAAACAGACAGCGGCCAATTAAATATTTGGACTACCGGGGCGGCGGAAAACAAAAACAGCCTTCCTGCACCCAGATGCAGAAAGGCTGCCGCACTATGGCTTACGCTTCGACGATCAGCTTGCCGGTCATATCGGCGTGGCCGGCCCCGCAGAAGATCGAGCATACATATTGGAACTCGCCTGTTTTATCCGCGACGAACGAGATCGTTTTGCCGCCCTGCACTTCCTCGTCGTAGCCTTCGAACTTGACCGCATGATTGCCTTGCGAGTTTTTGAGCGTAATTTTCACCGTATCCCCTTGCTTCACTTTAATCTCTTTCAGGTCGAACTCGAAATTGGTCGCATCGATCGTAAATTCCTTTACCGAACCTCCGGCGGACGATTCCTCCCCTTCTGCCTTCCCTCCGGTAGACGCGTTCGTATCCTGGTTCGTCTTGCCTCCGGCTTCACCGGAGCCGCCGCATGCCGCTGTAACCATGACAACCGCCAACACTGCGCACAACGTCAAAACCCACTTTTTCATGCTCCTACTCCTTTGCCTTGTTCATTTTCGTCCTGCATCACCATTGTATCGAAAAAGGCGCCCGTTATATGTGATTTTCGTCACAAACTCCGAAACCCACAAATTGTGGTGAAATGCAGCGCACCAGTTGTTGATGGTGAGACCAGAGGGATTTCGCGAGTTTCCAAAAGCGCAAAGTTTTACGATATACAATGAAACCTCCCGTTTCGCTTGAATTTAGTGTCAATCCGTCCCGTACACGGCCGCCGATCCTAGTTGCTCGGTAGCCTCCATTGTTCTCGCAGCTTGAAATGTTGCACATACTAACTTAACAAGTTTGCCGCCGATTCTGTAAATTTTGCCGCCCATTTGGAATAGATCGGATTATCGAATCCCAGATGCGTGGAATATCCTGCTTATACCCATTAATTCGGTTGACAAAAGCTCCGTTGCTGGACGGAATCTCCGTCCCTTATTTTGATGCTGCCTTTACCCGCTTCTCTGCTTTCGAATCCTTCTTAATAACCTTCGTATCATCCAGGTAATCGCTCCAATCGTGGAGTATCAAATGAGCTTCGGCTTCAATGATGTCTCTTGCCTCTTCCGGCCTTCCGGATTGGAGCAAATCGATGATTTCGATCAGCTCATTTCGGTTAATTAACTTAACCCCATTATAGCCTGCTAATGTTTCGCAAGAATCCGTATAAAAACTCGATGAAATGACCATCGATTTTTTGCTCGATAGTATCGCATTGAACTATAAACTTCCTGAACCGCGCTTAACCCTACCTGATTATTTGGGGCATAACGCTTGGCCTGAACGACATTCCGGAATCCATCGCTATCCGTAAAAACCACATCCGCTCCGAAATCTCGGCTGCTCACCGTTTTATAGGCGTCCAAATATCCTAACTCGATCAGTAACCGTAGTAAGTATTCCTCGAATTCTTTCCCATCTTCCATTTTATCGATTTCTTTTATTGTAATTTTATATGGATCGAGGTGGGCAATTCTGTTCTTTTGAATAATTTTTTAACTTTAAATCCGATGAAAACAACAAGTAATGCTGCGGCTAGCAGTCCGATCACTAGATTATCGACCATGTATCCTCCTATAAATCGCATGATCATCAAGATACAGCGATTATACCTTATTAATCCAATTCAGTGCATCATCATCATACGATGGGCTACGTTTTCCGCAAATACTTTCAGGCGTTTAATGCTTATTGCTGGCAATATCGAGATTTTCTCCTATATGCCGGGATCTGGCCTTCCCTCCAGAAGCCATTTCCTCCGTCAACGAAAACTTATTATAATAGTACATATGTCTATAAATCGACTTCCACTTAATTGGCGGTGAAAAAATGAAAACGAAGCGGACTTTGCTTATAATTGTAGTTGCTCTTCTGGCGGCGCTTTGGATTGGTAGTTTTTGTTCTCCCGAATTGGCCATCAGAAGATATATGCTGCTTCGGTTCCACCCTATTAGCAGTTTCATCGCGAAAATTTCAAACATGGGAAGCTATGATCCCGAATATGGGTATTTGTACGATGTGAAAGGATACGTAGACAGAACAACTGGAGATGACATAAATGTGTTTTATTTAAAAAAGAACGGTCCTTTCTGGATCGTATCAAGCACGGGTACAGGTCCTTAACTGCTCCAAGTCCGGATCTGTGAGAAAATATGTGCAAACCCGCCTGCAACCCGCCTATGACAGGAAAAGCGCATGCAAGCGCTCATCCCCTCGTGTTGGTGAAACCGAAACTTTAATAACACCCCGGCTTCTTGGCCAGATTCGCAACCGGAATGTTCGCGATTCCTTCGCCCCGGTACCCTGCGTATTCGCGTAAAGGCTTTACGCTTGGCGTATACGTGACCGTGACGGTTTGATCGTACCTAACAGCTTGGGATAAGGTGAGTGAAAACTGCTGCTGCCGGTAGCTACGAGCGAGTGATGCCCAGCAAACCGATGCCGCTGGCAGCAGCTAAGCGGTCTATGCGAGCTGGTACTGCCTGTGACTACTGAAGGCGGTGAATACTG
>NZ_BOVJ01000039.1 GCF_018403665.1 Paenibacillus cisolokensis
ACACAAAAATGGACTTGATCCCCGCATTCGACCTGAAGAGATTGTGGAGGAATAACACGGCCTCCTTCTTGCTACTACACTTGCATACCTGTCTTGAAAAATACGGTACAACCGTACAAGCCGTTGTTCCCCTATCGCATACTATGTTATATACAGGCCGCCTTTGACGGAGGTGAACCAGATGAAATCCAAACGGCGGACAAAAGCCGCGCAAGCATCAAAATGGATCGGGCACACGGTATGCGTAGGGTTAAAGAATGGGGACTACTATGTTGGCAGGGTAGTAGGTGTGAGGAACGGAGAATTGATTTTGTCCGGCATGCAAGGGCAAGGCAAGCTGACGGACTCCTTTACCCGGCAAGATAAGGCCAAAGTTTCCGGACTGCTGGACTCCTTACTCGGCGGGCTTGGCGGGCTCGACGGTGGAAATGACGGAGCCAATCCATTAGGAGGAGGCGATGGCGCCGCAACCGGCTTGTTCGGGAAGCTCTGGCCCATGATTCGAGTAGGGATCGGCATGCTTCAATTTATCATGCCTCTGGTAAGAAAATTTTTCGTTTAACCCTCAGATGGGATTGGCCTGGCATCTTGCCGTCCAATCCCATTGCAAACCATCTGAAGATATCATGATTCGACCGGGAAGTGTGCTGCTCCACCCCAACCCGACTCTCTCCTCCTCACCTCGGCAAATCATCGGCATACTGCCTGCGCAATCGACTGAGCTCGCCCCTTACTTCACCGTTTTCTTAAATAGATAGGCTTTATAATATCATTCATAAAATCACCCCATTACTTCTTCCTCCATAAGGATGTCCATAAAAACGGCACGCCAAAGAGATCGCTGTCCTCATCCATTTCGTTCATCATTCTGAGTTCAATACATTCGAAATTATCAGACAATAAATAACGGATTTTCTCGGCCGTAAAGGCAAGACCGCCCTTCATCGTTTTCTCTTCATAGGCGTCCCAATCTGACATCGCAAACTGGGGGCCTCCGATATCCCCGAATCCCGGGGCAAAACAGGTCAATCCAAAATGACCCCCGGGCTTCAATCCGTTATATATCATGTTTAAGTATTGGATTCTGCGATGTGGCAATATCCCGTGCATGCATCCGGAATCATATACGAAGTCGTACTCTTCCCTGGGCTCTAATTCGAATACAGACCGACATTGAAAATGGATCGGATATAATAACTCATTGGCTCTTTCCTTCGCCCAATCAATAGCTGCCTGCGAAATATCGACCGCATCCACCCGAAAACCTTTGCTGTGCAGAAAAATGGCGTTTCTTCCCGGTCCGCAACCCAGTTCCAAGGCTCTCCCGGGCTGAATTAATCCGGAAGCGATATAGGCGTGCAGGTTCTCATCAGGCTTATTATGAAAGAATGGAACCGGACGTGTTCGGTCGGAATAAAAGGGCTCCCAAAATTGTTTCGACGGTCTGAATTGCGAATCCAACATTTTATACAGGTCTTCCACGTTCTTTATTGTTTTTCATTCACCAGAGTAATCTCCTCGCTTTTTTTGATCTTGCTTCAATTGCACATAACGTTTCTCGTATTCACGAAACGCCCCAGCATTCGATAGCTCTTATCTCTTAAAGGGAACCTTTGAAGTTCTGACTGTATAACTTCCCATTCTTTCACTTCTCATATTTCAATATAGAAAAGGTCCGGCTGCGCGTAAGCACAGTTAGTCCGTGCGAAGGTGACCGCCTGAATCCACTTCTCCGAAATGCCTCGGACGGACCGAGGCGTGAATGCGTAAGCGTGAATACGGTATTATGCGATGCCGCTACTTCATTGAATGACTAACAAATTTCAATTGCTGGTTGATTTTCATCTGCAACTTTGTTTAAAATATGCCCTTCCAATTTTATTGATGTAATGGCTTCATTATTAACTATATAGTTATAAGCTCTTAAATTTTTATTGATCTGTTCTGACCCATAATAATACCATTGCCATATTAAACCCTTAGAATTTTTAATAATAAATATCTCTTGTGAAATCAGAAAATCTTCTGGGAAATTAATATAGAGTGTTTCGTTATTGTCGAAATATATAAGTAATAGTTGCTCTTGATAATCAGCCCTAATGATCCGATGATTATTGTCCATGGGTCTTCCAAACCATTCACCATAAAATCGTAATGTTCCAGATTTAATATTAGGTATTAATTGATTTATCTGTTGAGCAATAACTTTAGCTGAAATACGATGCACCTTCTTTCATTGTTCTTTAAGCGGTTTCACATAACGTTTCTTGTATTCACGAAACCTAGGGTTGTTCCCCTGACTCCACTCCCCCGAAATGCCCTCAGGCAGACCAAGGGTCGGCGAATGCCGGCCCGCAGCAAAGTTTCATGGCATTTTTGACTTCCAATCGCCTTAATCCCAAATCCGGTCCAACTCGGCGATTTTTCGTCCATCGGCATGTTCACGGCTGCCGGCCTGGCGCTCTCGCTCGGGACATCCGCTTTATAACATGATCACTTCCTCCCCGGCGCACCAAGACCCCAGCTGCGCCATTATTCGCGTGGAGCCTTCTCCCTGTAAGCGGTAGGAGGCATACCATAATGGCGGGTAAACGCTCTTGTGAACGCGAAGGGATTCGCATAGCCGAGCGAATATGCGATTTCGGTCACGGAAGCGGAGCTTTCCTTCAGCATTTCGGCCGCTTTCGTCATACGCGCCTTCGCCAAGTATTGCGAGGGAGACACGCCTACGCGCTGTGCAAACGCAGTCGAAAATAATTGCGGTTCATGCCGACAATAGCGGCCAGCTGCTCTACGGTCAGCCCCTCCGCCGCATGCAGATCGGCATAGCGAAGACTGCGCCGGACCCAATCCCGTGACTCCGGCCGGCGTGCTCCGTCATCCTTCGCGAGCAACGCGAAGAAGAAGCGGAGCAAGGCGCTTTGCATGGCAAGCGAATGCCGAAGGCCTTCGCCGGAGTCCGCGCCGGAGCCCGATCTCATCAACTGGAACAGATCGTCGAGCGCGGACTGCATGGCAGCGTCGAACCGCCCCGGCAGGCACGGTTCGTCCGGAGTCAATCCGGCAGCCTGCAACAGTTCTTCCGTTCCCGGCCCCTCCACAACGATCCAGCTCATCAGCAGCTTCGAACAGTTATCGGGCCTGCGGTAATAATATGTGCGGCCGGGAAACATGCAGAACAGATCGCCATTTCGCAGCAGAAACTGTCGGCCCCCGCTGCTTTCGGCAAGCAGCAGCTTCTCGGTCATCCCGAAGGTCGACCCCGACTCGTCCAGAAAACTGCTTTGACTGAAATCAGAATTTCCCGCAAGACGAGCTGCAACGGATACCGTTCATCGTCCCGCAAATAAATAAGCGCGTTAAAAAAAGCGTTCCAGTGACCGACGGCGTAGAACAGTACCATGACGGCGATGATCGGCTTCGACAACGGCAAAATAATGTGGAGCAGCAGCCGGGTGTTCGAGCATCCGTCGATGAGCGAGGCTTCCTGCAGCTCCCATGGAATGCTGTTCTGAAAATAAGTGCGCATCACAATCAGATTGTATGTCGCAATTGCCGTCGGCACGACCATGGCCCACATCGTATTGACCATGCCGAGATCCTTCACGATCAGATAGGTCGGAATGAGCCCGCCGTGAAAAAACATTGTAAACGTAATCGCAAACATAAGCGCGCCGCGCCCAGGCAAATCCCGCCGCGACAGCGGATAGGCCGCCAGCGTCGTCATTACGACATTCAAGACCGTGCCGACGCTCGTGTACAGCAGCGTATTCGCGTAGCTGTTCCATACCGCGTCGAATCTGAAAATTTCCTTGTACGCGTCCAGCGTGAAGCCTTTCGGCCACAACCACATTTCGCCGTTCATCACCATGACCGGGTCGCTGAACGACGCGCTCAGCACGAACAGCAGCGGATTGAATGCTCCGGCGGAACGACAGAAGCACTGCGATTCTCTTTAGCCATGCCAAAGGGACTCTCCTCCCTGATTATTTGTAATCAAGCTTATACCAGAAACGCCGATTTTGTCAGCCATATCGACTTTAACTATCGGTTATATCGTATTTTCCAGCAGTACAAACGAAAAAAGCGCATTCGCACAACATCTCGAATACGCTTGTTCTTTCTTTCAGATGGCGAAAAAGGTATCACCGTCCCTTTTAAAACAGCAATTTATACAGGACATACCCTATAACCAATAGTAAAATTAAAATCCCCGTGCCTTTCCATCCCAAGCCGCCTACCAAATCGGCCAAACTTCCAAATTCGGCACGATTCATGCCATCGCCGAACGCACCGGAAGGATTACGCTTTAATTCCTCTTGTCTTAATCGTTCGCTTTGTTCTTCAGGCGTTTCTTTTCGAACATCCATGCAACCGCCTCCTGGTCAAAACCTGCTCCTTTCTTCACGAAGAGCAAACTTTTTACTTTCATTATAACCGTCGCCATCCGTATTGGGTATAAACAACTTTCTTCCGCAAATGCGCGAATAAAACGCCGTTGACATTATTGACATTTATGTTGACATTTATATCGTCACGACACATGATCTATGTCGTAACGATATATCTAAACGATATATAAAACGGAGGCTTGCATGGCCATGACCGTGGCGATGGCGATCGGCCCATTGCTCGGAACCTGGATTATCCAAAATCATTCTTTCCACAACCTGTTCCTTTTCGCGACCGCCCTTTCTGTCGTGGCGCTCCTTCTGGCGATTGCGACAAAACGGCCGTTCCAACCGAGGGCCACAGCGGGGAGAATCGAATTCTTTGAAAAATCGGTTTTCTCCGTCATGGCCGCCATCTTTTTCTGGCTGTCTCTTATGGCGGGATCACCACATTTTTGCCGCTTTTTGCGGAATCGATCAAAGTCAATTCCGGCACTTTCTTTTTGGTGACTTTTCTGACGGGTTAATTGGCGTAGTAACTTCAGCCGTTCTGTACGGCATCGGATTCGGTTCGGCGCAACCGGCCCTTCAAGCGGCAACCTTGCGTCTTGCCCGCCCGGATCGGAGAGGAGTGGCCAATGCTTCTTTTTCACCGCATTTGATTTGGGAATCGGGCTCGGGTCGATCCTGCTCGGCTGGGTTTCCCAACATACGGGATATCAGGTTTTGTTCACCGTCAGCGCCGGTTCGGTCGTTGTTTCCATGTTCATTTTCACCGTGTTCGTAAGAGGCTTATTAAGATATCAAGTGCCGGCAGAGAAATAGTTCAGTCGCGATCGCGAGTAGCAGCTTAGTCTATTAATTCTTTGAGATATCTTTTTCTATTCTCCAAAAATCTTCTGGTTATTTGGTAATGGTCCGTGTCTTCATACTGAATCAAGCCGATCGGCTGCTGATCGAAGGAGTATATGTCCGCATGGGGGTAACCTAAAAGTATGGGAGAATGTGTCGCGATGATCAATTGCGCATTATGCTGCAGTTCATGAATAATACTTAAAAATGCCAACTGTCTTGCCGGCGAAAGCGCTGCTTCCGGTTCGTCCAACAAATAGATTCCTTTTCTCCCGAATCGGTTTTTGAATAAGGATAGGAACGATTCGCCATGAGACTGCTCGTGCAACGATCTCCCGCCGTATGCATGATAGATGCTCGGATCTTCTTTGGCCAAATCATCGATGTGGTTAGCGAAGTTGTAAAAGGATTCCGCCCGCAAAAAGAAACCCGAATTGATTTTGGGCATCCATGAAAGCCGGATATAGTCCCCAAGTTTTGCTTCCGAGGAGGCTAACTCGTATTGATTATTCCGGCCTCCTCCCGCCGTATTGAACCCGCATTGATACGCAATGGCTTCCAATAACGTTGATTTCCCTGAACCGTTCTCTCCGACAAAAAACGTAACGTTCTTCTTGAAATTTAATGTCCCGAGACTTTTGATCGCTGGAATGTTAAAAGGATACTGATCGGGCGTTTTAATTTTTTCTGTTAATTTCATAACTTCATGAAGATACATGAATCATTTACCTTTCCCATTAGCATGATTCTTTTCGAAACTCATGCTCCAACGAATTGTTCTTCACGACAGGGCCTTGAACATCCATAGCTTCATACATGGCCTGAAATCGCTTCTTCGTATGTACGGAACACGGTTTATTTCAATCCACACGCTCCTGCACGAGGAGCGACCTAGATGCGCGACCCATGTGCCGATCACCACCCTGTGTTTCAATCCACGCTCCTGCACGTGGAGCGACAGCGTCCTCCGTCAGCCCTTGCTGTACAAGGACTGAGAGGCTCAAAAGTGCGAACCGTTTAATTTTACCGCTAATTCTGTAGAAAAACGAGCTTAATTTTTAAAAAAGCCTTTATTTACGCGGGGTGCGAATCTCTCAGGGATTTCATGTGAGCTTGGGGTTCGCACTAACAGCGATATTCAATACAAACACATTACTGGGTTTCTCATTAGTTCCCCAACGGCATCTTTGTTTCCATTAGCGTTCTTCGCTTCCCGGTTTTTACATTACTATGCCAATAAAACTTGCAGCCACACAATTTAAGCAGTTGAAGCAAAATGACATCGTTCAGGTAATACACCTTCTCCCACATTGTGACCCCATTGTACCGAATATTCTTCGATTATTCATTATCCCGTTTCTCAATTGGAAAATATAAATATAAATCTCCATTCGTTTCTACTGGGTTGTAATACTCATGCACTGCCCCAACTATTGAATAATTGTTATCTGGCAAATATTCATGAATCATATAATTAAATTTTTCTTGATATGTACTCTGATTGCATTTAATAACCGCATACTTGTAAGACGGAATTGTCCACTTGGTCCAGCCGGTTGGAGCAATAGCATTCTCAAACACTTCACAACCAGCTAAATATTTACCTTGATCTGTCCAACGTTCAAAGCTTTCAAAAATATCACTCATAGCACCCCAAATGCCAACTATATTACCTTCATTATCAGTCTTGGCTAAATCTCGAATCTCCTCAAACTTATTATTTGCTTCTTGCCAAATCGCTGGTATCCAATTATGACTTTCGGCTGAGAGACCTTGTCCTACCTTACCGATAACAGTAAATGATTTCTTTTCTTCAATCTGTACGGGCATTTTACACACTCCTGACTTCTTTCAGATAACGTTTCTGCATTCACGACGCGACCCGGCCTTAGATAGCTCCTATCTTAGGCCGGGTCGTATGTCATCCGAGCTTCTTCCATGATTATACATCTGATGACCAAAGGGCGAAAGCCCCGAAGCGTAAACACGGTGTTACCTGATGCCTGCTCTTCTCTGAAAATCCCTACTTATCTCAATCTGCTAAATCCTGTCTATTCAAAAGCTATTCCCATTTACTTTCCATCATGCCGTTGACCGTCTGTCTATCATCACAATAACCGACAACAGCACAAGCCCTATGGTACTGATCGCCGCCCCGGCGGCTGGCGCCCCGCGGAGAGCGAAACCGGTTTGAATTGCCGCTCCGCCAAGGGCCGAACCCAAGGCATTCCCGATGTTAAAAGCGGAAATGTTGAGCGACGAGGCCAAATCGGCCGCTTCCCCCGCTTTTTGAGCATCAGCATATTCAGCGTGGGCACCATCGCAAACCCCGATATCCCCCAAATCAATACGAGAATGACAGCCCAGACGGGTTCGCTTCCTGCCCAGGAAAACACCGCCATGGACATCACCAGCATGGTAAGCGAGCCGAAGAGTGTAGGCATCAGACACCAGTCCGCAAGCCTCCCTCCTATCCAATTGCCGACCGCCGAGCCGATTCCGAAAACAAGCATGATCGGGGATACCGTTTTTTCCGAAAATCCCGTAATTTGCTGCAAAAAAGGCGAAATGTACGTGAAACCGGCAAACACACCCCCGAATCCGAAAACCGTCGTCAGCAGGACAAGGATAAGCGCCGTTCTTCCAAGGGCACGCGCCTGTTTCCCCATGGCAACCGATTCTCCGCGAGGGAACGCGGGAACGAACCTGGCCAGCAAGAGGATGCATACGGCAGCTGCAGCCGCCACCGCAAAAAGCTCATGCGCCATCCGAAGGTTTGGCCGATAACCGTGCCGACAGGAGAGCGCCCAACACGGTAGAAAGCGTCAACCCCGTACCCAAATAAGAAATAGCAACCCCTTCTTTTCCCGGGGGTGCGAGCTTTCCGGCAACGACAATGCTGATGCCGAATAACGTGCCGTGGGCAAACGAACTGAGCAGACGGCCGGCTAGCAAGACGGTAAAATGGGGTGCCAAGGCGCTGAGCAGGCTGCCAGACACGAACAGCAAGAGCAATCCCATGAGCAGCATTTTCCGATCGGTTCGCCCTGTTGCCATCGTCAGAAGCGGTCCTCCCACCGCCACACCCAAAGCGTAAACGGTAACCAACAGACCCGCTGTCGACACGGGCAATCCGTATTGCTCCGCGATCGGAATCAGCAGCCCCATCGGAAGAAGTTCCGCCGTTCCGATCACGAATATGCTAACGGCCAAAATGACAATGGCAACAGGAATGCGACGCTGTTCCGAAGCCTTTGGTTTCTTTTTCTCGCTGGAACATACCGTACCGGGATATTCGGAACGAACAGACATCATTTTTCTCCCCTCAGGGTATCGTCAGGAAGCTTCATGATGATGCCCTTCCGGAGGCTCTATCCGATCTCCACAGGTATTTGCAATTCCGCCACATACAGTTCTCTATTGACTTCATCGGTCAGAACAAAGGTTTCGCGGCAAGGGAACGTCTCGGAAATACGATAACCGTTGGACTCGATCCAAAGAGCCAAATCGGTGTCCACCCGGCAGATGCTGTTCAGATGGCATTGATGCGCCAGCGCTGCGATGCTCGGCACTTCCGGCAACACATACCGGACGACTTCGTCAAACAGATCGCTCAGTTGCGATCTTGGGATGATATCTCGAACGGATGCGGCGAGAATAGACTCCGAAGGTTTGACAATCGCCTCCGGCAGAACCCTCGTATCGTTGCCCCGTTCGATCTGAACGAGTCTTTCTTCAATCCGTGCAAGACGCGCCGTTTCCTCCTGCAACACCTTTTGCAGCTCAGCCTTTTTTAAGCGAAGCATGCCGCGAATTTGTTCCGAGGACACATTCTCATCCAGCATCGTTCGGATTTGATCCAGCGTAAAGCCCAGATCCTTGTAGGCGAGTATGCGGTGAAGGCGGAACAATTGTTCTGCCGTATAGTAGCGGTAACCCGTGGTCTCGTCCGTGCGTGCGGGTTTGAGCAGCCCCAGTTGGTCATAATAACGCAGCGTCTTGACGGATAGCCGACTGAAGCAGTCTTATTTTGCGATAGTAAAAGTAATATCCGGCTAATAAAATAAAGTAAATTGACATCGGCATCTTCCATAACGACGTATTCGAGGTGAGATAAATGGCGAAAAACCAAAACCGGCGGGTTTCGCCGATATAGCCCGCTATGCCCCGTGTACTTTCATGCGAACGGGATTGACCGGTCCGTCCATTTCGAAGCTATTTTTGCAAATGAGGGATGTCGGAAAAAGTTTAGAAGCTTTTCGAAATCATGAGGTAAAGAATGACAATCGGCAGCAAAGTTGCAATAATACCAAAAACATCCCATAAACGCGACGCTTTAACATACGCTTTAGAGATGTTCCCGCTCTCGATGCAGGCAGCGCTATGACGGATCATGGCACGTTGCAAGGGAATGAGAATCGCTAGCCAGATAACACCTGTAATGGCAAACAATACGAGCGATAACGTAAGCCAATTAAACCCGTGCATGGCGATTCCCGCTCGAACAGCCATGGCGATTCCCGAAACGACGATAAGAATGAGCCCCGGAATCGTGAACACGAAATCGGCGAGCATTACGTTTTTTACAGCGTGATGAATGACGGCCGGGTTCTTCTGAAATTCCGCTCGAACTTTCCAAAACGCCGCCGTCATAATATTTCCTACAAATAATACGACACCCGCCAGATGAAGAAGCAGCCATAATTTCATGAGACGCCCTTCCTTTCTTTGTTCAACTTATACTATCCCGAAAATTAAAGTAGCTTAGAAGCACAAAAAGGCCGGTATCCTGTTATATCCTACTCATGTGGTATAATCTGGGAAACATCATTATGCGGTTTGGTTCGTTTCCTCCACCGTGACCTTGTAACCCAGGATTTCTAACTTACGGATGGCTTGTCTTGCCACATGAGTTCGCTTGCGCTCTTCATAATGATGAGGCCCAAGTTCAATTTCCCTTGGTCGTCTTCCCCGATTTTCGTTTCCCGGCACTTTCATTGTTCCCTGGAGCCAGTCCTGCCCATGAACACAAATGTGCGGCGGAGGGGAACTGATCCATGTCGGTGTCGATTTCGGCCAGAATTTGTTCCGCACTCCTGCGTCCAACGCCGGGGCAATAGCCCCACTGCGTGACTTCTTGAATCAATTTTCAGATTCAGTCTCTTATCAATATGCACTTATATCGTTCTATTCCGGGATATTTTTCTCCTAAAGTTGTTACGTGAAAACCAATCTTTCTATAAAAATCTACTGCATCTTTATCGGTTTCGGCTTCCATTCTTCTTATATGATTTTCTTTCATAAATTCCATTATATGTCACTTTCTTAACCTCATCCATTTCATTGCAAACCGTCTACTCAAAATGATTTTTTCTCCTGTGAACTTGGCTTGTTTTTGATATTATTCATTTCAAAACGTAACCATCAAGATATTTATTCATCAGCATATTAGATATGCCAAGTGCTTCGCCCCTGTCGTAAGCCGGTACGGAAATCATGATTCCATTATCCGCACTCCAAGTTCCTTGATTATTATCCATTCGATCGAAAACGGTAAAAGTAGCCTTGCTAAATGATTTATCAATATAAATAGTGCCATAATTAAACATATAAGGCTTTCCATCTTCTATATAAGTATATACAACCGATCCATAACGTTCCTTTCGAAAATGAATCTCCAGTTGTCTTTGATTTTCCGGAACCGGTATTTCTTCGCCTTCAATGGTAATAATTCCTTTAAATGTTTTATTCCCCGCAATACTTTTGTAGAGTTTACCATCGATTTTTATTCGGACAGATTCCTCTTTTCCTATATTTTCATTGCCTAATCTATACTTCATTCCTTCTGCATTGATATGAATATCCCTCGGATATGTTGAAATCACGAAGTATATGATTATCATTCCTAGAATAATGATAGATCCCAATAATAACTTCTTCATGATCCTGTCTCCTATTATTCGATAAAGTCTCCCGCCGCAACTCAAGCCATTAACGGAATCCAGCCCGTCAGCAAAGCTCCTCCCTCCGAATGGTTATGGGCTGTGAGTTCGCCTCCATGCTGCCTTACAATTCTTTGCGAAATGGTTAACCCCAGTCCGCTGCCCCCAGTCGCACGATTCCGGGATTGTTCGCCTCGATATAACGGTTCAAAAACACGCTGCAGTTCTTCCGGAGAGAAACCCGGACCTGTATCATGTATGGAAAAAATCGCGTTATTCCCATCCTTAAAAGATTGAACCGTAATTTTGCCATAGCAAGGCGCGTGTCTGACCGCGTTATCCAATAAATTGTTCATAGCACGCTCCAATAAGTGCGGATCTCCGCTAATGATGCAATCGTCTGCAGTATGGATTGAAATGGTAATGTGCTTTTGACTGGCAAGCGGACTTAGACTGTCAATTGCCTTCAAAAGTACGAGCTTCAAATCAGCAGACTGTTTGTTATGATTTTCCTCCAAATACGTCACCTTTGTAAATGTGAAAAGATCCTCGACCAACCGGTCCAATTGGGCGGATTTTTCCTTGCAAACCGCCACATATTTTGCTATTTTCTCCGGTGATTGCGCAATTCCTTGTTCCAACCCGTCCAAATAACCTCGTAAAGCAAACAACGGAGTCCGCAAGTCATGCGCAACAGCAGCAATTACGAATCGGCGTTCTTCCTCAAGCTCTACCTGTTTTTGATGAGATTTTTGCAGAGCGTCTACCAACATTTCAAATCCATCGCGAACTTTGGCGATTTCCGTAATTCTGGATACAGGCAGTTTCACATCCCAATCCCCTGCGGCCATCTGTTTGACTGCAACACTCATCTTCTCAAGCGGCTTAAGGAGAAACCTCCTCATTTCAAAGCCGGCAACAAAAAAGCCAGCAACAGTCCGCCTAGCGCCGCCATCATTTGAAACGCATTCGACCTCGGCATATATATGATAATTTTCCCAACAACATGACCATCCTCTATGACGGAGAACCGTTCCGTCGAACCGCCGCTTCGCTCCGGATCGGATCGAAATATTTCCTGATTCGAAGCGGATAAAATGGCCACATCCATCTTTGCTTGCCGCAACTGGTCATGCAGTCGGTTTTGCCATTGCGGATCCCTCCATTTGTCCGCATTGATTTCAATCAAACGAATCATCTCGGAAAGCTGCCTTTGCTGAATCTCATTTTGCAATTTGCTTTCTTCAAAGCTAAACGTTTTCGTTTCCATGAAATGAGCTGCGACAAAAAGAGCCACGGCATAAAGACGATGAAGAAGAGACAAAGCAAAGTAAACGAGCGGATACGGAGCGTTCTCATTTTATCCTCCCTCGAAGCGGTAGCCTACTCCCCATACGTTGACCAGGTACTGTGGATGGTCGGGATCGGATTCGATTTTCTCGCGAAGCCGACTAAGATGGACGCGAATCGTATGTCTATCGCCCAC
The DNA here is from genome assembly GCF_018403665.1 of Paenibacillus cisolokensis. Lineage (GTDB taxonomy): Bacteria > Bacillota > Bacilli > Paenibacillales > Paenibacillaceae > Paenibacillus_AH > Paenibacillus_AH cisolokensis. The sequence continues at coordinate 12,672 of NZ_BOVJ01000039.1, forward strand.
TCCGTCCCAAAATTTCGAAAGTAATTGTTCATATGAAAAAACATGTCTTGGATGCTCAACCAATAATCGTAACAATTCATACTCTTTCGGTGTAAGCATTACATGTTTCCCCTCCACGATTACTTCTCTGGTGGAGAGGTTGATCTTGATGCGGCCATAATCCAAAATTGTTTCATTCGTGTCCTGCCGGCCGGAGTATCGTCGCAATACGGCTTTCACTCTGGCAACAATCTCCCCTGGCGAAGCCGTTTTAACAATGTAATCATCGCCCCCCAGCGTAAGTCCTCGTATCTTGTCTACATCATCGCTGCGTGCACTTAAGAAAAGAATGGGAACGTTGCTCTCCGCCCGAATCTGACGGCATAGCTCAAATCCATTTTGTCCCGGCATCATGACATCCAGCATAATACAATCCACCGAAGTTTGCCGGAGCATAGACAATGCTTCTGCGGCATCGCCAGCGGTTATCACATCGAAATGATCAAATTCAAAAAAATCTCTTAATAATTCCACGATGCTTTGGTCATCGTCTACGACGAGTATCGTATTTTTGCCATCGTCAACATCCCGCCTTTGTTCTCTAGTTTATCATTTTTCTGCAAGCACAAATTGAATCTTACATTTTGTGACGAATTGTTTATTGTTTTGTGATGATTTTACTTCGTCGTTTGAGATATTCATTTGTTATGATCAATGGCAACGAAACATAAGGGGGAATGACTGTTGTTAACGATCCAAATTGTGCTTTTTGACGGTTTCGACCTACTGGACGCCGTTGCACCCTATGAGTTTTTGCGCGGCTGCGATGAAAAGCGAAAACAGGTTAAGTGTGGAGTTTGTCACTGCCGAAGGTCCAAGGCCCGTGATCAGCGGCATCAACGAATTGAAAATGGAAGCCAGTGGCAGGCTGGACCCCGAACGTGCGCATATTGTTCTCGTACCAGGCGCTTCAGGAGACGTTGAAGGAGATGAACCCAATTCGATACCGGCTATTCTGAGCCGAGCCATGCAAACAGAATTGACTGGTTTGCTTCGCCAGGCTCTCGACCAAAAAACACTGTCATCGCCACCTTGTGCGGCGGTTCCCTGGTGCTGGCCATGGGGGATTGTTGGAAGGCAGAAAGGCGGTAACCCATCATCTGGGAATGGATTTACTTGAAGCTACCGGTGCCATTCCCATCCCGGCACGAATAGTGGATGACGGCAATCTGGTGACTGGCGGCGGCGTCACTTCGGGACTCGATGTAGCCCTGTATTTGGTGGAAAGAGAACTTGGACCGCGAATCGCACATGAAGTAGAGCAATTGTTCGAATTCGAACGGAGAGGAACGGTTTGGAGAGAGAAAGGAATGGCGCCCGGCTCTCAAAAGGCAAGGACGGACAAGGAATCCTTGATCGTGTCGAATCGGACTGCGGCGACTTGCGACACCTTGCGGTACAATAACGCGCATGCGTCTGTCTTTCATGGGGATTGGGATACTTCCATCGCAACGCCAGTCGGAAAACTTAAGGTCAGGCTCTCGATATCCATAAAGAACGGAGTGATCCGGGGCAAGGCCACACAAGGGGATGAGACGGTCGAATTTATGGCTCCTCTTCTTCAGGATAACAAGCTGTTTTGGTCACTGCGCGTTACGAAACCGATACGCTTAAACCTGCATTTCGAGGTTGTCGCTGACGGGGATCGCATGACCGGAATCGTTAAAGCCGGCATACTGCCAGCCTCCAAATTAATTGGCACACGTGTGTCCTGATCCGGAATCATGATGAAGCTGAGATGAGATAGGTGATCACATGAAACCCATGAAGAAGCAAAAAACGTTATACGGATTTGTGGCCTTTACTGCAGTTCTATTTATCCTGCACACCTTGGTAAAGAATTATATGATTGATCCGGAAGCCTGGGGATTTTTGAGCCGGAAAACCGGACTTCAGCGGGAGCTGAATGTTCCGATCTGGTTGAAGGTGATGTACGTGCATGTCGCATTCGCCTGCATCGCCATGGCGGCAGGACTGCTCAACTTTTCAAATCGTCTCTTTGAAAAAAGCCGCCGATTCCATCGTGTCAACGGCTACATTTATTTCGTGTCCGTTCTGGTTGTCATTGTAACTTCCGGATATATGGCGCCTTACGCCACCGGAGGCAAAATCAGCAGCATAGGATTCAATGTGCTGAATACGATATGGTTGATTATAACCATTGCGGCGCTTGTGCACATCAAAATGAAACGAATCGACCGGCACCGGAACTGGATGATCCGAAGTTACGTCTTTTGTTACACGAACATGCTCATTCATCTCGTCACCTTCCTTTTTCATCAGGGATTCGGCCTCGCTTATGCTGCAGGCTACACGATTGGCCTTTACAGCAGCATTGTACTATTGTTGATTATTGCCGAAATCATCATCAAAAAAGCAGATGGAGTAGGGCGAATCAATCGATTTGAATATATTCCAAAGACTTATGCCCCGATGCTTCGTTAGATTGCTACCACTCCGTTATGTATCCCGCTCTTCTAAGTACATGCTCGGTAAACGGGTTTAAATTTTCAATCCGTTTATCTAATGAAAATACCGAAGCTCAAGTCCTTCATTGTCATTAACTTTTGGATTGCCTTGAACACCAATAGCTTCATATATAGCCATTACATTATATATTTCATCTCCGTTCGGATATCTATAGTACATATCTTTGCCTGAAAGCAGAGTTATGAACTTGAATGATCGAGCTGTCAACCCCGCTTCTTCGAATAACTCCCGGCTGGCTGCTTCTTCTAATGATTCTCCAAGCTCTAATGCTCCTCCGATCGTGCCCCAGTCTAAGCTGTCCGTTCTTCTTTGCAACAATAAATGAGAGTCATGATTGAAAATCAAAACACATGCACCGGCCATAATTAACGGCCTTGAGCCAACTTGTTCCCGCAGATCCATGATATATCCCATGATCGTTTCTCCTTCATTGGGAGGGTTTATATGATACCGTCTTCACTCCATTGAGTCTTCACAAGATTTTTATACTTCGTGTTTATTTACAAGCTCTTTTAATGAATTTGGAAAAATAGGTTTGCTGAGTTCGAGAATTGCTTTGGCATACTCTTGTATTTCTTTCTGAGCGTCATGTTCCAGACGTTGATTAAGAAAGTGGCATACGGATTGCAAGGAAGCGGTCCAATACCAACGAACATACATACCATACGCGGGCAAAAATAGCCTGGCTTGCTCCGCACACACTCCTCAGGTGAAGGTACGTAGAACGTCGGTTCTTCCGTTATATATCTGCGACTTGATTCATTCCATGCTTCCAGACTATCCCCTGTGCCTTCGAAATGAGCAGAACCAACAACATATTTCCACCACTGTCTCGCAACCATTAAGGGAGCATATATCTCAAATTTAATATGACATGTCTAAATGACGAGGTATGTCCTGATTTCGAGGAAAGACTTTTACCTCGTACTGAGAGCAGTATTGGTTCAATGCATAACCAGCTTTAATGATAAGAAAGAAGATCTTCTTGCTTTATTTTAGTCTTCATTGAATCCCCCTCCCCTAATGCACTTGCAGGAATTACACATAACGTCCCTCGTATTCACGAATCCGAGAACCTTAAGTCCCAACGGGGCGGCCACGTCGCGATTAGGTTCGCAGGGTTGTCCGCCTGATCCAGTTTCCACGAAATACCTCTGCCGGACCGAGGGCCGAATGGCCCGAAGCGTGAATATGGTGTTAGCTGAGTTATTGGCTTCCTGGACTACTTAAACATCACTTGGCAATCGCAATGAAATTGTATGTCTGTAGATTTTGCTTTTGGTCAACTACTACTACATAATCTAAACCTGTTACATCCACTTCGATATCTGTAGGGTAAATTTCATCTGCTGGCACTACTTCTGATAGGATTGGATTGCCAATTGGCTCTCCGTCTTTCGTGGATTCACTTATAATGCTTGCCCCCTCCGAACCGCTGCCCGTTAAAATCGCCTTATTAAAAACGGAGTATTTCAGAGTTGAAAATTGTTTATTTAAATGAATAACAATGCTGCTTACTGTATCATCCGGTTGATTAAAGATTTCATAGCTATGACCATCCGCGTCCATAAAACGATCTGTGACCGCCACTACTGAATGTGCTAATTTCGCTTTAGCGATATCTACTATATCTCCAGAATTGTATTTACTGCTCGAACGATTCCCGCTTGTTGGTGTCGAGCTTTCGTTTTCGTTAACAACAGGTGTTGCTGAAATTACCGTATCCTTGTCCTCAGACAACTTGGCAATATACGTACCGACAATAATTCCGATCGCGAGAATAACAACAGCAATTATAACAACAGTACCTTTATTTTTCATTGAATCACTCCACTCAATATATAAAAATTTCAGCTACGTGGTTAACGCCTGCCTGAAAAGTACTTAAATCAATGTGCGTATACTGATTCAAATCTTAACTTGATTGTGGTACCATATCTTATAAAGAAGCCGAGTGCTGGAACACTCGGCTGCACAATTGGCTTGGATGGGTTTTTCCCTTCTAAGTCTAGAGGCTTAAAACCTACCTTCGGCCGCGAACCTTGGGGTAGGTTTTTACTTTCTCTTGTACCCAAGATTCAATTGTACTCGTCTATTATACCATCATATACCAATATTTAGAAGAACATTTGTTTGGATTTCTATTCTAAATATGATATGCGTTAATCTCGTATAACGTTCCCGCATTCACGGCGCGATCCGGCCTTAGATAGCTGCTCCCTAAATAACGAAAGCCTCTCTCAAATGAGAGGAGCTTTCCATCAGATAAACGTTCAAGCGACACCTTGCAGTTCTCTTTTCAGTCCCATGTTCAGTACTGAACATTGCTTGCGAACAGTGGCGGCACCCACAACTAACAACAATAAATTAATTTAATTGCTGTTTATGGGGCGCTTTCATCGCATGACTTGATTCGTGTTCAGCATATGCCGGATCGATTGTCGATAAACACGAATTATTTAGATACAATAGTTTTTTCCGACACAATATGCATCTCTTCTTCATCAACAGGCTGCATTGAAAAACGTACCGTATAGACCCCTTTATACTCAAACTTGTATGTTATGTATTTGCTGTTTATCCAAAATTCTCTTTCCCTCGATCTGGAAAATCTTTTTGCCTTCACGGCGCTCCTCAATCAAAGTTTCATGCCCATGCGGGTCTGTAAGTGTCACTTTGAAGGCAGAGATATCCGTTTTGAGAATGTCAATTTGTGCGAAAACATTGAATGTAACCCTTGAATTTTGATTCACTTCACCGAAAATCGTATCGATGCTTCTTGTCAACATGTGGACGTTCGGGTTAAAAACATTGATTGTTTTTGTTTTGTTATCCCATGTAACGATTCCTTTATACCACTCCTTTATGAATCGCTTCGAAAAATAAAGCTCGTTGTTGCCCATTATTAACCCAAACGCGAATTTGTCGCGAAATGGACTCAGCACTAACTATACTCGCGCCGAGGAATCAAAGAACAACAGTGGCAAAAAAAGCTTTCTAACTTTCAAATGAACCCCTCCAATCCATTGTATTGAGTGTTTCACATATATACGCTCAATGAACTGGAGAGTTTTTCTATCCCGTAGCTTTTTTTGGGTTATTTTCACTCTGTAGGCTATTCAGAGTTAAATCTGATTAAAAGGGTAACTTGTAACGGACCGAGGCGCGAATGCGCCGAAGCATGAATAAAGTTTAATATGAAGTAGGACTCTTCATCGAGTTGCTGTTGAAAATATCTGAATAGGTCCTTCCCAATCATCTTCTCTAATTTCTTGGTAGTTGTTATTGGTATATCTTTCAATTGTCTTTCTCCAAAAATTTGAGCTGGTTTGTTACTTTCTATTTGAGCAACTTTCCAAATACCTCTAAATCTATTAAATAATTCAGTAGATGCTTGTTGACCTACTCCTTGATTTCTATATTTCTTCATTACAAAGAATTCTGCCATCGAATAATTCGTTTGGTTATTATCATTAGTTACAATCTCTCTTACTAGGGCAAACCCAGCCAGTTTTCCATTTACTCGAATAAAAAAAGGATACCTTCCTTCTTCCGTCCAATAATGATCCAAATACATATATTCATATAGACCGTTTTCATTTACATCTTCAGGGTCAAACTCACTAGAATCATATTTATAGAGTTCTAGAAGATTTCTTAATGTAGTTTTCTGATCATATTCAACCCTATGAATTGAGATCAATATGTTTTCCTTCTTTCGCCTTTGTCATATTTCAGCTAACGTCCCTCGTATTCACGAACCCGAGAACCTTAAGGGAGCGGGCGACCGGCCGCTTCACGAAGGGTCGGACCATAATCTTCTGATCCCTGTCAACTCGCTGCCCTTGAAAGCCATTTCATAAATATCCGGTTTCGTCGTTCGTTTCCAGAACCCGAAGCCGTAACGCCGATCGTAATAATGCATCATAGCCGTCATAATATTCCCGTGCGTTCCGATCACGATATGTTTGCCGGCGTAATCCGCCAGTAGCTGCTCGATGACCGGAATCGCCCGCCTCTGGGCTTCCCTCGTCGTCTCGCCGCCTTCCAGGGCATAGTCCACATCGTCGAACGATTTCTCGATCGCGGCCACCAGCGTCTCCCAGGAGGCTTTCCGGTCCAGCCCTTTAATCGGCCGTTCCCGCAGCGCATCATATGTAACGATCGGAAGATTTTTCAGCCGGGCCAGCGGTTCGACCGTCTGGACCGCTCTCGCATAGCTGCTGGACGCAATATAATGGACGTCGACGCCGCGCAGCGTCTCGGCCACCCGAGCGGCATCCTTGTTCCCTTGTTCCGACAAGCCTCTGCTTTTCTCCTCGCCGAAGACGAACGGCGATTCGGCATGCCGAACCATATAAAGTCGCGTCTCCATACCCGTCTCAGCCTCCTTCGGACGGCAGCGCTCAGCTCAGTCAACCGGCACAAGCCGAGCGGCTACCGGTACAAGCCAAGCGACGTCCCCCATTTTACCCGGATGTCCGGTTTGGTCCCGATTTCAAGCGGTTGCACGTCATGACCTTCGTCGAAAATGAGCACGAGCCCTTCATATCCGCCGTCTCTGACAATCGCCAGCTCCCGGATATTTTCGAGATGAAGATCGACCATTTTCCATCCAAGACATAAATGGCCACCCGCCCCCATCCGATGCCCGGCTCGACCGAAAAATCGATCCTGCATCGGTTCCGCGCAAGCGAAAAGGAGATGCAGTCGTAATACCAGGGCACCTCGGGATCCGAACGTGCGGCATCGCATTCGAACACATATTCAAGCTCATACAGCTCCGGAATTTTCATTGGCGGTCGCCTTCTCTTTGCGAAATACGCTGTTGCTATCCTATCAGTATACCAATATTTGGGGTATATGGATAGAAGGATGGGTAAAAAATCCGCCTCCCGCCGCAGCGGAAAACGGATGCGCGGCTTGCGCCGCTACTTGTCGAGTCCATGGTCCTTCCAGGCCTGCAAAGCGTCAACCGGTTTGCCGTTCGCGCCGAACGCCTCGACAAAAGCTTTATTGCTGGCATCGTGAAACTGCTTCATCATCAGCACCTCGCAACCCATTTCGACAAATTCTTCCGGCTTCCAACCGCTGTGATGCGTCTGCCAGCGTTCCCCGCGCAGCCCGAAATGATCGACGCCCTGCTGCGGGAAGAAGCCTCTCGGGGTGAACACAAGGACGCGGTTGCGGGCTATGTTTTCGAGCAGCACGCCCGTACCGCTGCCGATGTCGAGCTTAAGTTACGATGTTATAGAGCAGTGTTTTCAGGGAACCGTACAAGCCGTACGCGTTCTCCCGCAGCGTTCTCCGATATCCGTTCCCTCCCGTAAAGCGGCTGTCGTCACAGCCGGAACCGTTCGATATGATCCCGCAGCCCTTCCTGCATCAGCACCTTTTTCTGCTCCGGTCCGAGCAGGTCGAAATGCGGATAGTCATCCCGCATATGGATGTAACGCGGGTTCAGCCCATTCTTCCGGCACCAGTCGGCCAGCTTGCCGACATCCGCACATCCGACCTTGGTGACCGTCCTGATACCGGGAAAACGCGGATCGACCCAATAATGGGTAAGGAACGCGATTTCCCCGCGCGCCGCCTGTTCCTTCCACTTTTCAATTCCTGACGGGAAATGCCGAAGGCCACAGCCCCTCACTCTCCTTGCCCGCCGGTAACGATCGTTTTGACGCGCCCGACCCGTCCGTCTGTCAGCTTCACCTTGATCCCGTGAGGATGAAATGCCGAGTTGGTCAGCAGCTCTTGCACCACGCCCCGGGTCAATTTCCCTGTCCGCTGATCCTTCTTCAAGACGATATCGACCGTAAGTCCCGGCCGAATCGACGCCCGTCGCGTTCCGTCCATGCCGCATCCTTCCTTCTGTCCGTCGTCTATACTCTCCGGACCAGCATACCATATCGGCGGGGAAGATGCATGCCGCTTCCGGCAAAATGATCGTTTCCCCGCCAGCCCGGCCCGAACTTCCGCTTGCGCTTCGGAACGGGACCAAAGCGGCCGGATGCGTTCACCGCATGCAACTGATATACTGGACGAAGAACCGAACGTTATGATGGAAGCAAAGGAGTGTCTGCACCATGAACGACATCCGGCTGCCGGCCGGCTATATCGAACAGATGCGGCGAATGCTCGGAGAGAGCGAGGCGGAGCGCTTTTTCGCCAGTTACGGCGAGCCCCGGACTTACGGCCTGCGGCTTAATCCGCTCAAGTTCGGACCGCGCGACACCGGGCTGTTTGCCGTCCTGCAGGAGCAATTCGGGCTCGAGCCGTCCCCTGGTGCAAGGACGGCTACTATTACCGCGAGTCTTCACGCCCCGGCACCCACCCTTGGCATGCAGCCGGCTTATACTATATCCAGGAGCCGTCGGCGATGTCGGCGGCCGAGCTGCTGGATGCCCGGCCCGGTGAAATGATTCTCGACCTGGCCGCCGCCCCGGGCGGCAAGACGACGCAGATCGCGGGGCGGATGCAGGGACAAGGGCTGCTTGTCGCCAACGAGATTCATCCGGCCCGCGCCAAAATATTAAGCGAAAATATTGAGCGCATGGGCATCCGCAATGCGGTCGTCGTCAGCGCATCCCCGGACCGGCTCGCAGCGCGCTTCCCCGCCTTTTTCGACCGGATTATGCTGGACGCGCCGTGCTCCGGCGAAGGCATGTTCCGCAAGGACCCCGATGCGGTCCGGGAATGGTCCGAATCGCAAGTCGCCTTCTGCGCCGAACGCCAAAGCGGCATACTCGACGACGCGGCCGTCATGCTGCGGCCCGGCGGAACGCTCGTCTATTCGACCTGCACGTTCAACCGAGCCGAGAACGAAGATACGATCGAGGCTTTCCTGACGCGGCACCCGTCGTTCACGCTCGAGCGAACCGAACGGATCTGGCCGCATCGGGCGCGCGGCGAAGGCCATTTCGTCGCCGTGCTGCGCCGCGCGGCGGACGGCGGGGAAGACGCCGCGGCCGCCACGGCTCCGCGGCGCCCTTCCGCC
>NZ_BOVJ01000040.1 GCF_018403665.1 Paenibacillus cisolokensis
AAAAAATTTCGTCATTTTATATATTTTAGGCAGTGAATTTCTTTTATAATAAAGGAGGAGATATGAAAGATGGAGGGATCGAACGAGATGAAATTGACGCCAGAACAAGTTAACAGCTTTCATGAAAACGGTTTTTTGGTCGTGCCGGATCTGCTGAGTCCGGAGCAGCTGGAAGAACTCCGGCACATGACCGATGCCGTTCTGGACGGCCGCCTGAAGCCGGATGCGGACACGGGCCGCGACGATTTCGAGCTTCAATTCGAACCGGGAACGATCGGGAAAGACGACATACCGAGACGGGAAAAAATTCGCGTCGCTTTTCATCTGTGTCATAATCATTCGTATTTCTGGAACCATGCGACCCGTCCGGAAATCGTCGATGTGGTGGAATCGCTGCTCGGCCGGCATATCAAGCTGTACACCGACCAAATGTTTGTAAAGCCCGCCCATCACGGCAGCGAAGTGCCTTTCCATCAGGATCACGCTTACTGGACGCAGGTCGAGCCTTACAACATGATCAGCTGCTGGGTGGCGCTTGACGATGCGACGGTCGAGAACGGCTGCGTCCATATGATTCCGGGCACGCACCGGTCGCTCGTTCCGCACCGGGAGTTCGGCGGTAACCAAAATACGGGCTGGCGGAAGAGGATGTCGATTCCAGCCGGGAAGTCCCGGTCGAACTGAAAGCGGGATCGGCGATGTTCCATCATTCCTTGACGATCCATCGCAGCTTTCCGAACCGCAGCGACCGCGGCCGCCGCGGCCTGGTCACCATCTACTTGCCGGGCGACGCGAAGTTCGTCCGTCCGTGGGACTTCCAGTACGGCTTCAAGACGATTCGGCAATAACGAACGGACCGGCCATTGCGCACGTTTTTCACGATCATTCCGAGAATGGGGAGGTTTGGGGCATGAGCTTGGGCGCAGCCGGCTGGTCCTGGCACGATCCGCTGCGGCCGCCTATCGCGGTCGCCGGCTTTGCCTGGCTGCATGAGGAGGGCATCTATCGGCGATTCCCTGTCGTGCCGCCGCATCCGCTGCCGGAGGCGGTCGATTATCTGGCCCGCCATACCGCCGGCGGGCAAATCCGGTTCCGCACCGATTCTTCCCGGCTGGCGATCCGCGTTCGCCTTGCGGGACCGTCCGACATGTATCATATGCCCGCCACGGGTCAGTCCGGCTTCGATTGCTACGAGGAAGCGGAAGGCGCCCTCCATTACCGGAGCACGGCGAGATTCGGCGCCGACGAGGCGGAATATGAAGCGGTGCTGATCGAGAACGGGTCCGGCAAGATGCGTACGATTGTGCTGAATTTCCCGCTGTACCAGGGCGTGGAGGAGGTGTCGGTGGGCCTCGCGCCGGAAGCTGCGATCGAGGCGCCTCCCGCTTATGACCGCAGCGGCAAAATCATTGTGTACGGCACGTCCATTACGCAAGGGGCATGCGCTTCCCGTCCGGGCATGTGCTATACCAACGTGCTGAGCCGGCGGATCAATATGGAGTTCATCAATCTGGGCTTTTCGGGGAGCGGCAAAGGCGAGCCCGAAGTGGCCCGCAATATCGCGGCTATTTCCGATCCGGCCTGTCTCGTGCTTGACTACGAAGCGAACAGCGTATCGCCGGAGCTCTATGCGGAAACGTTGCCGCAGTTTATCCGGATTTACCGGGAAACGCATCCCGAAGTGCCGATTCTGGTGCTTTCCCGCATCCTGTTCGCCAACCAGTTGTTTGACGATAAGGCAAGAGAGATGCAGCAAAAACGCAAAGCGATGCAAATCGAGCTGGTCCGGTCGCTGCGGGAAGCCGGCGATGCTCATATCCGCTTTTTCGACGGGGAAACGCTATTGCGCCGTCATGGCCAGGACTGCACCGTTGACGGCATTCATCCGACCGATCTCGGGTTGATGCAAATGGCGGACGGCCTGGAGCCGGTTATCCGGGAGATGCTCGGCACGGTTGCGTGACGGCCTGGCCAAACCGCTGCACCGTATCGCTGTGCCAAACCGCTGCACCAATCGGTGCACCAAAAGCTGCATCAAGACGCAGCACCGAGTCGCAGTACCAATTCGCAATGCCAATCGCAATGCCGAATTACTGCACCAAATCGTGACGCGCACGTACAATAACCTATATGCCGAACTTCAAGATGGAGGTGCGTGTTCATGATTATCGTTCCCGGGCTGAGCGAACAACAGATCGTCCGGCTTGCTCAGTCCGATCTGGAAAGAAGCATGCTGCGCAAAAAGCTGGGAAGTCCGGTCGTCTACCGTTACAGTTCTCCTGAAGCGCTCGTGTTCGAGCTGAACATGCGAAGCCGGATTGCGGAAGCTTCCCGGGCGATGAACGCCAGCGGCGCCGCCTTCGCCGTCTTCGAATATTCCCGGGCCAATCCGCAATACTGGAGTGTGGACGCCAACGGCGGGATCAGGCTGAAGAGCGGCGTCAGGCCCTCGGACGGCCTGCGCGATATTTTTGTGAACGGCCGCCTTTATGCTTTCGAGTGCGCTACGGCTATGGTGATTATACTGTACAAGGCTACGCTCGATATGATCGGGAACGCCGCGTTTGACTATTATTTCCCCAATTTGCTGCTGTACGACTGGCAGTACGACAGCGATTTGCGCCTGATTACGACGAATAACCTGAACGAGGCGAATATCGGGGACATTCTGTATTTCAAAAATCCCGATTTCAATCCCGCAACGCCCGAATGGCAGGGGGAGAATGCCGTCGTGCTCGGCGATAACCTCTATTTCGGCCACGGCATGGGGATTCGGACGGGCGAAGCCATTTTGGAAACGTTAAACCGGAGAAGAAGACCGGGGAGCGTCATCCCCGCCTATTTGACCGATACTGTGCTGCGGCCCGATTTCAATTACATTCGCCGGTTGAGCGGGAGGACCGGTTCTGTTATCGCCCGGATCGGTTCCGTCTCGTTTGCCGTATAACGGCGGTCATGTTCGTTTGAACCCGAACAGCCTGCGGAGCATCGTCTCCGACCGGCTGTTCTTTTTCTTTTTACAAAATTGGACAAAAAAAGATACGGCTTGACAATTGAAAGCGGTATAACTAATATAGATATCACATAGATCTAAGATAGATCTAAGATGGATTTATGGTTCCGGGAAAGAGATGGTGCTGATTTGCATAATGAACGAGTCATTGCCACATATCTAATCGAGACGCCTTACCCGCTGGAGAAAGCGGCGGAAGCGATGGCCGGCGAGCAATCGACGGGAACGTTTATTGCCGTGCCCGGCGAGACGCCGGAATTGAAAGCGCAACACGGCGCGCAGATCGTCGGCCTGGAACAGATCGGCGAATACGACCGGCCTTCGCTTCCGGAATGTTACGTGCCGCCGGGGATCGACAAGCCGGTCTATCGGAGAGCGATCGTGAAACTGTCCTTTCCGCTGCACAACTTCGGTCCTTCGCTGCCGAACCTGCTTGCGACCGTAGCGGGCAACTTGTACGAGCTTCGGGAATTTTCCGGACTCCGGCTGACGGATCTGGAGCTGCCGGAAGCGTTCGCGGCGCGTTACCCGGGGCCGAAATTCGGCATCGAAGGAACGCGGCGGCTGGCCGGCGTGCATGACCGCCCGATCATCGGGACGATCGTAAAGCCGAGCATCGGCTTGCCGATATCCGAGTACGGCCCGCTTATTCGGGAGCTGGCGGAAGCGGGGCTCGATTTTGTCAAGGATGACGAGCTGTGCGGGGATCCGCCGGCCGCGCCGTTTGAGCAGCGGGTCGCCGCGGTGATGGCAGAAATCGAGCGGGCCGCCGACCGGACGGGCAAGAAGATGATGTACGCGTTCAACATTAGCGGCGATATCGACGAGATGCGGCGCCGGCACGATATCGTAGCGAAGGCGGGCGGCACTTGCGTCATGGTCAGCATCAACAGCGTCGGATGGGCGGGCGTTGCCCATCTGCGCCAGTATGCCGAGCTGCCGATTCACGGCCACCGCAATCAATGGGGCGCCATGACCCGCTGTCCGCTGCTCGGGATGAGCTTTACCGCGTACCAGAAATTGTGCCGGCTTGCCGGCGTCGACCATCTGCATACGAACGGGCTGAACAGCAAATTCGCGGAGAGCAACGAGTCGGTCGCACAGTCGATCCGGGATTGTCTGACGCCGATGTTCGGCGGCTACACGGTGATGCCCGTACTGTCTTCCGCGCAATGGGCCGGCAGCGCAATTCCGACGTACCGGGCGGTGCCGACGCAAGACGTCATTCATTTGGCGGGCGGGGGCATTCTGGCCCATCCCGGAGGGATTGCCGCAGGCGTCCGCAGCATGCGCCAGGGCTGGGAGGCGGCCGTGCAGGGCATCGAGCTAGACGAGTATGCGCGCTCCCGCCCGGAATTGCAGGCGGCGATCCGCACGTTCGGGAAGAAGTAGCATCAACTTGGAGGGGAAACCATGACGACAGAACAACAGCTTCTTCTTGCCTTTTACGGGGATGACTTCACAGGATCGACCGATGCGATGGAAGCGTTGGCGCTCGGCGGCTACCGCACCATGCTGTTTCTCGAGGCGCCGACCCCGGACATGCTGAAGCGGTTCGAAGGCATTCGCTGCGTCGGCGTCGCCGGCACCAGCCGGGCCAAGACGCCGCGCGAGCTGGAGCGGGAAGTGCGGCCGGTCATGGAGCGGTTGTCGCGTATCGGAGCGCCGATCGTGCATTACAAAACGTGTTCGACGTTCGATTCCTCGCCGGAAATCGGCAGCATCGGCGAGGCGATTCGGGTGTCGCGGCCGTTCTTCGCCGGTCAGACGACCGTGCCGCTGCTTGTCGGCGCACCTGCGCTCGGACGGTATACGCTGTTCGGCCAGCATTTCGCGCGCATGGACGGCGAAGTTTACCGGCTCGACCGTCATCCGGTCATGTCCCGCCATCCGGTCACGCCGATGGACGAAGCCGATCTCCGGCTTCACCTTCGCAAGCAGCTTGACGAAGAGATCGGCCTGATGAACATACTCGAGCTGGAAGGGGATGCGGACGCCGTTGCCGCCCGTTTCCGTCGAAAGCTGGAGGAGAAGCCGTCCGTTCTGCTGTTCGACGTGCTGGACGAAGAGCGTCTGGCGCTCAGCGCCCGATTAATATGGGAAGATGCGGCCCAAGGCCCCCGCTTCGTCGTCGGGTCCTCCGGCGTCGAATATGCGCTGACCTCATACTGGAAACAGGCCGGCATTGCGGGAGCGAAGCGGAAAACGGCCGATGGCGGCGCATCGATCGTCCCGGCGGACCGGATTTTGGCCGTATCGGGCAGCGCCTCGGCGGTCAGCAAGCGGCAAATCGAGACGGCGCTCGGCCAAGGCTTCCGCGGGATCAAAATTCCGGTCGAAGCGATCGCCGACAGGGACCGTATGCCGGAGGAACTGCTCGGACAAGCGATCCGGTGGCTGAACGAAGGGGAGAGCGTCGTGCTCTACACCGCGCTCGGGCCTGACGACGAGGCGATCAAGGCGACGCGGGAGCGGCTGGCGGCCATCGGCGTGAACGGTTCGCAGTCCGGCGAATATATCGGACGCCAGCTCGGACGTTGGACGAAGCGCATCATGCTGGAAACCGGACTGCGCAGAGTCGTGATCGCGGGCGGCGACACCTCCGGGTTCGTGACAAGCGAGATGGGCATCTACGGTCTCGAAATGCTGGCGCCGATATCGCCGGGGGCGCCGCTGTGCCGCGTTTACTCGCAGGACGAAAGAATGGACGGCGTCGAGCTGGCGCTGAAAGGCGGACAGTTCGGAAGCCCGGATTATTTTGCCAAAGTCCGGGACGCGGCCGCGAATTGAGGGAAGAGCGATTGGACGACAGACAGAGGAGGTTGGAGGAATGGACAAGTCAAAAGGGTCGGGAGCCCGTCTTTTAAAAGACATTGCTTACGATGAAATCAAGGAAAGAATTTTGGATGAGCGATTCGAGCCGGGACGTTTCTTGTCGGAGCGCGAATTGATCGAGCTGCTGCAGATGAGCAAAACGCCGATCAAGTCGGCTCTCACCCGTTTGGAGTCGGAAGGCTTCGTGACGGTTTCCTCCAAGCAGGGCATTTTTATTAACGATTTGGCGCTGGACCGCATCATGGACATTTACGATCTGCGGACCGCGCTGGAAACGCATAACGTTCGCGAACTTTTGCGACGGTTGACCGCGGAGCAGAGCGAACGTCTGGAGGCGAATCTGCGGGAAACCGAAGAAGTCGTCAAGAAGCTGGATGTCAAAGCGTTCGCGAAGGCCGATCATCAGTTTCACCTGCTCATATGCGAATTTACCGGAAATCAGGAAATTTACCGGGTGCTTCTGAATTACCAGGATCATCTGCTGCGCATTACGCTGCGCCATCTGCGGAAAGATCCGCATCGGATGGAAGGGTTTTATAAAGAGCATTGCGACATATTCGAATTGCTGAAGCGGGGCGACGAAGCGAGCGTCGAACGAATGAGAGATCATCTGCAGCACTCGAAGCAAAAGCTTTTATTTAGAGAGACATCGTTGATCAGACCGAAACGGAGGGAAACCGCTGATGAAGGCCGTCTATGTGGAGGATAGTTACAGCGTTGTTGTTAAAGATATAGAGAAACCGGAAATAAAACCGGACGAAGTGCTCATCAAGGTGAAAGTCGCCGGCATTTGCGGGTCCGACATTCACACGTATAAAGGGCTGCATCCGTTCCGGAAACCGCCGGTCATTATCGGGCACGAAGTCGCCGGCGAAATCGTTCAAGTCGGCGAGGCTGTGACGAAGTTTAAAGTGGGCGACCGTGTCACCGTCGAGCCGCAGGTCGGGTGCGGCAAATGCGAATACTGCCTCCGGGGCGAAGTCAATTATTGCGCGGATCGCAAGGCGCCCGGCGTAGGCGGCTGGTACGGCACGATGGCGGAATATTTCGCGGCGCCGGAAGTGACCGTGTTCAAGCTGCCGGATGACATGAGCTACGAGCAAGGGGTGCTGGTCGAACCGTTCGCCGTAGGGGTTCATGCCGTACGCAAAGCCGGCATTCAGGTCGGGGACAAGGTCGCGGTTCTGGGCGCGGGTCCGATCGGGCTGCTCGCCATGGCGGCGGCGAAGGCCGCCGGGGCCACGACGATACTCGTCACCGATGTCATGGACTATGCGCTGGAGAGCGCAGGCCGGATGGGAGCGACTCATACGCTTAACATCACGAACAAGCAAGAATGGATGGACGAGGCGAAGGCGCTGGTCGGCGGGGAATTCGACAAGGTGCTGATCGCTGCGGGCGTTCCGAACATTATCGATCAGTCGCTGCGGCTGCTGCGCAGAGGCGGAAGGATGGTCACGATCGCGATGTTCCACGGCAACCAGACGTTCGATATCCACAACCTGCAAAATCAGGAGAAGGAAATTGTCGGCTGTATGACCTATACCCGCGAAGACACGATAACGGCCATCGATCTGCTCGGCGCGGGTGCGGTCAACGAAGAGGTGCTCGTGACGCACAAGCTGCCTTACGAGCAAGCGGCCGAAGGGTTTAGGCTGGTCGACAAGAAGGAAGACTCGTCCCTGAAAGTACTCGTTACCTTTTAATCGAACCTGGAAAGGCTGGCTTCACGCCGCTGCGCAGTGAAGCCGGACTATATTCTCTACTTTCTTAAATGACATGGGGAGGTCAACAGCATGAAAAAAACAATTGCATTATTACTGGCGCTGATCCTGTGTGTAAGCGCTACAGCTTGCGGCAACGGAGGCGGCAAAGAAGGGAGCGGCGCAACTTCCGGCGAAACGGGAGAGAGCGGCGGCACGGGCAAGAAAGTGACGTTGCGGCTCGGACATATCGCCGGTGACACCGATGCCTGGCACCTGGGCGCGCTGAAGTTTGCCGAGCTTGTAAGAGAGAAGACGAACGGAAGCGTCGAAGTCGAAGTGTATTCCAGCTCCACGCTGGGCAATGACCGCGACCTGATTGAAGGGATGCAGCTCGGTTCTGTCGACTTTGCGCTTGTAGCAGGCGTACTGTCCAACTTCTACGAGCCGTACGGCATTTTGGAGCTGCCGTATCTGTTCCGCGATCAGGAGCATTTGGAGAAAGTGCTGTATGGCGATATCGGGAAGCAGCTGAAACAAGATCTGCTCGACAACGCGCAAATTCGCGGTTTGGAATTCTGGGTAAGGGGTCCGCGCGAACTGACGGCTAACAAAAAATCGAAACGTTGGCCGATCTGAAAGGTCTGAAGCTGCGCGTTCCGGAAATTCCGGCATCGATCGAAGCCTGGAAGGCGATGGGCGCCTCTCCGACGCCGATGGCGTTCGGCGAAGTTTACTCGGCGCTGCAAACCGGCGTTATCGACGCGCAGGAAAACCCGTTCGCGCTCATTGCCAGCAACAAGATTCAGGAAGTGCAAAAATATCTCATGCTGACCCACCACGTTTACGGTTACGTCATGCTGACGATGAGCGATATTACGTATCAGAAGCTGACGCCCGAACAGCAGAAGGCGATCGAAGAGGCGGCGCAGGAAGCGACGCAATTCGAGAACGACCTGGTCGCCAAGCAGGAAGAAGAGCTGCTGAAGCTGCTCAAAGAAAGCGGCATGGAGGTTGTCGAGCCGGATACGGCAGCGTTCATGGAAGCGGCCAAAACCGTGCACGGCAAATTTGCGCAGCAATACGGTCAAGAATTGTATGACAGCATTGTGAACACTCAATAACCCAATCGACGGGTACGGGCCGGTGTTCCGGGTATGATGTCCTTCCAGGGACACCGGCTTTCCTGTTCACTCGGGAGGATCAAACCGTATGCAGACAGTGATGAAATGGATTGATGCAATAAACAAGGTTGTAGGCATAATCGTCGGCCTTATTCTGGCTGCTATGTCCGTCATTATTATCGCGCAAATCTTTAGCCGGTTTTTATTCCATTCGCCGCTGACCTGGTCGGAGGAAGTGGCGCGTTACCTGATGGTGTACATGGTGTTTCTGGGCGCGCCGCTGGCGCTGCGCCAGCACCGGATGATCGCCATTGAGGTCGTTGCCGAAAGCGTCGGCGCGAAAGCGCGCAAAGTGCTTAAAATTGCGACGATGCTCATTTCGATCGTGTTTTTTATCATTCTGCTCGTACAGGGCAACGATATGATGGGTATTGTCGGACGGCAACATTCGGCCGCACTCGGGATTCCGATGAATATCCCTTATATGGCGATTCCGATCGGCGCCGCTTTGATGCTGTTGAATGCGATTGCGGTCATATTTGAATTTATGACCAAAGATCATGTGGAAACTTCCGAGATCGCCGAAGTGCTGAAGAAAGGGGAGCAACAGTAAATGGGCGTTGTATTATTTGGGTTCCTCATTCTGTTTTTCGCGCTGGGCGTCCCGATTGCGATCTCGATGGGCTTGGCTTCGGCAGTAGCGATCTGGTGGGATGGCGGCACGCCGCTTACCGTTCTCGTGCAGCGGTCGTTTACATCGACCGATTCGTTCCCGCTGATGTCGATTCCGTTCTTTATTCTTGCCGGAGTGTTGATGGAATACGGCGGCATCTCGAAACGGCTCGTCGCTTTCGCCAACGCGCTGACCGGCCATTTCTCCGGCGGCCTGGCTATCGTTACCGTCGTCACGTCGATGTTCTTTGCCGCGATTTCCGGATCGAGCGCGGCGACGACGGCCGCACTGGGCAGCATTCTCATTCCGGCCATGATCGCCCGCGGCTATCATAAAAATTTCTCCGGGGCGGTACAGTCCGTGTCCGGCGAGCTGGGCGTTATTATTCCGCCGAGCATCCCGCTTATTCTATACGGCATTTCGACGGAAACGTCGATCGGCGATTTGTTTATGGCAGGGCTTATCCCCGGTATTCTGATCGGGCTGTCCTTGATCATGACCGTTGTCATTATCGCAAGGAAGCGCAAATATGCCAAAGAGACGCGGAAATCCGGCAAAGAGCTGTGGCAAGCGTTCAAGGAATCGTTCCTGGCGCTGCTTATGCCGGTCATCATTCTCGGCGGCATTTACGGCGGTTATTTCACCGCGACGGAAGCGGCCGGGATTGCGGTGCTTTACGCGTTCATCGTCGGTGTCGTCATTTATCGCGAGATCAAGCTGAAGCAGCTTTTGGGCATTTTGACTTCGTCCGTCGTCACGACATCGGCCATCATGTTCATTCTGGCCAGCGCCGGCCTGTTCGGCTGGATCTTGACGCGGGAAGGGGTTCCGCAAGATGTCGCCAATTTCTTTATCGGCATTTCGGACAATCCGATCGTGTTCCTGCTGCTCGTCAACCTGTTCCTGCTCCTTGTGGGCATGTTTATGGAGACGAACGCTTCGATCATCATTCTGGCTCCGCTGCTGGCGCCGGTTGCCGTACAGCTCGGCATCGACCCGGTTCATTTCGGCATCATCATGATCGTCAATCTGGCGCTCGGCATGTGCACGCCGCCGCTCGGCATCAACTTGTTCATCTCGTCGCAGCTGGCCAAAATCAATCTGCTGCAAATTACGAGAGGCATGCTGCCGTTCTACGTGACGCTGCTTATTACGCTGCTGCTTATATCGTATATTCCGCAGCTTTCGATGTTTGTTCCGAATTTGCTCAAGTAATCGCCGGAATTTGCAGATCCGGCAACGAATGGCCGCTTCAGGCGGCCATTTCGCATCATCATGATCGTTATGAAAGATAGGAGGTTTGCTTCGCGATGACGCAACAGCAACTGATTCGACAGCAGCTGCGGCATACGGGCAAATATATGATGGAGTACGGCCTGGCCTGGGGCAATGCCGGCAACATCAGCGCCAGAACCGCCGGGGATCGCTATCTGATTACCGCGAGCGGCACCTTCCTCGGCGAGCTTGACGACGACGACCTGATCGAATGCGATCTGTCCGGCAACGTCTACGGCGCCGAGGGGAGGAAGCCGTCCAAGGAAACGCCGATGCACCGCGCCGTATACGAGAGCCGGCCGGAAATCGGCGCCGTGCTGCACGCGTCGCCTTTTTACAGCACGCTCGTAGCCTGCTCCAAAATCGAAATCCCGTCCAACTGGTTCGTGGAGACGATGTACTATCTGGAGAAGGTGGAGCGCGTTCCGTACCATCATCCGGGCAGCGAAGCGCTCGGCGAGGGGGTGCGGGCGAAGGCGAAGCAGGCCAACATCCTGCTGCTCGAAAATCATGGCGTGCTCGTCTATGACACGACGATTCGCGAGACGCGGATGGCGCTGCAGACGTTGGAGATGGCATGCCGGATGCTGGTCGTGTCCCGATCCGCCGGTATTCCGATGTCCGGGCTTGCGCCGGAGACCGAACGGGATTTTCTGGAGAACGCCGGCTACAAGCCGCGCAGAAATTGGCCGCTGTAAGATGCGGCATCAGCGAATCGAGCGAACTGAAGGATCGGTGAAGGAGTTATGACGGATCATCAGGCATTATTGGCAATAGGCATCTTCCTGATCACCTATGCGATGATTATAGCGGAGAAGGTTCACCGGACAATCGTAGCCATGCTGGGCGGTCTGATCGTGGTCGCGCTCGGCATCGTCGATGTCGAATCGGCTATCGAGCATCACATCGACTTCAACACGCTGGGCCTGCTGATCGGCATGATGATTATCGTCGGCGTAACCGCCAAGACCGGTGTGTTTACCTATATGGCGGTGTGGGCGGCGAAAAGGGCCAAGGGCGACCCGATCAAAATCATGGCGGCGCTGGCTGTTGTAACCGCCGTCTGTTCGGCGTTTTTGGACAACGTGACGACCGTGCTGCTTATTGTGCCGGTCACGTTCAGCATATCGAGACAGTTGAACGTTCATCCGTTTCCGTTTCTGTTCTCGCAAATTTTGGCGTCCAATATCGGGGGAACGGCGACGATGATCGGCGATCCGCCGAACATTATGATCGGCAGCGCCGTGCCGGAGCTGACGTTCATGGCGTTCATCAACCATTTGACGCCGATCGTCGCCATCATTATGGCGGCACATATTCCGCTCTTCATCTTTATGTTCCGCAAGCAGATGGCAACGTCCGAGGCGAACAAACGCGGCATTATGGAGATGGACAACAGCGGGCTGATTACGGATCGGCCGCTGCTTATCCGTTGTCTCATTGTGCTCGGTTTGACGATCGCAGGATTTTTCTGCATCAGCTCTTGCATGTCGAGTCTTCCGTCGTGGCGCTGGCCGGCGCGTTCATCCTGCTGCTTCTTGCCGGCGAGCATGCGATGGAGGAAGCGCTGACCCGCGTGGAATGGACGACGATTTTCTTCTTCGTCGGCCTGTTTACGCTTGTTGGCGCGCTGGTCGACACCGGAGTCGTCCGCAGCTTGGCCGTGCAGGCGATCGAGCTGACAGGAGGAGACCTTGCGGCGTCATCCATGCTGATTTTATGGATGAGCGCGTTGTTTTCGGCGTTTATGGACAACATACCGTTCGTTGCAACGATGATTCCGCTCATTCAGGAGATGGGCAATATGGGAATCGACAATCTGGAGCCGCTGTGGTGGAGCCTTGCGCTCGGGGCTTGCCTCGGGGGCAACGGCACGCTGATCGGCGCGAGCGCCAATCTCATTACGGCAGGTCTGGCCGCCAAAGAAGGATATCCGATTACGTTCCTGAAATTTTTGAAATACGGTTTTCCGCTCATGATCATGTCGATTGTCCTGTCCGCCGTTTACATTTATTTCCGGTATTTAATATAAGTTGCGTTGGCATAAAAGAAACACCGTCGGGGCCGTAGCCCTGACGGTGTTGTCAGGCCGGGGAAGTTATGCCGCGGACCGGCGAAGCAGCCAATAGGAGAGCGCCGCATACAGGACGACGAGCGGAACCAGCCATAACGACAGCTGGAAAGCGGTATGGCCGGCAAGCCAGCTCCACAGGTCGATCCAGAGGTTGTACTTTAACATGACGAACGAGAAGATGCCGCTGAGCAACAGGAAGGCGATGAACACCGCCAATATCCCGGTCATCCGAAACCGTCTATGAACGGAAGACAGGACGAAGCCGAGGAAATACATGTGCAGCAAGACAATAAAGAAGATGAAGAAACGTTGCAAAACGGTGCCGTCGGACAGATAAGGCAAATGGAAGAAATGGAGACCGGTGCCCCAGTTGACGATCCAGCGGCTTTCGATGACCGACAGTAACGCCAGCAGCAAGGCCGAAATGGCGCTGAAGCCGGCAACCGTCGCCGCCGTGCCCAGGAAGTAGTCCGTTCTGCGTATGCTGTAACCGAGCGCGAACGGAAACGTTTGATGCAATGTCATGAAACCGACCACGTTCGTGTAAATGATGATGGATGCCAGACCGCCGGTATACAGGTCTTCGTCAAGAAAGAAGCTGATCGTATAATTGACAGCGAATGCGAAAGACAGAACGAACACCCATGGGATAAAAAACCATGACATCCGGTCTTTCAGATGCATCTTGATGACGGTCGACGTTCGATTCCTCATGCTTTCGCCTCCTTGCCGTAAGATTTGCGGCTCGTCAAATGGACGATCAATTGCTGCAGCGGAACGTTGTCCAGCTCAAGCCGAAGCGATCGGGCAAGCTGCCGGTCATCCGCTCCGGGATTGCCGACTACGATGGCCGATGCGAGACCGCCCAATGTTTCGCGATGAAGAACGGTTTTTCCCTTGGCGAAAGCTTCCACATCGGCGGTCGCGCCCGAGACGGTGAACGCGCGGTTGCGCAAAGAATCGGTTTCTTCGTCGATCAGCACCCGCCCGTCGTTGATTACGATCACATGCTCGAGAATCCGGCTGACCTCGTCGATCAGGTGAGTGGACAAAATGACCGTGCGCGGGTGTTCCGCGTAATCCTCGACCAGTAACTCGTAGAACAGGCTTCGGGAGGCCGCATCCAGTCCGAGGTACGGTTCGTCGAAGATCGTAAGCGGCGCGCGGCTGGCAAGGCCGGCGACGATGCCGACGGAGGAGAGCATCCCTCTGGACAGCTTGCGCATTTGCCGCTTGGGCGGCAGACGGAACGCCTCGACCAGCCGGTCGGCGAAATCCCGGTCCCAGTTCGGGAACAGGTCGGAACATAGATCGAGAACGTCGGCTACGCGATAGTTGTCCGGATATTTCTGGCTTTCCTTGATAAAGCAGATGCGGCTCAGCACCCGGTTGTTTTCGAACGGCGATTCGCCGAACACGCGCAATTCTCCGATTGTCGGAAATGCCTGCGCCGTAATCATTTGCATGAGTGTCGTCTTCCCGGCGCCGTTGCGCCCAAGCAACCCGTAAATTTTCCCCGCCTCGATGGCAAAGCTGACATCGTCCACCGCCGTGACATCGCGGTACGACTTGGTCAGCCGACTCACTTCTACGACAGCCGTCATCGATGATTGGCCCCTTTCTGAATCATTTCCGTCAGTTGATTAACGGTAATGCCCAGCTTCTCGGCTTCGCGAAGCATGGTCATCACATACTGCTCGAAAAACCGTTCCTTGCGCTTATCCATCAGCCGTGCCTTCGCGCCCGGAGCTACGAACATGCCGATCCCCCGTTTCTTGTACAAGATGCCCTGATCCACCAGCAAATTGACGCCTTTGGCGGCTGTAGCCGGATTGATCCGATAGAAAGAAGCGAATTGGTTCGTGGAAGGCACTTGCGACTCTTCCGGCAATCGCCCTTCCACGATATCGTCTTCGATCCGTTCTGCGATCTGGACGAAAATCGGCCTGCTGTCATCGACCATAAACTCCATCTGTTCACCACCAAACTGGTTCATTACTCATGTAACTAACCATACAACATTGCATCTTTCCTGTCAATAGTTGTATACGGCCCAATTTCGGGCGATGCAGCCGACAGCCGCTTATCGTATTTTTCAACCATAAACCGGTATTTCCTGATAGAATAGAGTCAAGTCTGAAAGAAACGATCGAGGGAAGGGGATGAGAACGGCATGGCAAATAGGGAAGCGATTATGCGGATTGCCGAGGCGAATGCGAAGCGGACGGTAACGTTGCCGGACGGTACGCGAGTGCCTGCCCTCGGGCAAGGGACGTGGAACATCGGGGACAAGCCCGGAAGCAGACAATCGGAAATTGCGGCGCTGCGGCTGGGCGTGGAGCTCGGCATGACGTTGATCGATACCGCCGAAATGTACGGGGAAGGCGAGTCGGAGCGGCTTGTCGGGGAAGCGATTGCCGGGATGCGGGACCGGGTGTTTCTCGTTTCCAAAGTGTATCCGCACAATTCCGGCCGGGACCGGATTGCCGCCAGCTGCGAAGCGAGCCTGAAGCGGCTCGGCACCGATCGGCTCGATCTTTACTTGCTCCATTGGCGGGGACGTGTCCCATTGGATGAAGTGGCGGAAGGAATGGAGCGGCTGAAAGAGCAAGGGAAAATTCTCCGCTGGGGCGTTTCCAATTTCGACGTTTCCGATATGCGAGAGTTGTTCGAAACGCCGAAAGGGGCCGGGTGCGCGCTCAATCAGGTGCTCTATCATCCCGGCTCCCGCGGCATCGAGTACGATTTGCTGCCGTGGCAGCGCGAGCGGCGCTTGCCGACGATGGCCTACTGTCCTCTGGCGCAGGCCGGTTCGCTCCGGAAAGGACTGATCGATAACGAGACGGTTCGGGACATCGCCGCGGACCGGAATATTACGCCTTTCCAACTGCTGCTGGCGTGGTGCATTCGCGGCGGGGACGTTATCGCCATTCCGAAGGCGTCCTCCGAGAATCACGTATGGGCCAATGCCGAAGCGGGCGCGCTGATGCTGACCGAAGAAGAGCTGCGGCGGCTCGATAGCGCCTTTCCTCCGCCCACTCGCAAATTGCCGCTGGACATCGTATAAGACTCCAAGCGTTAAAAAACAGGAGTTTAGGAGGGTCACAGCCCCGCATGATTCTGGTATACTCGATCTGGAAACTTTTCGGCAACAGAAAATAGAGTAGAAAGACGACGAAACAAAGGAGAGCCTATGCGAAAAACATACTGGGTTGCCGCTATCCTCTGTATCGTGCTGATCGTTCCGACATTTCGCATTGCCGAGGCAAGTGTCGCCGGGGCCTATATCGTCAACGCGGACAATCTGAACGTCCGCAGCGAGCCGTCTAAAAATGCCGATGTAATCGGCAAGCTGAACCGGGGCGAACGGGTAGAAGTTACGAAGGAGTCGTACGGATGGTATCGCATCGATGCCGGAAGTGTCGAAGGCTGGGTAGCCGGTTATTATTTGAAAAAGGCAAGCGGAGACAAAGGCGGCAAAGCATCGCCGGCAGCGATTCGGAAAGCGGACCATAACCTGGAGCAGCAAGGCACGGTCACGGCCGACTCGCTCCGGGTTCGCGAAGGCCCGGGCACATCGCATCCCGTTATTGCCGGATTGAAGCAAGGGGACAAATTGACCGTGTTGAAAGCCGACAACGGGTGGCTGAACATTCGTGTCGGCGGAACGACCGGGTGGGTTTCGCAAACCTACGTCGAAATGGGCGGAGCCGCGCCGGCCGTGCAGACGTCCCCGGTCTCCCGGAGCAGCGGGAAGCTGCAGGGCAAGCTGATCGTCATTGATCCCGGCCACGGCGGCGACGATCCCGGGATGATCGGCACGACGCTGGAAACGATTGAGAAAGAGTTGAATCTGAAGACGGCCAAGCTGTTGCGGGACGAGCTGGTAGCCCGCGGAGCGAAGGTAATCATGACGCGGACGAAAGACGGCAGCAACCCGAAGCTCTCGGAACGAGTCGACATCAGCGAACGGAATGCGGCCGATGCCTTCATCAGCATTCACTATAATTCCTCGCAAAAAATACATCGGGTACGCTGGCTTTCTATTACGCGGATAAGGACGAGCTGTTGGCCCGCGCGATCGCAAGACGGCTGGCGGACGGCATCGGATTGAAAAACAACGGCGTTTCGTTCGGCAACTACCATGTGCTGCGTGAAAACGACCGGCCTGCCGCTTTGCTGGAGCTGGGCTTCCTGTCCAACGCCAAGGATGAGAAGATTGTGCGCACCGAACAGTACCAGCGCAATGCCGTCGTCGCCATCGCCAACGGGCTGGCCGATTATTTCGCCGGCAGCGCATCCCGGGTATAAGATTGCCCTCGGCAAAAAACGAAGAGCCTGGCCCGATCCGTCGGGGCCGGCTCTTCGCTGTATTGTGCCGTTAAACATTCGTTCGCTCGCAGTCGCACCCGATTCCGCGCCGTGAATGGCCGGAACGGCTGCGCTTCAGGACGGCCGGCGCCTCGTCTCGAAAAATTCGCACTCTTGCCGCGGATGGTAGGCGATGTCGCCAACGCCCGTCTGCACGACGACGGTCCTGTTGTCGAAGCGGACGATGACGCCGCCGGAATCGATGACGTAGTCGTCCCGGAATACGCGCAGCGGATGCTGGCGCTCCATCGCCTCCTGAAAATCGCGGTCCGTCTCCAACTTGCGATATTGCGCCACAGCCATCTCTCCTTGTCATGGTCGTTCCTGCTGTCCCCATTGTAGCGCATAATCGGCACGATGCAAGCCGGACCGGATAATCGGACAATCCGTCTGCGATCAGAGCAAGGTTCGCAGCCGCGCGTCGGCATTGGCGATCGTCTTTCCGATCGAACGTTCCATTTCGAGCATCTTCTCCTTGAGCTTGACGTTGTCGGCGCACAGCGACAGCACGATGCCAAGCGCGTCTGCCGCCCTCGCGGCATCCTTCCGGCTAAGCGCCTTGGTAAAGTTGCTCCAGGCCGGCGACAGCTGCTTGTTCAGAGCCGCGACCGCTTTTCGCTCCGCGCTGATCCGTTTTTGACGGCATCGGTTTCCTTCAACATGTCGCGGATGCCGCTCTTCTGCTTCGCTATTTCCCGCTTGGCTGCAGTCAGCTGCTCCTTGCGATTGCGAATGTCCGCGCGGGCCAGCTCGATAGCCGGCTTCATGCCGTCCGCCTGCTTGCGGATGGCGGCGGCCAATTCCTTGTTACCCAGCGATTTGGCCAGATCGGCGCTGTCGCGCAGGGCGTCATACGTGGCGAACACCGGCTGATACTTGTCGGTCGTCTTCTGAATGGCCGTCTCCAGCTGCCGGATTCGGGCTGCGCCAATTTCGTTGATCCGCTTCCGCACCTGGGCCGCGTATTGATTGTTGGCGGCGCTCGCCGACTTCAAGTCGCTGTCCAGCTGCAGCTCCTTCTTCTGCAGCAAAGCCAGCTTGTCGTAATCGGTGCGAAGACGAGATTTGAACGTTCCGGAGGCGGCGGCGACCGTTCCGTCCAATCTGGCGGCGACCGATTCGGTCATCGCCAGCTTGGCGGCGGAAACTTCGCTTCCAACCGGAATCAGCATGGAAAAAGAAGAATCAAGACGACGGCCGACCATTTGCTGCGCATTATCGCTACCTCCCGTCATGCCGCGCCATTGCGGCAAAAAAGCACCCGCAAGCCGGACCGTAGAACGATCCTTTGCTTGCGGGTGCTTCCCACAATGTGCGAACATATGTTTTGAATCGATCATAACGTATAGCAATTGCGGTGTCAAGCGGATCTTTTCCGGATACCGCGATACGATGCGTCGCAGCATCGTATCGGCGGAAGATCGAATATCGCCGTCCGGCATTCAGATCGTCAGCATGCCATAGTCGTCGTAGCGCAAGTTCAAATCCCGTTGAAGTCGCCCGAGCGTCTCCAGATAGTTCCGATAGTCGGCGCTCAGAATGCGCATTTGCTCAACGAACACATCGTAGAAGCCCGCTCTGTCGAGACTGTCCTTGAGCTGGCGGGTTAACGCGACCTGTTCCCGGTTGAACGGCAATTTCCCGAATTGTTCGGCTTGCCGGCGCATTTCCTCCTTCAGCGATTCGTATTCCGGCTCCGTCGGCGATATGAAGCGTTGCAGCGATTCCCGGTACGCGGCTGCTGCTTCTTCGATTTCTGCCTCGCTCATCCGGTCGATTTGCGCGGCCAGGGCAGGGGGGATATCGAACGGTTCTATGCCGTCAACGTAGTCGACAAGCCGTTTCCAGGCCGATTCTTTATCCTCGCCCGCAAGGGGCTCGTGCAGAAACGCTCCGAAGTGAAGGGCCATAAATTTGCCCATCGTTCCGGGGAACAGCTCCATTAGCTTGCGGCGCATATAGTCGTCCCGCCGTTTGCGTTCCTGTTCCGCCGCGTCGGCCCAAAGGTCCGCCTCCCGTATCCGCGACCGGCCGCCGTCTTCCGGCGCCTGTTCGGCCGCTTCGATCAAGACCGACAGGGCGCTGCGGCAAAGTTCCAGTTCGGACGCTGCCGCTTCGATCCGTTTCAGTTGTTTTCGAAGTAGAGAAACAGCCTGTTCGGGATGCTGCAGCATCGTTTGGATATCCCGTATCGGCATGCCCAGCCTGCGAAGGGTGCGGATATACCGCAGCCGTTCGATATCGTCCGAAGTATAGATGCGGTATTGATTGGAAGAATCGGTGGCCGGAGCGAGCAGGCCCGCTTGTTCGTAGTAGTAGATCGCTTTGCGCGTCAAACCGGTCAGTCTTACCGCTTCCTTGATCTTCATAATGGCATCGCCTCCCTGCAATTGACTATAAACGATTCCCCCGGGGAAAAGTCAAAGCTTTTTGCCATAAGCAGCTTGACCCGCCCCCAACCCCGATTATTCGACATATTCAGACGACCGGCCGGTTTTATGACGCTGCTGTAGTTCATCAAAAGGTATGTTTAGGTCAAAAAAGGTTATTTTTATATCGAAAAATGATGATAAAATAGTACAAGGAAATGAAAACGCTACCAAAAAACGGCTGAGGGGGAACCGATGGTTATGCATCGCTTGAAACAGCGGAAGCCCGCTGCGCTGCTGCTGATCTTTCTTCTCCTTCTTTCCGCCTGCGGCTCAGGAGGGGAGAGCGCACCGGACGATACGTTCACGATCAATATCGCATATGGCAATCAGCCGGGGGAACCGATTGACCAGGTGGCGCGCAAATGGAAGGAACTTGCGGAGGCGCAAAGCGGCGGGCAACTGCGCTTGAATCTGTACCCGAGTTCCCAGCTCGGTTCCGAAGCGGACGTGATCGAGCAGGCGCTGTTCGGCAGCAACGTCATTATCCTGACCGGTTTCGATTTTCTTATGCGGTTCATTCCGGACTTCGGCGTTCTGACCGCGCCGTATATCGTCGACGATGTGGACGATCTGTTTTATTTGACGACGACGGATTGGTTCAAGGGGTTGGAAAACGAGTTGCGGGACGAAGGCTTCGAATTCGTTTCCACCAAAACGTTTTACGGGGAGCGGCACCTCATGACGACCAAGCCGGTCAAATCGCCGGAAGATCTGAAAGGCATGAAAATCCGTGTCCCGAACAACCAGATGTCCATCAATACGTTCAAAGCGCTCGGCGCTTCGCCAACGCCGCTGCCGCTTTCCGATTTGTACGCTTCGTTGCAGCAGGGCATCGTGGACGGAGCGGAAAACCCGCTGCCGGTCCTTTCCGGGTCAAAAACCCAGGAGGTCGCCAAATATTTGGCGCTGACCGGGCATACGAAAATCGTCAGCCCATGGGTCGCCGGCACCAAGTTTACGGAGAAGCTTCCCGATCATCTGCTGGACATTCTTCGCTCCACGGCCGACGAGGCGGGACAATTCGGGAGAGAGATCGTGCGGCAGGAAGAAGAGAAGGTGCTGGAGCAATTCGAAGCCCAAGGCATTACCATTACGGAAGTGGATCTCGGACCGTTCAAGGAAAAAGGGCGGGACATCTTCAGCCGGGTGCCGCAGTGGAGCCCCGATTTGGAGCAGACGATCCGGACGCTTCTGGAAAATAAACCGTAAGCGGGTGACGATATGAAACGGTTTCTGAACAATCTGGACGATTATCTCGGAGTCGCCGCTTTGAGTGGCATCGTGCTGCTGATCAGCGCGAACGTCTTTTGCCGCTTCGTGCTGAACCGGCCGATTTTGTGGGCGGAAGAAATCAGTCTGGCGCTGTTCGTCTGGCTTACGTTTATCGGCATCAGCTCGGGCGTCAAGCACAATACGCACGTGGGCGTCGATTATTTCATTCGCAAAATGCCGCAACGGATGCAGTACGGCTTTCAGCTGTTCCGGCTGCTTGTCGTTTTCGGCACCACTGTCGTCGTGCTTGTCTATTGGGGCGCGCAGTACACGATTCACGGCGTCGCCAAAGTGACATCCGTACTCGGGCTGAGCTATACCTTCATCATCATCGCGGTGCCGATCGGCTCTCTGCTGGCCGTGTACCATATTGTCCGGGTACTCGTCAGGCGCGATCGCGACTATATTATGCAGAAGAGAGGAATGGAATAGGATGGACTTTACGATAACGGTTATCCTCATGCTCGTCCTGATTTTCCTGAACATTCCCGTCGCGTATGCGATGATCGCGAGCTGCGCCTATTACTTTATCGTCAATGACAGCATTACGAAGGAAATTTTGATTCAGCGCATGATGAGCGGCGTCGAATCGTTCCCGCTGCTTGCGATCGTCTTCTTCATTACCGCGGGCATTCTGATGAACTATACCGGCATTACGGAGAGGATGCTGAATTTTGCGGAGGTCGTGACGAGGCGAATGACGGGGCGGTTGGCCAAGGTCAATGTGCTGCTCAGCCTTCTCATGAGCGGGATTTCCGGTTCCAACATTGCCGACGCCGCGATGCAGTCCAAAGTGCTGGTGCCGGAGATGACGAAGCGGCATTATCCGGTGGCCTTCTCGACGGCGCTGACGGCCGCCACGTCGCTTATTACCCCGATTATTCCGCCGGGCATTGCGCTTATTATGTACGGCTATATCGGCAACGTATCGATCGGCGATCTGTTTCTGGCAGGCGTATTGCCGGGCTTTCTGCTCGCCGCCGTATTTATGGCATGCGTGCATTTCATCGCGAAGAAGCGCGGGTTCGAGGTGGAGAAGCTCGAGCGGGCGAAGTCGAAAGAAATTCTGGTCGCATCCAAAGACGCGGTGCTGGCCATCCTGCTGCCGGTTATCATTATCGGAGGCATTCGTCTCGGCGTGTTCAGTCCGACAGAAGCGGGGGGCATCGCCATCATTTACGCGCTGCTGCTCGGTCTTTTGATTTACCGCCGGATGAAAGGCAGCCAGCTATACGAAGCGCTGAAAGAATCGGTGAACCTGACGGCTACGATTATGATCATTATCGCGGCAGGGACCGCATTCGGCTGGATTTTGACGCTGGAGCAAATTCCGCAGCAGCTGACGTCGGCGGTAACCGGGTATATCGGCAATCCCCAATTGTTTTTTGTCGTTATGATGATTCTGTTGCTCCTGGTGGGGATGTTTGTCGAAGGCAATGTGCTGCTTATTATCCTGACGCCGATCTTCATGCCGATGCTGAAGACGCTCGGGATCGATCCGGTTCATTTTGGCATCTTTTTCATCCTTTGCCTCAGCGTCGGCACGATTACGCCGCCGGTCGGCACGATCATGTTCGCGACGACGGCGATCACGAAGGTGAAAATCGAGGATTTCATCAAGGAAGTGTGGCCGTTCTGGCTCGTCTTGGTCGTCGTCATCCTGCTGGTGGCCTTCATTCCCGGTATTTCGCTCTGGCTTCCTTCACTGTCGAAATAAGCGGTATTCCATGTCCAAACGATTGGCTCAATTGGCGGCGTCGCCCCGCATGGGGCGGCGCTTTTTGTCATCCATAAAAGCTGCGGCACCCTCCTTGCGGGAGGGTGCCGTCTGTGGTCGTGCCGGCTACACCTTCAGTTCCGCCCATTTATGCTCCAAAGCGGGGCGCTTGTAGCCGGCCAGGCTGTCGAGCAGCTCGGCTGCCCGGTCGTGCAATACGAACAACTGAAGATTGGAAGACTTGGCGAATCCGGCTTCGACGGCATGCGAAACCATCGCGACGAGCGGATCGAAAACCGGTTGACATTGAGCAGCCCGACCGGCTTCCGGTGAATGCCGAGCTGGCTCCAGCTCAGCGCCTCGAACAACTCCTCGAACGTCCCGAGCCCGCCCGGCAGAGCGACGAACGCATCCGCCAGCTCGGACATGAGCGCTTTGCGCTCATGCATGTCGGCGACTTCCCTGAATTCCGTCAAGCCGGTATGGATCATCTCGCCCGCGAACAGTCCGCGTGGCATAATGCCGGTCACTTTGCCGCCGCCGCGCAGCGCGGCATCCGCCACGCGGCCCATCAGCCCGATTCGGGAGCCGCCGTATATAAGCTCGATGCCCCGTGCGGCGAGCTCCGCGCCGAGCGCCTCGGCCGCTTCCGCATAAGCGGGCGAAGCGCCGGCGTTCGAACCGGCAAACACGCATATGCGCTTCATCTTGTAGCCTCCTCCGTCAATGCCGCCTGTCCGGCGGTCAAACCGTACATACTCCAGCCTATCATAAATCCGCCCGGCTCGAAATCCCCCTCTTGCCCCTCCGGATGCCCGAACTTGTTGCCGGCTGTCGACGGGTGACCGACATCGACATGATTATTCACTCCGGGCCGCGATATGCTTGCCCGCTGCGCAACTGTTTGCGGTAGGCGGTCGGGGTGAGACCGTACATTTTTTGAACGTTTTGCTGAAATGCGGATAGTCCGAGTAGCCGACCTGCAGCGCAATTTCCGTCGTCGAATCGTCCGTATCGGCAAGCAGCTCCCTCGCTTTCGCCATCCGCAGCCGGGTCAGATGCTGCACGAACGTGACGTTCATCTCCTCCTTGAAAGACCGGCTCAAGTAAGGCACGGAGATGCCGAGCGCATGAGCCACTTCCGTGAGCGACAGCTCTTCCCGCGTATAATGCTCCTCCATATAGCGGACGGCGCGGCGAATGTAATGCCCGGCCCCGAGATTCCGCGAGGCGCGGATTTCCCGGATCATGGCGGATACGGCCTGGCGCAGGCGATCCGCGGCGCCTTCCGCATCCGCGGGCCAATCAGCGCCCGCGCCGCGGGCGCGTTCAAAGCGGAAATTGCGCTCCTCAAGCGCCGCTTCGACGGCGGCGATAACGCTTTGCGCATAGGCGCCGCTGTCTTCGCTATTATGCGCATCCGCCGCCAGACGCTTGACGATCGCCTCGAGCGTTCCGGCGGCTTTATCTTCGGCAGCCGACCAGATATGTCCGGCAAGCTCGCGCGCCAGCGGCTGCAGCGCCAGAAACCGCCGATGGCGGTCCCGGAAGTCCTTCTCGCTGCTTGCCAGCTGTTCGCACACGCGGCGCAGCGTCTGCGTGAACTGCTCCGGATCGACGGGCTTGAGCAGGAAGTCGCTGACGCCGTAGCGGAGCGCCCGCCTGGCATACTCGAACTCGTCATACCCCGACAAAATAATAAACCGGATGCCGCTTCGCTTCGCCTGTGCCGCCTCGATAAATGAGAGTCCGTCCATCTCCGGCATGCGAATGTCCGTCACGACGATGTCGGGCGAGCATTCGTCA
Source organism: Paenibacillus cisolokensis (assembly GCF_018403665.1). GTDB lineage: Bacteria > Bacillota > Bacilli > Paenibacillales > Paenibacillaceae > Paenibacillus_AH > Paenibacillus_AH cisolokensis. Next base: position 24,296 of record NZ_BOVJ01000040.1, read on the forward strand.
AGCATTGCGAGCGCTTCCCCGCCATCTTCGGCTTCGCCGGCAACCGTCAGGCCGAGGCCCGACGATTCCACCAGCTTGCGCAGGCTCAAATGGATCATATGCTCATCGTCAACGATCATGACGCGGTACATCGCTTTCCCCCGCTTTCATGTCTGGATTGTCCGTTTGCAACGGAAGAACAATTTCGATCGTCGTGCCGCTGCCCGGCGACGACTCGGCGATGCGAAGCCCGAACGGTTCCCCGAAGTTCAGCCGGATACGCCGGTGCACATTGACGAGGCCGATCCCGCCGTGTCCGCCGCCTCCGCTTGCGCCGCCTCCGCCGCTTGCACTGCCTGCGGCGTCCGTCAGCGGTCCTGTCTGCGCCGTCTGCCCTTCCGGCTTGTCGCCCGCTATGTCATCCGTTCCGTCGCCGGAAGCGAACAGCCGGTTGTAGCGGTTCATCGTATCGGACGGCATGCCGGCGCCCTTGTCTACGATGCGCAGCGTGAAGGCGTCCGCGCCCGGCTCGCCGATAATGCCGATATAGGAGGGCTTGCGGTTCCGGTACCCGTGCACGAAAGCGTTCTCCACGACAGGTTGAAGCGTCAGCCGGACGGCGGATACCCGGGGAAGCCACTCCTCGCCGACCGCGATTTCGACGTTCAGCTGCCGGAATCTGGCGCATTGAATGTCGAAGTACGAACGGATATGTGCGATCTCATCGGCAAGCGTGACGGTATGCTTGGCGTTTCCGGCATTGTACCGGAACATATGGGCGAGGGCGGTCGTCATTTTGCTGATCGCCCAATTATTTTCCACGATGGCATGCGAATTGATAATTTCGAGCGAATTGTATAGAAAATGCGGATTGATATGCGACTGCATCGCCTGCAGCGACGATTCCTTCTGCTTGATAATCAGCTCCTGCTCCTTCAGTTTGGAGGAATGCACCTCGCGCACGAGCCGGTCCAGCTCGCCGGTCATCCGGAAGAAGCTGCGGAATACGGAACCGATCTCGTCGCTGCGCTCCACGATCTTCTTCGGACGGATATGGAAATCGCCATTTTCGACTTTGGCCATCAGCTTCTGCAGAAAGGTCAGCGCCCGCGTGATCGTGAGCGAGTAGCCGCCGACGATCGCGAGCGCGACGAACAGCATGGCGCTGCCGACCGCCAGGGCGATATTGCGCATCCGGATGAGCGGACCGGTCATCGTCTCCAGCGGGATGTCGGCGGCGACATGCCAGCCGGTAAGCGGGGAATAGCCGTGAATGACGATTTCGCCTTTGCCGCTCCCTGCCGACTCGTTCCGGTAATATCCGCTCCCTTCGCTTCCGAGCCGAGCGAGCGTCGCTTCCGGCAGAGGCTTACCGATCCTGCTTTCGTCGGGGTGATAGATCATTTGTCCGTCGCTATCGGCAATCCAGACATTGATATCGTTCAGCGACGCGTTTTTGCTGATATGGGCAATTTGCTCTAGGTTGAGATCGATGAGGAGCAGCCCTTCATACCGGTAAGTCGTCGCGTTGTGAAGCTTGCGGGCGACGGTTAGCACGGGCGTCGCGCCGACGCGTCCCGGTCCAAGTATCTGAAAGTTGTCCCATTGGTCCATTTTCGACAAAACATTTTGTTCCGTTCCCGGATGACGCTCATGTCGATCCAGCCTTTGGCTTGTGTGAAATCGGTTATTTGCCAGTTGTTGCTCGCCACCACCGAAAGTCCGACAATGTCCGTCCGGCCGTATACCGTTTGGGAAAACAGCTCTCTCTCCATCGTTTCGGCAATGTGGAAATATTGATAAGGCGTGAAGGACGGACGGCTGATAAACTGCTGGATTTGCGGGTGATTGACAAACGGGAACGTGGAGTTTTCAAGGTTGGAAATATACAAATCAAGATAGGCGTTCGTCTGCCCGACGATGCGGGAATAGGTGGCGATCGCCGCCGCCTCGATCGTTTCCGTAGACGATCGGTACCAATACCATCCGATGACCATGACCGGAAAACAGATGAAAAACCCGATGATGATGATGAGACGCTGGCTGATCGTGATCGTGCGTACTGCATCGGTTTTCGCCATGGCGGTGTTCCCCCTTGAGCGCATGGACGGCATCCGTCCGGGTCGTATCAAACATTTTAGCAAAAAAACACAAGTTGTAAATAAAAACACATGAGAGAACGACGTCATATTTTTTATAATGCAGTAAAAGAAACCGCTTTAACATGACATGAAAACGGGAGGTCGAGGTTTTTTCAGAGCATCATCCGCATTTTGTGTTAGAATTTCTGACAAAAACTCCGAAGAAGAGGAGAGGGCGACTATGGCTATCAAGCTACGAACTGCCCGAACGGGAAAATCGGACGAACGCGTACGCCGCATCGCGCTTCTGCTGTTTGCGGTTTTGCTCGTTCTCACGGGAGCGGTCGCTCCGGCGCAGTCCGCGTCAGCCGAACAAACCGCCGTCCAAACGCCGCAGCTGACGATCGATACCCATACGGACGGCGCGAGCGTTGCCCCCGGCATCGTCCGGATAGGCGGGACATATACGAACGTCTATGCCATCGAGCTGATCGTCAATGCCGGAAAACTGCTGGACGCTCATCTGGACGACCCGGACGGCGACGACTCGGGCGTCTGGTATGCGGAATGGAATGCGGCCGAATATGACGGCGCGGTCGAGCTGGTCGCCCGCGGCGTCGATGCGGCGACCCGCTATGCAGCCTGGTCGGAACCGGTTCGCGTCAGCGTGGATAATCCGAGGGCAAATATTCCGGATGTGTCGATTGTGTCGCCGGCCGACGGCGGCACGGTCGGGGACAGCGCCGACATCCGCGTTGCCGTGTCCGCCCGCAACCGGCTCAAGCAGGTGCAGGTTCGCGTCAATGGCGGACCGTGGCGCAACGCCGCACAAAAACAAGACGGGACGTACGTCGTGAAGTGGAATTTCCGGTCATCCGGCGAACGGTACTTCAGCATCGAAGCACGGGCGACCGACGCGGAAGGGAATGTCGGACGCAGCCTGTCGACCTACGTGCGGACGGCCGGCGCCGTGCCGGAGCCGACGCCGGCCCGCGGCCGGGAACGGTCGATGTGGATCTGGGAGAACGCATCGTATAATCTGATCCTGAATCCCGGCTCGCGGCATGTGCTCGATGTGATGGCGTCGGACACCGCAACGTTCGGACAGGAGCCTGTCCGGACGCTCTATCTCGGCATCGCCGCCCATGAAGGGATCGACATCGCCGAGGACGAGCGGCAGAAGCTGCGCGACTTTGTTTCGTGGGCGCACGGGCGCGGCTACCGCGTAGAGGCGCTTATCGCCGGAGGCACCGTTCCGCCGTTTTTCGGCGCGTATGAGCGGTATCGCAAGGAGGCTTTGCGCGAATTCGAGAAGGTGCTGAACTATAATCTGTCCTCCGCTCCGGACGAGCGGTTCGACGGCGTCAACGTCGATACCGAGCCGTACATTTTGGCCGACTTCAAAACCGGTTATCCGCGGCTGCAGATCGAATATCTCGACATGCTGGCGGCGCTTATGGAGCGCAAGGAAGCGTCCGGCCTCGGTCTCTCCGTCGGCCCGGCGATTCCGCGCTGGTACGATTCGTCGCCGACGGCGGAGAAGATCGTCTGGAACGGGCAAGAGAAGTGGCTGTCCGAGCATATTCAGGATATCGCCGATTACATCGCCATTATGGATTACCGCGATCAGGCGGAAGGCAGCCCCGGCATCATTGCGCAGGCCCAGGGAGAGATCGACTACGCGAACGCCATCGGCAAGCCGAACTCGGTCGTCATCGGCGTCGAGACGAAAGACATCGCCGACGGGGGCGATCCGGAGACGATCAGCTTCCGCGAGGAAGGGCGCGATTACATGGAGCGGGAGCTGGACAAGGTAGAAGCCGCTTTCGGCGACAGCCCGTCGTTCGGGGGCATTGCGCTCCATCATTACGACACGCTGCGGGAGCTGCCGTCGGCCTGGGGACCCGAGGCGCGGTTCTGGCAGCCGCCCGCCGATTCGAAGCCGCCGTCCCGGGTCGGTTGGCTGAAGGCGGAAGCTTTCGACCATCAGCGGATCGACATCGCTTACGGCCGGGCGAAGGACAATGGGGAAGTGAAGGAATACCGCATCTATCGCGGCACCGAACCCGGTTTTCCGGCGGACGAAGCCCATCTGGCCGGTACGGCGCGCGGGCTGAACTTCCGGGATCAGGGGCTGTTGCCGGGAACGACATACTACTACAAGGTGAGCGCCGTCGATATGGCGGGCAACGAAGGACCGATATCCGCCAGGGCGTCTGCGTCCACCGGACAGACGTCGCTGAAGCCGATGATCGTCCAGGGCATGAGCGTCGCTTACGACGGCAGCCGGGCAACCGTCACGCTGCGCATCGTCGATCTGGAGACGGGCGAGCCCGTTCCGGCGACGGTTCACGGGCGGTTCACCTTCATGGGCGGCAGATATATCAGCGCCGCAACCGGAGCGGACGGCGTCCTGACCGCCTCGTCGGAAGCGGTGTCCGCTGTTTCGGGCGAGATCGGCTTCGCGCCGCGCCGGGTCATGGCGGCAGGCTACTACTGGGCCGGCGCCTACGACGATCCGCGCGAGGCGTCCGCCGTCTGGGGGCCGTAATCCGGCGGCGAAGCTTTGAGGTCATTCGGACATTTTAATATACAAGATAAGACGACAGGGGGAAAACGAACATGAAAACAAAGAAATGGTCGATCGCGCTGCTGGCTGTCATTCTCGCAACGGTACTGGCGCTCGCCGGTTGCGGCGGAGGCGGCAGCACCGAACCGACGGGTTCGACGGATGCGGGCGAAGGGCAAGGCGCCGAAGGGACGGGCAGCGAACCGTCCGGTCAGACGGAGCCGTCCGGTCAGAATGAGCAGGTGGAAATTACACTCGGCTATTACTCGGATGCCAAGTCCGACGCCAAGATGAAAGAGCTGATCGAGAAGTTCAAAGCGAAGCATCCGAACATTACGGTCAAGACGCAGAGTGCGCCTTACGGGCAATTTTTCCAAAAGCTCGATACGCAAATCGCCGCCGGTCAAGCGCCGGACGTATGGCTGTCCGACGGCGTATACGTAATGAAATACGCGGAACGCGGCGCCGTGCGCGAATTGACCGATTGGATCGAGAACGATCTGAATAAAGACGACTACTACGGCCTCGATTTCAACAAGGACGCGGAGGGACGGTATTGGGCCGTGCCGCAGGGCATCCAGGTCGGCGTCCTGTTCTACAACAAGGATCTGTTCGACAAGGCGCAGGTGCCGTACCCGACGGAAGACTGGACATGGGAAGATCTGAAGGAGACGGGGGCCAAGCTGACGGTCGACGCAGCGGGCAAGACAGCGGAGCAGGACGGCTTCGACAGCAACAACGTCAATCAGTTCGGTCTGACCTTCTTCAGCATTACGGAAGGCTGGTTCCCCGTGTTGAAAAGCTACGGCGGCGGCGTTCTCGACGAGACGCTGACCAAGTCGATCGTCAATTCGCCGGAGAACAAGCAGGCGGTCGAATGGATGGTCGACGGCATGAAGCGGGGCATCATTACCGATCCGGTCGACCTGAAGAGCTTCCAGAGCGCGATGGCGGTGTTCCCGAGCGGATCGGCCGCGATGCGGATCGGCATTTACTCGCGGGTACTGGCGGCCAACGAAGCGGGATTGAACTACGACGTGACCTTGCTGCCCAAAGGGCCTGACGGCAAGCGGTTCTCGCCGGTCATCGCCAACTCCTGGGTGATCAACGCCAAATCCGACGACAAAAAAGCCCAGGCTGCCTGGGAATGGATCAAATTTTGGGCAACCGAGGACGAGGTGCAGCGCGAATGGGCTGCGCTCGGCGAAGCGGTGCCGGTCAAGAAATCGGTGGCGCAATCGGATGTGTTCCTGACCCAAAGCGACAAGCCGGCAAACCGCAAGGCGTTTCTGGACAGTCTGGAATTCGCCGGTACGCTCGACAGCAATGCGGTGTGGGAGGAATGGGTCGGCAAGTTCAACGAGCATGCGCAGCGCGCGTTCCTCGGCGATACGACGGTCGATGAAGCGCTCGCCGCGGCCGACAAGGATATTCAAGCCATCCTCGATACGTTCTATCAGAAATAAGCGCACGAAAAGGCGGGACACGACATGACCAGCAATCAACAGACAGCCGGACGGGCGCTGGCCGGGGCGGGGCCGTCCCGGTCGAAACGGCGCAAATGGCTCGATCAGGAAGGGAGATGGGGGCTGCTCTTCGTCTCCCCTTATCTTATTCATTTTATTGTGTTCGTTGCCGGCCCGCTGGCCGCCTCGCTCTATTTCAGCCTGTCGGATTACGATATGCTCAATCCCCCCAAGTGGACGGGGCTCGATAATTACGCCAGGCTGCTGCATGATCCGCTATTTTGGAAATCGCTCTGGAACACGCTCTATTTCGTTATTCTGTTCGTGCCTTCGCAGGCGTTCCTCGCGCTGCTGCTCGCGGTGGCGCTCAACCGCAAGCTGAAAGGGCTCAAGCTGTTCCGGATGGCGCATTTCATACCGGTCATCTCGTCCTGGACCGTTATTTTGTACGTGGCCGACTCGGTATTCAATCCGCGCTTCGGCTTCGCCAACGCTTTCCTGACGCGGATCGGGCTCGATCCGCAGCGGTGGCTGCAGGATGAGCAGCTTGTCATTCCGCTGCTTGTGCTGATCGCCGTATGGAAAGGGATCGGTTATATGATGGTCATCTATCTGGCGGGGTTGCAGAGCGTACCCGGCGATCTGTACGAGGCGGCGGATATCGACGGAGCCGGCGCGGTCCGCAAGTTCCGGGCGATTACGCTGCCGCTCATTTCGCCGACGACCTTTCTCGTCATCGTGCTTAGCACGATTTCGACTTTCCAGGCGTTCGAACAAATTTACGTGCTGACGGGCGGTGCGGGCGGCATTACCGCGGCGGGCGGTCCGAACAATGCCAGCCTCGTGCTGATGCTGTATCTGTACCGCGAAGGGTTTGCCTTCATGCGGATGGGCTACGCTTCCGCGCTCGCCTGGGTGCTTTTCACCATTCTGTTCGTGCTCACGCTGCTTCAGCTGCGGCTGCAGGGCAGATGGGTCCACTACGATTGATCTTCATGCAAGAAAGGAGGACGCCCGATGCGACGCAAAACGGCTGCCGGCATTATCGGATGGACGGTCGTGCTGATCAGCTCGCTGGTCATGCTCGTGCCGTTTCTGACAACGCTGTTCAATTCGCTTAAGACGTACAAAGAGTATACGGCTGTACCGCCCAAATGGATACCGGAAACGTTCCAGTGGTCCAACTATTCGGAAGTGCTCAAGCTCGGCAATTTCGGCGCGTATACGATGAACAGCTTCATCGTTGCGCTGCTGTCCGTCGCGGGCGCGCTGCTGTCCTGTTCGCTCGTCGGCTACGCTTTCGCCCGGCTGCGATTTCCGCTCAAAAATGCCCTGTTCGTAATGGTGCTCGGCACGATGATGATTCCGCCCGTCGTCATCATCATTCCGCATTTTATCATTTTCAACGAATTGAACCTGCTGGACACGCTGACCCCGCTATGGGTCATCGAATGGCTGGCTCAACCGTTCGGCATCTTTCTGATGCGCCAGGCGTTCATGAACATTCCGAAGGAGTACGAGGAGTCGGCGAAGATGGAGGGCTGCAATCCGTTTCAAATCTATTGGCGTGTCTGCATGCCGATGGCGCTGCCGACGCTGGCCACGCTGGCGATTTTCACATTTATGGGCAAGTGGAACGAAATTTTGGCGCCCGTTATCTACTTGACGACGAATGAGAAATATACGCTGCCGATCGGCATTCTGTCACTTGGCGGACAGTGGTTCGGCAACGAGCAATATATGGTCGCCGCGGCGCTGCTCAGCCTGCTGCCGATTCTCGCGGTGTTTCTGTTCGCGGAGAAATATTTCGTCCAAAATCATGTCAGCTCAGGGATCAAGTAGAAGCGAAGGCGCTTATTGATGAAACCTATAGCGTGAATAGAAATGATATATTTCACTTATATTCCCGAATGTGCCACACTGGTTGCAAATCTTCATGCAAGGAGGCGGCGGCATGTGTCCGAAGCACAACTGGCAGCCTGACTTGTACGACGGCAAGCACGGCTACGTATCGGCATTCGGGAAGGACGTCGTCCGGCTGCTTCGGCCGGAGCCGGGCGAGCGCATTTTGGACGTCGGATGCGGAACGGGCGATCTGGCATACGAAATATCGAAGTCGGGGGCGATCGTCGTCGGCATGGACGCTTCCCCGGAGATGGTGGAGAAAGCGCGGAATAAATATCCCGGGCTGCGCTTCTTTGTCGGCGACGCGGAGCGGTTCACTTATGACGGATCGTTCGATGCCGTCTTTTCCAACGCGGCGCTGCACTGGATGAAGAACGCCCCGCAGGTGGCGGCATGTATATGGGATGTATTGCGGCCTGGCGGAAGATTTGTCGCTGAAATGGGAGGGAAGGGAAACGTCGGCGCGGTAGTGCGCGGGATTACCGAGGTGCTGAAAGAGGAATGCGGGATCGATGCGGAGCGGCTCAATCCGTGGTATTTTCCGAGCATCGGGGAGTATAGCGGATTGCTGGAACGGCAAGGTTTTCGCGTGACCTATGCCGTCCATTTCGACCGGCCGACTCCGATGGAGGACGGGGAGAGGGGGCTCCATCACTGGCTTGCCGCTTATGCGGGTTCCTTCTTCGCACCGTTTACGGAATCGGAAAAGGCCGATTTATTCGACAAAATCGCGGCCAGGTTAAAGCCCATGCTGTTTGAAGAAAGAGTCTGGCGCCTCGATTACAGCCGGCTGCGGATTGCTGCGGTCAAGCCGTAAGTAGTGCGCGCGGCCGGATCGTCGCGTGCGGATAAGAACCTGCAGGCGCAGTGGCGGCACCACGAGCCGTAAAAACGGGACTTTCGGGAGTTATCCCCGGAAGTCCCGTTTTTATATCGTCTCCCGACGGCCTATTCGGCATGAAACTTCTGCGCCGGACATATGGTGTATACGGACGTAAATCGGACAAGCCCTTCATCAAAGCTTTATTCTCCGATAGCTCCCGGTTTACATTCGCATGTTACACTGGAATAGCTTGGAAAACGATAGCTGAAAAGGGAGAGGATGAAATGAGGAGGAAAAGCAGGTACAAAGCGTTTATGCGCTTCGTATGCGCATGGACGGCAGCGGCTGTGGCGCTCGGCTGGACGACGGGGATCGGGCCGTCCGGGGCGCATGCGGCGGGAACGGAGCGCAAGACGCTGCAAGCGTCCAAAAGCGCGGCAGCCCCCGTTATCGACGGCAGTCCGGACGAACCGATGTGGCAGGTGAACGAAGCGATCGCCGTCCCTTTCGGAGACGGTCAGCATCAAAATGCGGCATTCGGTATGCTGTGGGATGCAAACTACTTGTATATTGCGGTAAAAGCGGAGGACGACCGTCTTGTTCATAACGGGGCCGGATACTGGTTCGAGCAGGACAACATGAGCTTGTACTTCGATCCTTCCCTGCACCGTTCTGTTCCGTTCGCAGACAGCGATATGCAGATCGGCATCGTGTATGCGCCGGATTCGTCGACGCCCGGGTTTTATTTCGGCGGGGCGCCAAATCATGCGGGCAAGGATGCGACCCGGATTTTGCGGGCGATCCGGACGACCGGGGACGGCTGGACGGCGGAGCTTGCCGTTCCATGGGACATGCTCTCCTTCGATCCGATGAAGCAGAAGAAGCTCGGATTCGAAATTTCGGTCACCGATCGCGACGATCCGGCCGGCCCCTCTCCTTTTCAGGCCTGGAGCGCTTATCAATCCGAATCGTTCTGGAACGATACGTCCGGTTACGGTGAAATCACGCTGAGCGACACGATTGCGGACGGCGCCGTAAACGACGTTTTGATCGATGAAAATTTCGACGGCTATGAAGCGGGCGCGGTGATACCGAACTGGATTTCCGGGGGGACTGACGGCAGTCCGCCGCTGACGGTTACGCGCGATACGTATGGCAACGGCCGTCTGACATTCGACGGCGGGCAGGCCGGCACGGAAGCTTGGACGCTCGCGCCCGCGCAATGGGACAATTATATCGTCGAGGCGGATATCCGCTTCGAAGAGCCGCCGGGCGATGCGGGCCGCGCCGGACTTCTGTTCCGCGCCGCTCCTGAAGGCGCCCCGCCTTACCATGAGGCGGCAATCCGAAGCGATGGCCAATTCGAGGTAGCGCAGCGCAAGCCGGACAACAGCCGGAACGTAATGGACGCCGGCCAAGCGCCGCCATTGGAGCCGAATCAAGCGTATACGTATAAATTGCGGGTGTTCGACCGGAACGTCAAAACTTATATAAAGGCGAAGGAGGACGGCGAGTTCACGCTGCTGTCGGACCGTTCGTTCGATTCCGGGCTTCAGGAACGGGGCAAGGCCGGACTGCAGGCGAGCCAAAGCGCCGTATCCTTCGATAATTTCAAAGTGACGCGAATATTCGCCGCCAGCTTGAATATGGACGTGCCGGAAACGGTGGAAGCGCTGACCGGTCCCATTGCGCCGGTCTTCGCGGCGCAATTCTCGGACGGCATCATCGAACCGGTCGCCGCCGAACGGGTCAGGCTGTACTCCTCCGACGAGTCGGTCGTCCGCATTATCGACAACCGGCTTTACCCCTTAAAGGAAGGGCAAGCTACCGTAACGGCGGTTTACGACCGGGCGGAGACGGTCCGGACGCTGACCGTGTCGCCTTCCGAGACCGGCGCCAAAGTCGTAGGCCTGAAGCATGACCGGGGCTACTTGCTGGCCGTAGCCGGACAGCCTGTCGACCTGGCGAGCCTCTCGTTCGAAGCGGAGTATAATGACATGACGACGGGGACGATCGCGGGAAGCGAATTGGACTGGGCGTCCGAAGACGACGGAATCGAGATCGGGCACGGCACCCTTATAGCGAATCGGAAAGGGATTTTCGCGGTAACGGCCGCCAAGGACGGCGTCTCGCTGCCGCTTACGATCGTGGCCAAAGACGCCGGCGAGCCGGTCTATGTGCTGTACGAGGACACGTTCGACGACGTTCCGGACGGCGCCATGCCGCAAGGATGGACGCGGATCGAAGGGACGACAGCAGCGAAAGCCGCCGTACAGGCCGGCGCGTTCGTGCTCGATGCCCGCTCGGCGCCGGACAATCCGTCGCGCGTGCTGCTGCCCGATTATTTAAGGCAATTCGGCGATTACACGATCGAAGCCGACGTCACGCACATCGCCGCGAACGATCCGACCCGCTGGCATTCGATCATGTACCGGGTGCAGCCCGGCAATTACCCGTATTACCAGATGGCGGTCCGCCAGGATGCGACGGCGCCGAACGGCGTCGAATTCGCCGAACGGACGCCCGCCAACGCCTGGTCCGTTATCGAGAAAGGCCCGTATGCCGAACAGATCATGCCGGATAAGCTGTACCGCTATACCGTCAAGGTTCGCGGGAACCGGGTCCAGCAGTGGATCGGCGATCAGCTGATCGTCGACACCGACCAGGCTTTCGCCTACGGCAAAGGCGGTATCGGGCTGCAGGCGAACGGCAGCGCGATGAAGGTCGATAATATCCGGGTTACGTTGCAGGAAGAGCCGCTGCCGCCGCTGCCTGCGGATCGATTCGTACAGGTAACCGAGCCGCAGACCGCCATCGCACTTGCGCCGACGATTGCCGCCTATCCCGATTCGTGGGAACGGTTGACGGCCTGGGCGGGCGAGCCGCAGGGACGGCCGGCCACCGTATTTCTGCATGTAAACGCCAAGCTTCAAGTGACCGATCCGTCCGGCAAGCGGGCGATCGGCACGCTCGACGAAGCGCTGCGGACGATCGGCACGACGATGATTCCGGCCTTCTATGTACGTCAGGCAGGCGCGGTTGATGCGCTGCTCGAATATGTCGGAGACGAGCGCATCGAAGACGCGTTTATCGTCTCGGATAAAGGCGACCTGATCCGGCGGGCCCGACAGGCGAATCCGATGCTGCGCGGCATTATCGACTACACGGGCCACCATGGGCTGTCCGGAAAGCCGAATACGAAGAAGCTGATGGAGATCGTGAAAAAAACGAACGGCTACTCCGCCAAGATTGCCTTGCTCCCGGAAGATGCCGCGACGGCCGACAACGTCGCCTATTTGCAAACTCGGCTTATCACGGTGTGGGCGCAGCAATCGGATAAAGGGAAGCCCGGCACGACGGCCGCCGCTTTGCCGGTTCACCGGCTCATTGCGGCCGGCGCGAACGGCATCGTCACCCGGGAGCCGGAGCGGGCCGCCGAGGCGCTCGGCATTTACTCGGCGCACAAGACGCTGGTCCGCAAGCCGCTCAATATCGGCCATCGCGGCATTCCCGCGCTTGCTCCGGAAAATACGCTCGAAGGCGCGGTGCTGGCGTACGAAATGGGCGCGGATATCGTGGAGAACGACATTTATTTGACGAAGGACGGACATATTGTCATCATGCACGATCCGACGATCGACCGGACGACGAACGGCAGCGGCAACATTGAGGGTTTTACGCTGGCGGAACTGAAGGGATTTAAGGCCAACAAGCAGTTTCCGGAGCAATATCCCGACGCCCGCATTCCGACGCTGGAGCAGTTTTTCAAGCGGTTTAAAGGGACGGATCTGGTCCATTTCGTGGAAATCAAAAGCTATAGGCCGGAAATCGTCGATGCGCTCGCCAATCTGATCGAACGCGAAGGTGTGGAAGATCAGGTCGTCATCATCTCGTTCAACGCCGATCAGCTGCGCCGCGTCCGCGAGCAGATGCCCTGGGTGTCGGTCGGTTATTTGACCGGCGGCTACGCGAACGAGGCGAACGTGAACAAGTCGCTGCGCGAAACGTTGAAGGCGATCCAGGGGCTGAACGCTACGTTCAATACGAGCTACGGCGGTCTCGGGCCGAACTTCATGGAAGCGGCCAAGCATCGGGGCATGACGATCTGGCCATGGACCTATCGCAGCGAAGCGGACTTTATTTCTTACTTCCTGTACGGAACATACGGATTGACGAACGATTACGCGCATTGGGCGTCCGATTGGGTGTACGGCATTCGCCCGGCCCAAACGTCCTACAAGCTGAAGGTGTTAGAGCGGACGGAAGTTTCCGCGGTGGCGGAGACGTATAAAGGCGATTCGATCGTCGTCCAGCCGGAGATCGTGCTGCTGGAAGGCGCCGACCTGGTGAAGGTGGAGGGCAACAGTCTAACCGGACTGAAGCCCGGCACCGCGCATGCTCTGTTGCGCTATACGGCGACGGTCGGAACGCAATCGTACGACCTGTATACGCAGCCGATCGCTGTGGAAGTCAAAGGCGGCAAGCCGTGATAAGAAGAGAGAGTGTGCGGAATTGCGGGTCTCGTAGAAAACCGCGTGCAAGCCGGCCGGGAAATGGTATCGCGATACGGGCTGGATCGTGGCAAATCAGCACTAGTTCCAATCGAATCATAGGTATGAGATTAATTATTTATCTGGTAAAGTAAAAGTATCGGGCTTTTATCGGGCTTTCATTGCCTATGCTTTCGCAGCCGTCCGTCTTCGTCCGATGTTCTGAATCGGGATGCTGACGGACGGTTTTCACGTTGGCCTCGCGTCTTTGTACGCCCGTAATCGAGATGAGGGAGGATGAGCCGAATGCCTTTCTGTAAAATCGGCGGCGCAAACTTGTATTACGAAGAGAGAGGCTCGGGGGATGCGATTATTTTTACGCACGGGCATTCGATGTTCCACGCGCAATGGCAGCCGCAGGTCGAAGCCTTATCCCCGCGTTTCCGCACGATTGTCTGGGATGTCAGGGGACACGGACGCTCCAGTCTGCCGGCCGGAAAAGTGGAGCCGGAAAGCTTCAGCCGGGATCTGGCCGGTCTGATGGAGGCGCTGGACATCCGGTCGGCGGTGCTTTGCGGATCGTCGATGGGCGGGCATATTTCGCTGCAAACGGCCATTCGTTATCCCGATAAAGTAAATGGACTCATTCTGATCGGCGCACCGTTTACGAACGCGTTCAATTGGTATGAAAAGCTGGCCGTACCTTTCAGCCTCATCAGCCTCCGGTTGATTCCGTACAAGTGGACGGCCCGACTGACCGCGGATGCGATGTCCAAAATCAATCCGGATAACAAAGCCTTCGTGCTGGAGGCGTTCGGGATGATGAAGAAGGACGAGTTCCTGCGGCTCTGGAAAGGCAATGTGCGGCTGGATAGCCGGGGGAAGCTGGACAAAGTCCGGTGCCCGACCCTCATTCTGTACGGAGAGCGGGACAACATGGTCGGCCGCCAGCAGCAGGCGATGGCCGCGGCGATTCGAGGTTCCGAGCTCAGAATGGTTCCCGGAGCCGGCCACTTGACGAATCTCGACAATCCCGAAGAAGTGAACCGGCATATCGAATCCTTTATGGCTGGCGTCTGCTCGCCATGAACGGTTGCCGGGAGGCGGTGCGGATAAAGCGGTTTGGCCGCTGATCGAGCGGGAGGAAGCAGGTCGTCGATATTTTCATACATATCAGATGAGACGAGGAGAAGAGGGGGAGTCCGCATTGAATGCGATCGAAAGAAGGCGCAACGAGCTTCGCGCTTATACGCCGCCGCTGACGAGAACGGCCGAGGAGGTGGAAGCGTTCTGGCAACCGCGTCTTGCAGCGGCCGCCCGAAGGCCGCTGAATGTGCGGCGGGAGAGGACGGACGCCGAATTGTTCGGGGATACGGCGGTATATCGCGTAACGTACGATGCCCATGACGGCACGGCAATCGGAGCCTGGTTCATCGTTCCGCCTTCGGCCGCGGGGCAGCCGCATCCGTGCGTCGTGCTGTATCCCGGCTACAGTACAGACCGGGGATATCCGGAACGGCATGCGAAATGGCTGCTTGCGGGCTGCTGCGTTTTTGCGGTCGATGCGAGAGGGCAGGGCGGCGAAACGGGCAACGGTCTGACAAGCGGTTCCGGACAGGCGAGAGGTTGGATGACGCAAGGGCTTCTGGACCCCGAAGGAGGCTACTACGCGGCGCTGTTGCTGGACGCCGTCCGGGCGGTCGAAGCGGCGGCGGAGATGCCGGAAGTCGATGCCGCGCGCGTGGCGTCGGCCGGAGGCAGCCAAGGGGGCGGCCTCGCGCTTGCCGCCGCGGCGCTCGGCAGACGGGTCTGCGCGGTGGCCGCGGATATTCCAAATTTATGCCATCTGGATTACGCGGTGATGCATTCGACCGGATCGGTATCCGAAGTGGCCGACTATGTTAGCCGTCATCCGGAGCGGCTGGACGAAGTGCTGGAGCGCCTGTCTTATTACGACATGATGAACCTGGCATACCGGATCGAAGTTCCCGTCCTGATGTCCGTCGGCTGGAAGGACCCGGTCTGTCCGCCGGAAACGGTCTATGCGGCTTACAACCGGCTGACCGTTCCGAAAACCATCTGTGACTACCCGTTTCTCGGTCATCAGGTGCCGGAGTATCAGGGCCGGGAAACGCTGCTGTTCCTGCGCGAGCGGTTTCGGGTCTTACGAGCGATGAAATGATCTTTAGTACCTAATATTCCGATTTATAGTTTTTAACAATGTCAACAAAAAAGGGGTAAAAACTTTGATCAAAGAGTTTAACTGCTCGGCAGGTGATGATCCGATACCAGTCAGCGTAAATTTGCAAGGTGTAGATATTCTAGAAATTGAAGTTCTTGCAGGAGCTGCCTTTTACAACGTAACCCTTGCAGGAATACAATGACATAAGTTCTCACATGATTGAAAAACTCGAGACCTAACATCAGGTCTGGAGTTTTTCTACAATCGTCCTATCTAAAGGCAGTCTTTATCGTACCCGGTAAAGAAACATCAAATCCCCTGGTCCCGAATCGGGCAGGGGATTTTGAATTATGGAACACTATTTATTGAAGACCGATCCAATCCGTGCCTGCGGTTTCACGCCAACGGGCGCGGATCGCTTCATAGCGGGGATCGGGAAGGCTGCCGGCCGCGAGCAGTGCGGCATTCTCCTTCCAGCGTTCGGGTCTGTGGGTGCCGACGATCGCCGTATGTACGTCGGGGACGGACAGCGTGAACCGGAGTGCGGTACCGACCGAGTCCGGTTCGTCGAGAAAATCGTATTTCAACTGCTGCAGACGTTCCCAATACGGCTGCGCGTATTCGCTTTCCGGTTTGCGTCCCGTTACCCACGCCGCATTGGCGATCGGACGTTTGGCGGTGACGCCCATGCCGCGCTCCGCCGCTTTCGGAATCGTCAGTGTCACGGCTTCCTGGTCGGCGATGTTGACGGATGTCTCCAGAGAGTCGAAGGCTCCGCATTCCACGGCGTACAGCGCAGCGCGATGGTCGCCGCTGTATCCGATAAAACGGGTTTTGCCCTTCTCCTTGGCCCTTATGAGCACGTCGATGACGTCTCCCTGGCGGAGCAGCTCTTCGCTGCACGAATGCAGATGTATGACATCGACGTAGTCGGTGCGCAGCCGGCGCAGACTGCGGTCGATGCTCTCCTCCAGCAGCTTCGGTTCCCAGTCCGGATATTCGAGTCCCGAGGCATGTCCGCATTTGGTGAACAGATAATACTCGCTGCGCCGGTGCGAGACGGTCTGGCCGATCAGTTCCTCGCTCGTGCCGTAGCATTCCGCCGTGTCGATGACATTGAGACCTGCATCCAGCGCGCTGCCGAGCAGCCGTTCGACCTCGCCCGGCGAAGCGCCCTTAAAGCCGATTTCGGCGCCGCCGAATCCGAGAACGCTGACCTTCATGCCGGTGTTTCCGTAAAGCCGTTGTTCCATCGCGGTCATCTCCTTCGTTGCCGGATCGGGTAGTCCTCCGGCAATCATTTTTGTGGCGTACAAGCATATTATACAATATTTGGTCCCGGGTTCTTGAAGCGGTTTCCTGAAATTCGAGTCATTCGAGGGAGAACCGAGGATTGAATTTACGGACCGGCGACTTGTGAAAAGGAGCGAGCGCGAGCATGCATGCGACGGCCGCCTCTTTTATTCCGCTCAGCAGGCATTTGCGGATATAACGGCATCTCCATGTGCCGCAGGGGACTTTCGTTAAGGCTGCTTCAGGAGTATACTTGTAACCATAAGTTTTTGCGGGTTTCAGACAAGCGGAAAACGGCGTCGGCCAGCGAAGCGGCCCGTTGTCCGGAACTCCCGGACCATAAAGAGAAATGCGGAGGAAAACCGGACTCGAAGACAACATACCGGCATACCGGAAAACCTGGGGAGTGGAGAAGATTGACCTATAACGAAATGCTGGGCAGACGCAGCGAGATGCTGAAGCGGAGAATCCGGGACATGATCGTCCGGAAGAACAAAAACGGGCTGAATGCGCAAGAGGGGCATTTTCTGCAGCATATGATCAAGGAACTGCACCAGAACGAGCACGAATTGGAAGCAGCGCGGAAATAAGCGATCGTTTACCGCGGGCCGCCGAATGGGCTTGACGACTCCTGCCAGACGAAGGCGCTGGCGGGAGTTTTGTTTGTGCGGCCAGGGGAAACCCAATCAGTCGGAGGAGCGGGAATACGTGAATAACGGATGGGATCAAAATGGAAAAGGGCTGGGCATGGCGCAGATCGCCCGCTACGGGGTCAAGTGGCTGCTGCTCGCGGCTGCCGCGGGTGTCCTGGCCGGAACGGCGTCGGCGCTTTTCCTGGCTCTGCTGGAGCGGGCGACGGCAACTCGCGAAGGAGCGCCCTGGCTGCTCTGGCTGCTGCCGGCCGCCGGCGCTTTGATCAGCTATATGTACGCAACCGTCGGAGGAGAGGCGGGGAAGGGCAATAACCTGCTGATCGAACGGATTCATGAAGGCCGGGGAACGGTGCCGCTGCGCATGGCGCCGCTCGTGCTGATCGGAACGGTCGCGACCACCTGTTCGGCGGCTCCGCCGGCAGGGAAGGGACGGCCGTTCAGATGGGCGGCAGCTTGGCGGCGTATGCGGCCGGCCTGCTGCGGATACGGCCGGAAGACCGGCCGCTGCTGCTCATGTGCGGCGTGGCCGCCGGCTTCGGCTCCGTGTTCGGGACGCCGCTCGCCGGTGCGGTATTCGCCGCCGAAATGCTGACGGTCGGCACGATCCGTTACCGGGCGCTCTTTCCGTGTTTTGCGGCTGCGCTGATCGGCGATGCCGTGACGACAGCATGGGGGATCGACCATCCGCATTACGATATGGGCGGAATGCCGGAATTTTCAATACTGCTCCTGCTCAGGGTCGCGCTGGCCGCTGTGCTGTTCGGCCTGGTCAGCGCCTTCTTCAGCGAGCTCGTGCGGACTTCCAAGATCGTCTTCGCCAGGCTGGCGTCGAACCCGGCGGTGAGAAGCGCGGCGGGCGGCGCACTGGTGATCGCCCTCGTTTATATTGCCGGAACCCGGGACTACCTGGGCTTGTCGCTGCCGCTCCTCTCCGATGCGTTCGCAGGAGAGGGCGACCCGTTCGCCTTTTTGTGGAAAACGGTGTTTACCGCCGTTACGCTCGGCTCGGGGTTCCAGGGCGGCGAAGTGACGCCGCTGTTCGTCATCGGCGCGACGTTCGGCGAGACGCTGTCCGGGCCGCTGTCGCTGTCCGCTTCCTTTCTGGCCGGACTTGGGCTTGTCGGGGTGTTCTGCGGCGCGACGAACACGCCGGTCGCCTGCCTGCTGCTCGGTATCGAGCTGTTTGGCTTCGACAACGTCGGATATATTGCCGTCGTGTGCGTGATCAGCTATTTGGCCTCCGGGCATACGGGCATTTACAGCTCGCAGCGGATTGCCGCCAGCAAGCTGGGCCGCCGTCGGCTTCCCGAAGGGACGACGATCGGCACCGCCAGACGGCGAAGGCAACGATCGTAGATGCAAGTTGCGTCGCGCAACCGCACGTGGGTTGGAAAAGAATGCCGGGAGTCTTCCCGGCATTCTTCGTTTCGCGCCCGGCGGCTTACCCGAACACGGCGATTCGCACCTCGTGCGGACGGTAGACCGCCGTCAGGCCGCCGTCGGCTCCGCAGGCGAACAGCACGGAACGTTCCGCTTCGAGCGTGAAGGCGTACCGCTTGCCCGTCCCGGGATCGCGTACTTCGACGTCGACGGGATAACCCGCCTCCGAGACGAATACATACAGCGCCCCCTCGGCGAATCCGACCTTCCGGCCGTATACGCCTGGCAGTTCGCCCCCGCGCAGCCATTCCAGCTCGCGCTCCACGCCCGCCGCGTCGGCCGCGAGCCGGTATACGGCCTGCAGCGGCTCCAGCCGTTCGTTCAGCTCCAGCGGCAGCGGGCACCACAGCAGCTTGCCGGCGCCAAGCTGCCTTTCGATCAACCGCGCCGGCCCATCCTCGCTTCCGCCCGTCAACTGCTTGGCGCTGTCGGCGATGTGCGGGCCGCCGAACGATACGGGCAGCAGGCGGCCGTTCAGTTCCAGCAGTTCCTCGCGCCGCAGGTTGACGACCGGACCGGCCTCCGGCCCGAGCAGCTCGTTCAGCCGGTTCACCGGGCGCCAATATTCGTCGAGTCCGATCGGACCGGTGAACAGCAGCGTCGTCCCGCGGCGCTCGGCAAGTGCGATCAGCTTGTTCAGTGCATCTGAGCCGAAGTTGTGCGGACTCGGCACGATCACGAGCTTCGGCGGCGCCTCCTCCAGCTCGTCGAGATGATATTCCCCGGCGCCGCGCACGTGAATATTCATCGTATAGGCGAGTGTCCGCACAAGCCGCGACGTTGCTTCCCGAGCCAGCTTGCGTACGGAGAAATCGTTGGAATACGGGAACACGACGGCGATCTCCTCCAGCCGCCGTTCCTTGAACAGCTCGCCGATCCGCGCCATGAACGAGCCGAAATCGTACGAGACATCGGCTTCCGGCTTCTCCGTGCCGTCGGCCCGCAGCGCACCGATATTGGATTCGTTCACATTGTCCATATAGTAATTGATGTTCCAGATCCACTGCACGGCCCCGGCAGCGCCGGTCGCGAAGGCGTATGCGTATTTCCGTTCCAAAATATTGCGCAGTTCCTCTTCGCTCCGTTTCGAGCGGCCATCCGGCGTTTCCACGTGCATGATGCCGGTTTCCTGCACCAGGTTCGGCTTGTTCAAGGTTTTTGTAAAGACGCCGTCCCAGACCAGATCGTCCATTTCCCACCATGAATGAACGGTCGTATAATCGACCGCCTCGCTGTAGAAGAACGGCGACGGACGTTGGGCGGCAAGCGCCTCGTCCTGGCCGACCGTGACGAGCTGTTGCGGCTGGATCGCGCGGATCGCGGCGGTCAGCTCGCGCGCCCAACGGTTGTGCATGTCCATGGTGAACAGCGTGTAATCGAGCCATACGCCGTTCTTCTTGGCGCTCAGCGGCGTCGTCCGGAAATTGACGTCGCCCGGTTCCGGCAGCCGCACCGCCTCAAAAGACGGCAGCTCGTCGGGCGTCATATTCCAGCGCTCCTGCAGCGTCCGAATATCGCCGTGGCGCTCGCGCAGCCATTCGATATAGGCCTGGCGTTCGTACGGATCGCGGGCGGAGCGGGGGCCGCTGAACGTCCGCTTCGGATCGAACATCGAAGGCTCGTTGATCAAATCCCAATGCACATGGGTGGAATCGGCGTGGCGCGAAACGATCGTCGTCAGAAAACGCTTCTGCGCTTCGACGCTGCGGGGATCGAGATACGGATTGACCCCTTCCCAGGTCTCGGGCGTAAAAGAGAAAAAGTTGAACGTTACGTCCAGGCCATGCCGTTTGGCGGTCAACAGAAAAGCGTCGATCGCGCGCAGTACCTCTTCATAAGGATGTCCGTCCACAAACATAATGTTGCGCCACGCCGTCCATATGCCGGTACGGATCAGATTGATGCCCGCCCGCTTCATCTGGGCCATATCCCGGTCCCAGACGGCCGCGTTCGGCAGGAACAAGTATTTGCGCGCCACATCGCTCGTCATGTACGTCATGCCGACGATGGGCAGCGGCTTGCCGCCCTTCACGAAATAGTCCCGTCCGCAGCGCAGCATGTCGCCTTCGCGCAGCAACTCCCGGTCGAAGCCCCAGAATCCCTGGCGCAGCGTCCGCCGTTCGCCGGCCGCCGATTCGGCTGCGCATTCGGCAACGTAAAATCCGGGAGAGAGCGGAACGGGCATCGTCAACCGCCGCAGCGCCAGATTCAAGCCGACCGGAAGCTCGACGGAGGCGCTCCATACTTCGGTGAAGGCGTCGCTGTCATAGCGGTAATCGGGAGCGGAAGCGTCCGCCGAAGAACGGTTCGCCTTCAGCACGCGGAGACGGAATGACCATGCGACCGGCGCGTCCGCGGCCGCGCCGCCCCGCACTGCCGCCTTGGCGCCGAAATCCCGCCGCTCGAAACGTTGTCCCTGCAGCGTGAACGACGCCTGCTCTCCGGGCTCGTAGCTGCCGTAATTCGGCTTCAGCCACAGCTCCGTAACGCCGAGCGCGGCATACGACGCCCACTTCGCGAGCGCCTCGGCGCCCCCGCCGTACCAGAACGCACCGCGCAGCTGCTGGTTTACGAAAATCCACCGTCCGCCGCAAAATTCCCCTTTCACATGCTCCAGCTGGACGACGGGTGCCGCCACTTCGCGCTCGATGCCGTTCAGGCGGCCGATGCCCTTCAGCAGCGGCTCGATGCGGGCGTCCATCGGCCCGCCGGAGCCCATCTGCTCCGGCCAGTCGCTGGCACGGGTGACATGAAGCACAAGCCCCCAGGTCGGTTCGACTGTGAACAGCGATTCGCAGCCCTCCAGCAGCGGGATATCGGGATTCGCCGCCAGCCGTTCCACACGCGACGGATCGACGGCCAGCGCGTCGTGGATGAGCAACTGCTGGTGATAACCCGTCTGCTCGGGCTCGGCGATCCATTCGCCGCCGACCTTGCAGACGGGCGTCTTGAACGGGGCGCCGCCCGCCGACAGCAAGCCGCCGCCCCGGCGAAGATGGTTCAGAATCGCCGTCCAGGCGTCTTTGGGAAAGAACGGTCCGTGCAAATGGACGTACACGTCCGCATCCTTCAGCGCCTCCGCAAGCTGCTTCGCATCGGCGACGACAAAGAGGCGCTTCAGCTCCGCCAGCGCCCGCTCGTCCGGGCGTTGGCCGGCATAGGGAAACGAAGCGTCGTAGAAAAGTACAAGTTGACCCATATCTTCATCCACCATCCTTGTAAAATAAATGGTATTGCCATACATTATTGTTAGGATTGTTAGGTAACACGCCTGTTTGGCATGGCGAATAATGTAGCCGCGGCCAGGCGGAAAGTCAATAACTCGGCGGGAAGTCGACAACCGAACGACATGGACCAGCGTCAATAAGTGCCGATAAGCGCATAAGTGTCAATAAGCAGCAATAGAAGAATGGTAAAGGGAGGCAAGTAACGATGGCGAGGAAAGTATCCATGCAGGAGATCGCCGACCGTCTCGGCGTATCCAAATATACGGTTTCGCAGGCGTTGTCGGGCAAGCCCGGGGTAAGCGCCGCGACCAGACGCCGGGTCGCGGCGCTGGCGCGAGCGCTCGGTTATCGCAAGACCGGACGGGACGCGCCCGGGCTGCACGAGGAGGGGCAAGAGGCGGCGCGGACTGCCGGACCGCGTTTGCTCGTCGGCATGGAGGAGCACCATGCCGATGAGCCGATGTTTTGGCGCCGGGTGATGGAAGGCGTGGCCGCAGGTTGCCGCGAGCACGGGCTTCGGCCCGAATTTTCAGCTACAGCCGCGGCCGGACCGATGAGGCCGCCGTCGCGGAAACCGTCAAGCGGCAAGGGGACGCGGCCGGATACGTCATCATCGGCAAATGTCCGACCGCCACGCTGCTGCGGCTTGGCGACAGCGGGCTGCCGATGGTGCTCGTCGATCACGAGGAGCCGCTTCTTGCCGCGGATGCGGTGCTGAACGCGAACGCCGAAGCCGGTCGGCTGGCTTGCCGCCGGCTGCTGGCCGAAGGGTGCCGCAGCATCGTCATGGTCGGCCGGGATTCGTTCGCCGTCAGCTTTCGCGAACGGTGGTGGGGCTGCCGGATGGCTTTCGACGAATGGCAAAGGGAGGATAAACGGGAGCCGGCACCCGCGCCCGCATCCCTTCGCAAATGGACCGTTCCGTACGGCAGCCCGTCTTGGCCCCATTCGCTGTGCAAGCGGCTCGATACCGCCGCAGAGCTGCCGGATGGCTTCGTATGCGCCAACGACGAGCTGGCGCTGGAGCTGAGCAGGGCGCTGATCGAGCGGGGAACGCCGCTTCCGGATCGCTGCCGGATCGTCGGCATCGACAATACGGCAGCCAGCCAGTCGGCACCGCTTCCGCTCACGACGGTGGACCTGGCCAAAGAATGGCTGGGCATGCGGGCGGTCGAAGCGATCGTGCGCAGACTGGGCCGGCCGGAAGCGCCGCCGGAGAAAATCGTTTTATCCGCCAGTCTCATTGTCCGCCAATCAGGCTAAAAGATGGACTTTCGCCGTCAGGCGTCATGCCGGACCGTATCGGAAAGATAAACGGCTTACGCCTTCCGTTTTTCGGCGGCAGACGTTTATTTCCCCTTTTTTCAAATTGACGTCTGTTTGATCGAAGAGATATACTAATCAATATTTTAGTACTAATATATTTTGTTCTAAGAGATTATCATTTGGAAAGGAGGGAGCGCTCGACGTGCCGGACAATGCGTTTATCGTGGAACTGTCAAATTACTTCCGGACGATCGTCGCCCATCTGACGAAGGAATGGAACAAGCGGATGGTCGACAACCTCAACTTCACGCAGACGAAAATGCTGTCTCTTCTGGACGCCAACGGACCGATGAAAGCGTCCAGGCTGGCGGAAGAGCTGTGCATGACGTCCGGCGCTTTAACCGGAATCGCGGATAAACTGATCGCATCCGATCATATCGTGCGGGAGCGGGACGAGAACGATCGCCGCGTCGTCTATGTCCGGATTACCGAAAAAGGCCGGCGGGCGCTTAAGGAAGTGCGCGTCAGGCAAAAAGAAACGCTCTCCCTGGTTTTCAAAATTTGAGCCCCGAGGACGAGGCTCATCTGAGACGCATTTTCAAAAAAGTGATGAGTGCGCTGGAGCAGCGGCAAAAGGAGTAGAGAGAACGAATGGAACAATTGTCGGATAAACGAAAATTGACGATCATGATGGCTATTCTGGTTGCGATGTTTTTCGCGGCGATCAATCAGACGATCGTCAGCACCGCCATGCCCCTTATTATTGCGCAGCTCGGGGGAATGGACTATTACACATGGGTCATTACCCTTTACATGCTGACGTCCACGGTCGCCACCATACTGGTCGGCAAGCTGTCCGACATATACGGCCGCAAGCCCTTTATACTGACAGGCATCGTATTTTTTATTGCCGGTGCGTTTCTGACCGGATTGTCGCAAGACATCTTTCAGCTGATCGCCTATCGCGGCATTCAGGGAATCGGCGCCGGCATCATTATGGCGACCGCGTTCACGGCGGTCGGGGACTTGTATTCGCCCCGCCAGCGGGGCAAATGGACCGGCGTCATGACGGCCGTATTCGGCTTTTCCAGCGTGATCGGGCCGACGCTCGGCGGCTATATCGTGGAACATATGAGCTGGAAGTGGGTTTTCTGGATTTTCCTTCCGCTCGGTGTCGTCGCATTTTTCATGATTCTGGCGCTGTTTCCGAAAGTGCCGCGCAAGCAATCGCAAACGATCGACTATGCCGGCTCCTTCTTCCTGACGGTGACGATCGTTCCGCTGCTTCTGGCCTTTTCGTGGGCGGGGACGAAATATGATTGGGATTCGGGGCAAATTATCGGACTGTTCGCCGGAGCGGCCGTTGCCTTGCTGATCTTCCTGTTCATCGAAACGAGGGCGAAGACGCCGGTGCTGCCGCTGTCGCTGTTCCGCAACGATATCGTGACGCTGTCCAATGTTATCGGCTTCCTGATGAATGCGGGCATGATGGGCGCGCTCATCTATATTCCGTTCTTTGTGCAGGGCGTGATGGGCGTATCGCCGAGCCATTCGGGCTTTGTTACGATGCCCATGTCGATCGCCATGGTCGTGACGAGCGCCATTGGCGGACAGCTGATCACGAAGACCGGCAAATACAAACATTTTGCTCTTATCGGCGTAATCTTGATGTTCGGCGGCATGCTCATTATGGCGTTTATGAACAGCATCTGGGTTGCGGTCGTCAGCATGATCGTATTCGGTTTTGGCCTCGGATTCGGCATGCCGGTATTTTCGATTGCGACCCAGAATGCGGTAACGCCTGACAAACTCGGCGTCGTAACGGCGTCGATGCAGTTGTTCCGCAATCTGGGCGGCACGATCGGCATTTCCGTCATGGGGTCGATTATGGCGTCGAGCATCGCTTCCAATCTGGCGAAGCTCGCCTCCGAGGGCGGCGGCTCGTTCGATCTGTCGAAGCTGGACCCCGCCGCGGCCGAGCGGTTTGCGCAGCTCCAGGACCCGCAGATGCTGCTCGATCATTCGGCGATCGCCGCCATGCGCGCCGAGCTGCCCGAGCAATGGATCGAGCCGTTCGACCGGATGATCGGCATGCTGCAGGACGCCTTGTCCTCGTCGCTATCCACGGTCTTCCTGGCGGGCAGCAGCCTGCTCGTCGTCGCTTTCGTCCTGACGTTGTTCCTGCGGGAAATTCCGCTGCGGACGACGAACCGGATGCCCGGGCAGGAGCAGGAGGGCGAAGAGACGGAAAACGGTCAGAACCCGGCCGATTCGAAGCGGCTTCAGCCGGAATGATGAGAAAATTTTTAAGTTGATTAAAATTTGTTCGGATTAAACTTCCTGCGGCTTCGGTTGTGCTACAATACAAGCCGTCGGCATGCCGACGGGGCGGCGTCACGGACAGTCGCCCGCAGCCGAAGGAGGGGAAGACATCATGAGAAAACAACTGTGTGCCATACTTTTCTTCGCGGTGCTTGCGCTTTGTTTTACCGTCGACAGTAAAGTCGAAGCGGCCCAACCGGCCACGCTTCGGATCGGAATGAGCGGCGCCGATGTGCCCGATCTGCAATTCCGTCTGAAAACGCTCGGATACTTTCAAACCGATATAACGAATTATTTCGGTCCGATTACCCGTAAGGCGGTCATCGCTTTCCAGAAAGATTACGGATTGACGCCGGACGGTATCGCTGGACCCCGAACATGGGCGATGTTGAAGCGGCATTCGGTCAATAAGCCCGAGCTTGACAAGCTGGCGCGCATCATCTATTCGGAGGCCCGCGGAGAGCCGTATAAAGGGCAGGTTGCCGTCGGTGCTGTCGTCATGAATCGCCTGAAGTCGCCGTTGTTCCCGAACACGCTGACGGGCGTCATTATGGAGCCTTACGCCTTTACGGCCGTTATGGACGGCCAGTACGGGCTCACTCCGAACGCGACGGCATACAAGGCGGCGCTCGACGCGGTCAGAGGCTACGATCCGACCGGAGGCGCGCTGTTCTATTATAATCCGAAGACGGCGACCAACAGCTGGATTCGCAACCGTCAGACAACGGCCGTCATCGGCAACCATGTGTTTGCGATATAAGATAGAATCGGACGGCATTGCCTGCCGTCGCCACTTAAGCCAGCAAGATTGCTCGCGCATTCCGGGCGTGCCCGGCATGCGCTTTTTTTTCGTCGCAATATTAAATTTTCACCGTCTATTCAGCTTCTATTCATGTTGCGGTTATATACTGGAACAGGGACGAGCTTGCTCCGGACACGAGATCGACAGGGAGGGAACGGCTATTTTACAGCATTACCGACAAAACGCGCAGCAATGGAAGCATCTGCTGCTCACCTACAAATTTGCGCTGGATGAAATGAGTACGAAGCTGATGATTCTGAATGAGGAATTTCAGTTCGTCCATGATTATAATCCGATCGAACATATCAAGACGCGGTTGAAGACGCCGGAGAGCATCGTCGACAAGCTGCGCCGCAAAGGCTTCGAAGTGAACCTGGGCAACGCCAGGGCGCATATTCACGATATTGCCGGCGTTCGCGTCATTTGCTCGTTCTCCACCGATATTTACCGCATTTATGAGATGATTTGCGCGCAGAGCGACGTCACGATCGTACAGGTCAAAGATTATGTGCGGCAGCCGAAGCCGAACGGCTATCAGAGTCTTCATATGATCGTCGAAATTCCCGTTTTCCTGACCGACCGGATGGAAAGCGTTAAAGTTGAAATTCAGATCCGGACGATGGCGATGGATTTTTGGGCCAGTCTCGAACATAAAATTTATTACAAATACAATGCGAATGTGCCGGCCTCGATTCGGCGGCAGCTGAAGGAAGCGGCCGATACGATCGCTTCGCTGGACGAGCAGATGCTGTCGCTGAACGAGGAGGTCCAGCAGTACCGTCCGGACTCGGACAGGACCGGCGGCCGGCCGGACATCCCGTTCGAACTGCTGACATCCGGCGATAACGGCTCATGAAGACGAAAAGGAAGGGCTGCCCTGCAAACGGGGGCCCTTCCTTTCGCTGATCGGCGTATTCGCATCACTCCCGTTCCGGGAGGCTTTTGACGTAACTGTCCGACATTCGCAGCAGCTTGAGCGCCCGCTCGAATTCATCTTTGGCGGCGAATCCTTTTCGGGCGCCCGGCAGCGGAATCGTCTGGCCGTCTTCAAACGACGCGCCGGGAATAAAAATGCCGGTGTCGTTAATGAACGAGCCCGAAGGCAAGTAGTAGCGCTCAGGCAGCAGATTGTGCGTCTCGTTCAACAAATCCTGGCCGAAATGAACCGTATCCTGCAGCGGCAAACCGACCAGATTGGCGACGGTCGGCATAATATCCATCTGTCCTCCGATCTGCGGCAACACTTGCGGCTCCAGCGCTCCCGGCGCGATGAGCAGCAGCGGGATATTGAGCATCTGGGTATAGTCGTAGGGGCGCCGGATCATTTCCTCCATCAGCAGCAGATCGACGTCGGTCAGTGAATAGATCGGCACGCCCATATGATCGCCGTATATGACGAGCAGGCAATCGTCCCACAGTCCGTTCTTTTTCAATTCCTCGATGAACAGTCCCAGCGCATAATCGGCATAATTTTGCGACCGGAGATAATCGCCGACAAACGTATCATCGAACCGTTCCGGCAGATCGATCCGGTTTTTTCGTTCCGGCAGGTTGAAAGGGTGATGAGCGCTCATCGATATGACGTTGGCGTAGATCGGGCGGCCTTCCTTCGCTAGCTCGGCCAGCTCGGCGGCGGTTTTACGGTACAGCACTTCGTCGGAAGCGCCGAAATGGACGACATCTTCGTCTTCGAAAAAGTCCCGGTCGTAGTACTTGTCGAATCCGAGCGCCGCATACAGCTCGTCGCGGCTCCAGAATTGCACGTCGTTGGTATGGAACGTCGCCGATTGATAGCCGAGCCTGGCGGCAAGCAGCTTCGGAAGCGAGGGCAGCACCTTGCTGCCGTAAACCTGAGAAGCTGCGCCGTGCGGCGGAACATGCAGCGACGTATTCGTCATATATTCGGCGTCCGACGTATTGCCGGCTCCGGCCTGCTGATAGAAGCGCGGGAAATACAGGCCTTCCGCGGCCAGTTCATTAAGCACCGGCGTAATTTCCTGGCCGTCAACCTTGAGATGGATCAGGAAGTTTTGGAACGCTTCCAGCTGCACGACGATAATGTGGCGTCCCTTGGCCGCTTCCCAGCCGACAGGCTCCTCAGCGGCGCCGATTCCCTTCAGATGGCGAATCGCCTGCGGCGTAACCGATTCGGGCGGCACGTTGCCGGTCCTGGCTTCGTCCGGAATCATCTTGTATACCTCGTAGTTCAGAATGCCCATACGCTCGGCCTGCTTCAGCTCGTTTACGATATTCCGGTTCTGCCAGACGAGCAGCGCACAGACGAACAGCGTAACGGCGAGCAGTCCGCCGGCAAGCGCGGGACGGACGCGTACGGCGGCTAGCGATGCCCATGACCGCGTTTTGCGCCTGAACGCAAGCAGCAGCGCGATGAGGACAATATCGGTATAGATGAGCAGGAAATAGGGATGAAGCAGCTGAAAGACGCTCCCTTTCACTTCCGCCACTTGTCCGACCTGACGCAGCGCGTGCCAGGTGACAATAATACCGAAATATTTATAGTACATAATGACAGCGAAATAAACGGTGGTCAGCAGCGTGTTCACGATCAAATATACGGCTAGTTTGCGGCGCGAAGCGAACAGCTCGATCAGCGCAAAAGCCGCCCAAACGGACGGAAGTCCGGTCAGCAGCGGCTTCCAGCTCCAGCCATCGCCAAATATGACCCACCACGCCATATACATTTTGAGAATCATCAGCACAGAAAAAAGAACGAATGGCTGCAACCAAAAGCTTTTGCGAAACATATCCGAAAGATTCTCCTTAAAACAAGAAATGGAAACTAATTATTTAGTTTAGCGATATAACGGAAGAATTACAACCTGTGACGGCCAACGCTGCGGGAACCGGAAGCCGGAATCGAAAGCCGGACCCGATTCCATGGCCGTCTTCCGCTATTCCGGATATGCACGGTAAAGCAAGTTGCTTGCAGCTTCGCGACAAGGTGGGAAGGGGAGGCACGCGGATGGATGCCGCCGGAGGCGGTGCAGGCGCAACGGCCGGAGGAAACGGGCGAGGACACGGTCAAGGCTTGCGGCCAGGCGATGTCGGACAGGTTGTGCCATGCCTTGCCGATCATGCGATGCTGGACAGGTTGTGCCGGCCATGCGATGCCAATAAAATGATGCCGGGTCTAGTGGTGTCGATCAGGCGATGCCGATGATGCGATGCCGATGATGCGATGCCGGTCAGGATGGTGCTGGCCGGTCGGTGCCGGACAGGGTGTGCCCGTCAGGTAGTGCTGGTCAGGCGGTGCCGTCTAGGAAACGGACAGGCGGCGTTTCCCGTCCGGGCGAACCGCCCGCCGCTTCAGACCAGCGAAGCGGCGGCAACCGTTTGGCGGCGCGTCTTGCCGTGGGGAATGCACAGCGGCGTCCCGTACAGCGGGTCGGGAATGACTTCGCATTTCAGCTGGAACGCCTCTTCCATTAATTTGGCGTCGACGACAGATTCCGGACGCCCCTGGGCCAGAATGCGGCCGTCGCGGATGGCGACGATATGGTCCGCATAGCGGCAGGCGAGATTGATGTCATGCAGCACCATGACAACGGTGCGGCGCCGGTTGATATTCAAGTCGTACAGCAAATCCAGCACTTCGATCTGATGCGTCATATCGAGATAGGTGGTCGGTTCGTCCAGCAGAATGACCGGCGTCTCCTGCGCAAGCGTCATGGCGATCCAGGCGCGCTGCCGCTGGCCGCCGGACAAGGCGTCGACGGGACGTTCCGCCAGCTCGCGCATGCCGGTCGCTTCGAGCGCCGCCTCGACTGCCGCTTCGTCCTCGCGGGACCATTGCCTGATCCAGCTTTGGTATGGATAGCGGCCTTGCTTCACCAGCTGCAGCACGGTCAGTCCTTCCGGAGCCGTCGGGCCTTGCGGCAGGATGGCCAGCTTCTTGGCGACTTCCTTTGTGGACATGCGGGCGATATCGCCTCCGTCGAGCACGACGGAACCGCGCTGCGGCCGGAGCAGCCGGGCCATGGAGCGAAGGAGCGTCGACTTGCCGCATCCGTTGCTGCCGATCAGGACCGTTATTTGTTCTCTCGGAACCGTCAGGTTCAAATTTTCGAAAATATAATCGCCGCCGTACGACAGTCCAAGTCCTTTTGCTTCCAAAGCACCCATCCCGAAACACCCTTTCCGTTTATGTTCGATTCCTGTTCCGATACAGCAAGTAGAGGAAAACGGGGCGCCGATCGCCGCCGTGAACACCCCGGCGGGCACATCACGCGGCAGGAAGGCGGTGCGCGCCGTCAAGTCCGCCGCAAGCAGCAGAATCGAGCCGATCAGTGCGCTCGCCGGAAGCAAGCTGCCGAAGGACGGGCCGACCAGCTTGCGGGCGATATGAGGCGCCATCAGCCCGATGAAGGCAATCGCCCCGCCGATTGCGACAGCCGACCCTGCCAGGGCTACTGCGAGGACGAGCAGCAGCAGGCGCTGCTTCTGCACATGCGCACCGGCGCTTGCGGCAACTTCGTCGCCCAGTGCCTGAATGTTGACATTGCGCGACTGCAGCCAGGTAAGCGGCAGCAGGACGGCGAGCCATGGCAGCAGCGTCGCGACGTCGGTCCACGATGTGCCGTAGATGCTGCCGGTCATAAAGGTGAGCGAGCGGTTGGCCAGCTGCATAGGGCCGGATATGATGAACATGTAAGACACCGATTTGACGGCGGCCGATACGCCGATGCCGATCAGGACGAGCCGAAGCGGCGATACGCCCCTCTTCCAGGCCAGCACGTACAGCAGCGTCGTAATGACGAAGGCGCCGGTTATGGCCGCAATCGGCATCCACTGGATCGGAACGGTGCCGGCGAAGATGAAGATGAATAGGACCGCGCCGAGCGAAGCGCCTTCCGTTATGCCGATGACGTCCGGGGACGTGAGCGGATTGCGCACGATGCCCTGCAGCACCGCTCCCGCCATGGCCAGCGCGGCGCCGATGAGCGTCCCGATGATCACGCGCGGCAGCCGGATCTGCTCGATGATCGTCTGATTCATCGGCTCGGCCTGGCCGAACAGCGCCTTGATGACGACAAGCGGCGGAACGTACTGGCTGCCGACTCCGATGCTGACGACGAACAGTACGGCGCAAAACAGGAACAGCGCAGCGATCGTCCATAACGCCCGGTATTCCGCCAGAAACGAGATGCGCGAGAAGCGAAGCGGACGATATTTGCTCATTAGACGCGCCTTCCTTTCCTGGCAATATATACGAAGAACGGAACGCCGACGACGGCCGTCATGACGCCGACCGGCACTTCCTTCGGCATGGCGATGTACCGCGACCCGAGATCGGCGGCCGTGAGCAGCGTACCGCCAAGCAAGGCGCAATAGGGGACAATCCAGCGGTAATCGCTGCCAACCAGAAAACGGACGATGTGCGGTACGATAATGCCGACAAAAGCGACCGGCCCGGCCACGGCGACCGAGCTGCCGGCCAGCAAAATAACCGCCGCGACGGCCGACGTTTTGACAAGCGCCGTCCGCTGGCCGAGCCCTTGGGCAAGCTCGTCGCCCATCGCCAGAACGTTCAAATGGCGGGTCAGAAATAGCGCCGCCACCATACCGGCGCCCATGTACGGCCAGACGGCCATAAGCTGTTCCATGTTCCGGCCGGCGACCGATCCGACAAGCCAGACAAGCACCTGATCGAACATTTTGCCGTCGGCCAGCATAATGCCCTGGGTCAGAGAATGGAAGAAGGCGGCCATCGCGGCCCCGGCAAGCGTAATCTTGATCGGCGACATGCCGTCTCTGCCGAGGCTGCCGAGCGCGAATACGATGGAGCCGCTGACGGCGGCGCCGATCAGCGCCACCCAGGTGAACGCTTGCAGACCGGATATGCCGAGCCACCCGGAAGAGAGGATAATGAAGAATGCCGCTCCGGAATTCACCCCCAGCGTACTGGGGGAAGCGATCGGATTGCGCGTGACGACCTGCATGATCGCCCCGGCAACCGCGAGACAAGCGCCGACCGATGCTGCGATCAGCGCGCGCGGCACACGGGCTGTCTGTATGATAAGATGTTCGTTGCTTCCGTCATAATGGATGAACGAATCGACGACGGTCCGCAACGGAATGTCCGTCACGCCGAATATGATGCTGCACAAGACGGCTGCCGTCAGTGCGATTGCTGATGCGAGGAGGCCGATTGCCTTCATAAGCGCCCACTTTCCGTACGTTTCGGGAAGCCTGCCACACGCGCAGTTCCCGGATTGTTGATCAATTGAATGCAGTATCATTCTAGTGGATGGGCAACAGGGCTGTCAATGATTTTGAGAATCGTTCTCAAAATTTTGTTGACAGCGAATGAAGGCTGCCTTATAGTTTTGACTTGGAAATGATAATCGTTTTCGGTCGAAACGGTTTTGAAACGACAGGAGGAATATAGGATGGCATTCAAAAAGACAAAACGGCAGTCCGCCGCGGTGCGGTATGGTGGATGGCGGCAGTGCTCGTACTTATGGCGATTCTGGCCGGATGCGGGGGAGAGAAGGGCGATGCCGGAAGCAGCCGGCAACCAGCGGCGAGCGAAAGCGGCAGCGCCGGAGGAGAGAACGGCAACGCTGGGGGAGAGAGCGGAAGCGCCGGCGGGCAAACCGGAAACGGTGGAGATGCGACCCGCGTCGTAGAGCATGCGATGGGATCGGCCGAAGTAAGCAGCAATCCGCAACGGGTCGTTGTGCTGACGAACGAGGGAACGGAAGCGCTGCTCGCGCTTGGCGTCAAACCGGTCGGCGCCGTCAAGTCGTGGACGGGCAATCCGTGGTACGATCATATCAAGGACCAGATGGAAGGCGTAACCGAGCTGGGCGAAGAAAGTCAGCCGAATATCGAGCTGATTGCGGGCCTGCAGCCGGATCTCATTATCGCCAACAAGATGCGGCATGAAAAATTTACGAGCAGCTCAAAGGGATCGCTCCCACGGTAATGGCGGAGGATCTTCGCGGCGAATGGCAAAACAACTTCAAGCTGTATGCCGAAGCGCTGAACAAAAAGGCGGAAGGCGACAAGCTGATCGCCGAGTTCGACAAGCGGATCGAGGACTTCAGGACGAAGGCCGGCGACAAGGTGAAAGAGACGGTATCCGTCGTCCGGTTCATGGACGGCAAGACGCGCGTATACCATACCGATACGTTCTCCGGCGTTATCTTCGGCAAAATCGGCTTGGCCCGCAATGAGATGACGCTGAACAGCAAGGAGACGTTCGTCGACGAAATTACGAAGGAACGGATTCCGGAAGTCGATGCCGACCGGCTCTTCTACTTTACGTACGACGTCGGCGACGGCAAAGCGAACAAAACCGAAGAGGAATGGACGAGCGATCCGCTGTGGCAAAATCTTTCCGCCGTTAAAAACGGACGCGCCTACAAAGTAAGCGACGCGATCTGGAATACGGCGGGCGGCATCCTGGCGGCCAACCTGATGCTCGACGAGCTGTACGAGATCTACGAGCTTCCGAAGTAACGGCAGATTAGGCCGGTTCGGTACTCGGCTATAAGACAGAAAAAGATCGGCACCGACCGTATGCACGGAGGGCCGATCTTTTTTTATCGCCTTATTGAGCCGGGGCCGCTTCGGTTTCCAGCGTGTTCGTAATTTTCGCGTTGGCGCGAAGCTCCTGGAGCCAGCTCGGGGCGAGCGATTGAATTTCCTGTTCGACAAGCAGCGCGCGAATTTCTTCCTTCTTCTCCGCCAGCGTCGGATTGGTCGCAGCCTTGCGATCCGTCACTTTAATGATATGATAGCCGCTGGGCGATTTGACGATGCCGCTCACTTCTCCGGGCTGCAGCGCGAACGCCGCATCCTCGAACTCCTGGTGCATCCTGCCGCGCGGGAAAAATCGAGATCGCCGCCATTGTCCTTCGACCCGGGGTCGATCGACTTCTCCTTGGCCAGCGCGGCGAAATCGGCTCCGCCGTCCAATTCCTTCTTGATCGCCTCGGCTTCCTCCTCGGTCTCGACCAGGATGTGAGAAGCTCTTACCTGCTCGGGCGTCGCGAATTGATCTTTATTTTCATTATAATATTCGCTGACTTCCTGGTCGGTCACATCGGTCCGGGGCTCAAGCAGCTTCCGGATCTTGACCTGCAGCGGCATCTGCTCCCGCAAATCGTCCTCGGTCATGCCGCTTTGGGCGAGCGCCAGCTCGTAGTCCTGCTCGGAAGGGAAGTTCGCTTTGATCTGTTCGATTTCCTTGTCCAGATCGGCTTCGGTTACGGTAAGACCTTGGCGGGCCATCTCCTGATCGATCAGTTTTTCCGTAATCAGGTTGTCAAGCGTTTGCCGGCCGTTGCTCTCCACCAGTTTGTCGTACAGCTCGTCCTTGCTGATTTTGTCGCCGTTGACGGTCGCTACCGCTTTGCTTCCGTCGCTGCCGAACGGGGGATTAACCGCAACCAGCACGATGAGCGCCGCGGCGAGCGCGATGGTCGCCACCTTCCACGCCATGCCGCCGCCCTGCTTTCCGTTTTTCACTCCGGCCGCCTGGCCCCGGTCTTCGGCCCGGTCATCGTCATCCTGCTCGAAGTCGTCGCCGTCCGCCCGATCTTCCGTTTCACCCGGCAGTTCGTCGTCCGTCCAACGATCCCTGCGTTCGTTTTCAGTCGTTTCGAGCTCTTCGGGCCGCTTGTCTTTCTCTGTCATAGATAATGGAACTCCCTTTCTGTAATCGGAATGGATAGTCTCGGTGTTACGCTTGTCTGAAAGCAACTATACCAGAATCGGCCAGCAAAAACATTAATTCCAGATAAAAAAACGGATTCGCAGCCGGATCGCGATGAAAAATGGCCGGGAAACGCCGGGAAGCGGGGAGCGAGGAGAAATTTTGGAAGACGGTGCTTCGTCACCCAAAAGCTGTGATATAATAAAAATGTAAAGGTTCACGGATAATGGAAGCAGTTTTCACAGCCGCTCGCTGTGACGGCTGCTTCCGCTGTTTGTGCGGCGGCTGTTGACAAACGAATAAGGGATGTGAGAGCAAATTGAGAGGAAGCAGACTGCTGCGGACGCATCTGCGCTCGCATTTGCCGGCGTATCTCCTGGCGGTGTCCATGATGGCTGCGGCCAACGTCATCCACGCATTGTTTCCGAGCGTGCTTAAAGATTTTACCGATGCGTTGGAGACGAACGGCCTATCGGCGGCAGCGATCCGGCGCTACAGTTTGCTGCTGCTCGCGATCGGCGTCGGTTACGGCGTCCTGTTCGGTCTGGGGCAAATCGTCAATCACCGGCTCGGCAGACTGTTCGAGTACACGGTCAGAGAGAAGTTGTTCGGCCATTTTACGAGGCTGAGCGAGCAATTTTTCCCGAAACGGAATCGGCAAGCTGCTCAGCTACGTCATGAACGATGTGACGGCCGTGCGCGAATCGATCGCCAACGGCGTCAACCAGATGACGAACGCCTCGGTTCTGCTCGTATCCGTCGTCGTCATGATGACGCTGAGCGACATCCCGCTCGGCCTGATCGGGGCGTGCGTGCTGCCGCTACTTGTCATTCCGTTTCTCGTCGTCTATTTCGGCCCGCGCATCCGCAACCGCTCCCGCCAGGTGCAGGAGTCGCTGGCGGCGATGACCGAATCGGCCGAGGAGCAGTTCGGCGGCATTCGCGTAACGAAGACCTTCGCCGCCGAGGAAGTGGCGCAGACGCGGTTCGGCGAGACGGTCGACCGCATCCGCGACAATCAGCTGAAGCTCGTGCGGATGGCTTCGCTGTTTCAGGCCGCGCTGCCGTTCACGGGAGCGCTTTCGCTGGCCGTGGCCATCGTGTACGGGGGGTATCTCGCCATGCACGGGCAGTTGTCGCTCGGCAGCTTCGTGGCGCTCAGTCTCTATTTGCGCATGATCGTGACGCCGCTGCAGCAGATCGGCAACGTCATCAATACGATCCAGCGGTCGCGCGCCTCGCTCGAGCGGCTGAACAAGCTTCTTGAGGAGCGGCAGGACATTCAGGAGGAAGGCCGTGCGAAGCTGCCGGACGCTTCGTCGATCGGGCTGGACATTCGCGGCCTGTCGTTCCGTTACCCGGACTCGGACCGCGACGCGCTCTCCGACCTGCACATCCGGCTTGCGCCCGGCAAGACGCTGGGCATCGTCGGACGGACGGGCAGCGGCAAGACGACGCTGATGAAGCTGCTGCTGCGGATTTACGATCCGCCGCGGGGCACGATATTTATCGGCGGACGGGACGTTCGCGATTTGTCGCTGGAAAGCCTCCGGCTTGCGATCGCCTATGTACCGCAGGACGGCTTCCTGTTCAGCACGACAATCCGCGACAACATCGCGTTCCATAACCGCAATGCGGACGATGCCGACGTGGAGGAAGCATCGAAGTTGGCGGAAATTTACAACAGCATTGCGGGTTTTCCCGACCGGTTCGCGACCCGGCTCGGAGAGCGCGGTCTGACGTTGTCCGGCGGACAGCGCCAGCGTACGAGCCTGGCCCGCGGTTTGTCAAAAATGCGCCGATCATGATTCTGGACGACAGCGTCAGCGCCGTCGACGCGGTGACGGAATCGAACATATTGGCCAATTTGCGAAGAGCGCGGGAAGGGCGTACGAACATCATCATTGCCCATCGCATCAGCGCCGTTCGGCATGCCGATGAAATTATCGTGCTGGAGGAAGGACGGATCGCGGAGCGGGGCACGCATGACGAACTGCTGCGCAAAGGCGGCTATTATGCGTCCCTGCACGCCATACAGGAGGAGGGCGAGTACGTTGAAGGTTTCTGACGCTGCCCGAAGTCCGCAGCCGGACCGCAAGCAGGCGGCAGAGGGCGTGCAGGCGCCTATGAGCAAGGAGCACCGCAAGCAGGCGTTTCGCGCGCTGCTGGCCTATGCGAAGCCGCACCGGCGGACCTTCGTCGCCGTTCTGTTCTGCTCGCTGTTCGCGATATCGGCCGACCTGCTTCAGCCGTATCTGGTGAAGGTGGCCATCGACGACAGGCTGCTGGCCGGCGAAGGGGGCTTCGAACAGTTGCTGCTGCTCGGCGGCATCTATTTGCTGCTTGCCGTTATCAGCTTCCTGTTCGCGTATTTGCAGTCGATTCTGCTTCAGAAGGCCGGGCAGAGCATCGTCGCCCGGCTGCGCAAAGATTTGTTCCGCCATATATCCGGCCAGTCGATGTCGTTTTTCGACCGGCATCCGATCGGCAGTCTCGTCACGAACGAATCGAGCGATACCGAGACGATCAACCAGTTTTTCACCCAGGTGCTGGTCAGCGTCGTCCGCGACGGCCTGATGATTGTGCTGGTCGTCGTCTTCATGTTCTCGCTCGATACGCGGCTTGCGCTGTTCAGCCTTCTGCTGTTCCCGGTCATCTTCGGCATCGCGCTGGCGTTCCGGACGATGCTGCGTTCGTCCTATCAGCGGGCGCGGGCGCAGCTGTCGCGGCTGATCGCGTTCGTGGCGGAAAATTTGGCGGGCATGAGCCTGATCCAGGCTTTCCACCAGGAGAGGGAGCAGCGGCGGCAATTCACAGACCGCAACCGGCAATATTTGAAGGAAAACTTGCGGGAAGTGCAGGCTTCCGTGATGTTTAACCGGTCTTTCGAAATTCTCGGCAACGTTTCGGTCGCCCTGATCGTCTGGCTCGGCGGCATGGCGGTTTTCAACCATCAGCTGGAATTTGGCGTGCTGTACGCATTCATCAATTACATCCGGCAGTTTTTCCAGCCGATCAACCAGATTACGCAGCAGTGGAATACGCTGCAATCGACGCTTGTGTCGATGGACCGGCTGTGGCGCATATTCTCCGTTCAACCGGAGGTTCGCGACCCGGAGCCGGCCGAGGCGAAAGAGCTTGCCGCCGTCAAGGGCAAGGTCGATTTCAACCGCATCCGCTTCTCATATGTCGACGAGCAGGAAGTGCTTCACGGTCTCGACCTGCACATCCAGCCCGGCGAGTTCGTCGGCATCGTCGGCACGACGGGCGCGGGCAAGAGCTCGCTCGTCAACCTGCTTGCCCGGTTTTATGACGTGAAGAAAGGAAGCGTCGAAATTGACGGCGTAGATATCCGGAAATTGCCGCTCGATACCCTGCATCGGATCGTCGGTCTCGTGCAGCAGGAGCCGTTCCTGTATTCGGGTTCGATTATCGACAATGTGCGGTTGTTCCGGCAGGAGATATCCCGGGAAGAGGTCATTCGCGCCTGCAAGCTCGTGGGAGCGCATACGATGATCCAGCGGCTTCGCAACGGATACGACGCCAAGCTGTCCGAACGGGGCAGCGGCTTGTCGGCGGGCGAACGCCAGTTGATCTCGTTCGCGCGCATTCTCGTGTTCCAGCCGAAAATTTTGATTCTGGACGAAGCGACCGCCAATCTGGACTCCCATACGGAACGGCTCATTCAGAACGCGCTCAGCATCGTGTCCGAAGGGCGGACGACGCTCGTCATCGCCCATCGGCTGTCGACGATCCAGCATGCGGACCGGATTATCGTCATGAAGGACGGACGAATCGAAGAAGAAGGCACGCACAGCTCGCTGCTGGCCCGGAACGGTTATTACGCCGAGCTGTACCGTCATTCGCGCAAAGGCCGGGCGGCCAGCACGCCGTCCTGATTCCGGATCGAGCGCGGACGAACCGTTCGCGAGCTTAGCCGTTCACAATCTCGCCGCCGTTGATGTGCATCATCTGCCCGGTCATGTAAGACGAGTCGTCGCAGGCGAGGTAGACGTACGCCGCGGCCAGCTCCGCCGGTTGGCCGGGCCGGCCGAGCGGCGTATCCGAGCCGAAAGACGCGACCTGATCGGCCGGGAAGGTGGACGGAATGAGCGGCGTCCAGATCGGGCCGGGCGCTACGCCGTTGACGCGGATGCCTCTGCCGGCGAGATGGACGGCCAACGCCCGGGTGAAGGAGACGACCGCGCCTTTCGTCGCCGAATAGTCGATCAGATTCGGACTGCCCTTGTAAGCGGTGACGGACGCCGTATTGATGATCGCGGCGCCTTGGCCGAGATGGCCGAGCGCGGCCCGGGTCAGATGGAACATCGCGAATACGTTCGTCCGGAATGTACGTTCCACCTGCTCGGCCGTCACATCCTCGAATTTGGCCTGCGGATGCTGCTCCGCCGCGTTATTGACGAGCACGTCCAGCCGGCCGAGGCCGGATACCGTCTGCTGAACGGCGTTCCGGCAGAACGCTTCGTACCCGATATCGCCGGGAATGAGCAGGCATCTGCGCCCTTCTTCCTCGATTTGCCGCTTCGTTTCTTCGGCATCGACGTGCTCGTTCAGATAGACGACGGCAACGTCCGCTCCTTCCTTGGCGAATGCCACGGATACGGCACGCCCGATGCCGCTGTCCCCTCCTGTCACGATGGCGACTTTGCCGGCCAGTTTGCCGGACGCCCGGTAGGGCGAGGCTTCGAATACCGGCCTCGGATTCATCTCCGTTTCCAGCCCCGGCTGGCGGTTCTGATGCTGGGGCGGGTTGATCTGCTTCTGTCCTGAATTTTGCGGCATCGCTTGCCATCCTCCTTGCTTTCGTATGTGCCTATTTTGAAGCTTCCCTGGCATAATTATGCATTTTGCAAACCGGATTTCCGGGAGGAGACGCGTATGAACGATCGTAGGGATGCCGAACAGATGCCGCTGTTGGACATGCGGGAGGCGCTCGAGCATCTGTCCGGCAAGACGCAGCTGTACATTCATATGTTGGCCGTCTTTCGCAAGGAGTACGCCGATGTCGACGCGCATCTGGAGGAGCTGCTGCGGGAAGGGGACGGCGCGCAGGCCGCGCGGCTTGCTCATAAGCTCAAAGGCGCTGCCGCCCATATCGGCGCCGGCCGGCTGTCCGGACTGGCGGGGGAACTCGAGCGCAGTCTCGCCGGTAATGCGCGGCATGATGACGCCGCCCGTTTGCTCGCACAATTGAAGACGGCGTTGATGGCGTCGCTGGAGGAGATCGGGCGGACGGCGGAGCGTCTGACGCAGCGCTAACAATTTGCTAACAATCTATTGTACGGAGGAGCGTTTTTTAATATAGTTAAAACCAAATACCGGCCATTTTCGACAGAACATCATCCGATTCATTCCGATTCATTCCGAATTCTCCTGCCATTCTGATTTTCCTGGCGAGGTGTCCGTTGCATGGATAAAGTACTGGTTATCGAAGACGACGTCATGATCGGGGATATGCTGTTGATGTATTTGTCGGAGGAGGGGTACGAGGTGAAGCGGGCAGCCTCCGCTCGGGAAGGGCTCAAGCTGGCGGAGTCGTTCGAGCCCGATATCGTGCTGCTCGATCTGGTGCTGCCGGACGGCAACGGCATCGAGGTGTGCCGGGAGCTGCGCAGCCGTTCGCCGGTTCCGATAATGGTCGTGTCGATGAAAACGGATGTGTTCGAGCGGGTGCAAGCGCTGAAGGCGGGGGCGGACGATTTCATGTGCAAGCCGTTCAGCATGCATGAGCTGACAGCCAGGATCGAGGCGATTATTCGCCGATCCCGCTGTCCTGCCGTTCGCGCGGAGACGGCCGCGTCCTCCGAAGGCGGGCAAGTGCTGCTCGATGAGGAGCGGCGGCTCCTGTTCGTGGACGGCCGGCCGGTGGAGACGACGTTCTCCGAGTTTGAAATCATGAAGCAGTTTATCGCCCATCCGGGCAAAGCGTTCAGCCGGGAAGAGCTGATCAACGCCGTTCGCGGCTTCGATTCGTTCGTGACGGAACGGGCCGTCGATGTACATATCGTCAATCTGAGGCGCAAAATCGAACCGAATCCGAAAGAGCCCCGCCGGATTCGCACCGTCAGAGGGGTCGGATACAAATATACGGAGGACGGGCCGGCGGCCGACTCGTGACAGACCGGACATTATCCGACTTCAAGATACAGCTTCGTGCCGTCGTTATATCGGAACACGGCAACGTCGCGCACCAGTTCGACCGATGCGATTCGTTTCCACTTTTCCGGAAATCGAAATTCAGTTCCAGTTCTTTCAGCTTGTGCGGCAGCAATTCGAACATGGCAGCCTGATCGGACGAATAATAGACCGGAACGGACCGGTTTTTGAAAGAGACGACATTCATCATAAAACGTTTTGACACCTCCAAATCTATAACACCATTATAAAAGGTGAAGTTTAGCAAACGATAAACGTACAGTCAGTATGATGTTTGGTTTATTAACGATTGTTTAACTGTATTCGCGGGAATCGCGGGCATCCGTCACGGGCGGCCGCCGCGAAAAAGGCGCATGCTCAGCTTGAATGGTTGTGTCTGTTTGATGTTCATTGCTCCTGCTTCTCCTAAGGAATTATACGTTTAAATGAGCTATTCGTTTTGGTTCATCGCCCGGATGCTTTTGCCCTCTGCCCCCGGCGCCGCTGCAATCATCATAAGAACCGCTAGCCGTGGAGGGATTACCGTGCGTAAGCTTCGAAATTGGTGGAAAGGCGCAAGGACGGATTGGCTCGACTATCCGCTGCCGGAAGGCATGCTGTGGAATAAACGGTACCGCATCGGCAAATTGCTCGGAACGGGGGGCTTCGGCCAGACTTATGCCGCTTGCGATATTCAGCGCGGCAAGCGCGTGCTGCTGAAGTTCAACCGGCCGAGCGCGGGGGAGAAGGGACGTCTGCTGCTGCGCCGGGAAAGCGTCATACTGAAGGAGCTTCGGCATCCCCAAATTCCCGGCTGGCAGGACTATATCCAGCGCGGCGGCCGGGAAGCGCGCGTGACGGAGTGGATCGAGGGCGACAGCCTGGCGCAGCAAGTGGACAAGGGACGCACGTTCACGGAACGGGAGGCGCTGCAGGTGCTGCTTTCGCTCATGCGGCCGCTGCGGTATTTGCACGGTATCGGCTATGTGCACCGGGACGTGCGTCTGACGAATGTCATCCAGCGCGACGGACATTGTTACTTGGTCGACTTCGGTCTGGCCTGCCGGATCGGCGAGCAGCTTCATTTCGACTGGCGGGACGAGGCCGCTATGGAAGAAGGAGAGCAAGAAGCGTCGCCGGCGGGTTGGGATGCCGTCGAACATCGGCTGCGCAAGCCTTACCCTTCCGGCGATCTTTATGGTGCCGGACATCTGATGCTGTTTCTGCTGTATACCGGGTATGAACCGGAAAGGCCGGAGATGCGGGCTGGGAGCGGGAGCTGAAGCTGTCGCCCCCGTCCGGGAATTTGTGCGCCGGCTGCTTCAGGATGAAGAGGATATGACCGCAACCGATTGCGAGAAAGAATTGAAACGGCTGCTGGCAAGATAAGCGCCGTTTTTTTTCTTGCCAAATAAAGGCGGGCATGATACTGTTGAGACAGCGCTTTCGTGTACGTACACGAAAAAAACGTGTACGTACACGGATTCCGATAACGGGCATGGGAGGAGATCGGGAAATGGCTAATCGAATCGTC
Organism: Paenibacillus cisolokensis; assembly: GCF_018403665.1. GTDB lineage: Bacteria > Bacillota > Bacilli > Paenibacillales > Paenibacillaceae > Paenibacillus_AH > Paenibacillus_AH cisolokensis. The sequence goes on from NZ_BOVJ01000040.1 coordinate 67,167, forward strand.
ATTCAGGCGGATCAGCGGGAAGGAATTATTAGCCGTCATATTTACGGGCATTTCGCCGAGCATCTGGGACGCTGCATCTACGAAGGGCTGTGGGTGGGAGAGGAGTCGCCGATTCCGAATACGAAAGGTATCCGCAACGATGCGGTGGAGGCGCTGCGGGCTTTGCGGATACCGGTGCTGCGCTGGCCGGGCGGCTGCTTTGCGGACGAATATCATTGGAAGGACGGCGTCGGGCCGAAGGAGTCGCGTAAGCGGATGGTCAATACGCATTGGGGCGGCGTCGTCGAAAACAATCATTTCGGCACGCATGAGTTCATGCTGCTGTGCGAGCTGCTGGATTGCGAGCCATACATATGCGGCAACGTCGGCAGCGGCACCGTGCAGGAGATGTCCGAGTGGATCGAATATATGACGTTCGGCGGCCAATCGCCGATGGCCGACTGGCGGCGGCGGAACGGCCGGGAGGAGCCGTGGAAGCTCAAATATTTCGGCGTCGGCAACGAGAATTGGGGCTGCGGCGGCCATATGCGCCCGGAATATTATGCCGATCTGTACCGGCGTTATCAGACCTATGTCCGCAATTACGACGGCAACCGGATATACCGGATCGCTTGCGGGCCGAATTCCGCCGATTACCGCTGGACCGAGGTGCTCATGCGCGAAGCGGGCGGGCTGATGGACGGATTGAGTCTGCATTATTATACCGTGCCGGGGACATGGAGCGCCAAAGGGTCGGCGACGGTGTTCGAAGAGGACGGCTGGTTCGAGGTCATGCGCAAAACGCTGTTCATGGACGAACTGTTGACCCGTCATTCGGCGATTATGGACCAGTACGATCCGTCCCGCCGCGTCGGTCTCATTGTCGATGAATGGGGAACGTGGTACGACGTCGAGCCGGGAACCAATCCGGGCTTCCTCTATCAGCAGAATACGATGCGGGATGCGTTGGTGGCCGGATTGAATTTCCATATTTTCCACCGTCATTGCGGAAGGGTGCGCATGGCCAATATTGCCCAGACGGTCAACGTGCTGCAGGCGATGCTGCTGACCGAAGGCGCGCAATTGGTGAAAACGCCGACGTACCATGTGTTCGAGATGTTCAAGCACCACCAGGATGCCGAACTTCTGCCGCTGCGCCTGGACAGCGAGGAATACCGGTACGGCGATGCCGCTATCCCGCAGATCAGCGCCTCCGCGTCGAAACGGACGGACGGCACGATCGATATCAGCCTGTGCAATACCCGTCCGGACTCTGCGGCCGAAGTGGAGCTGGCGCTGCGCGGTCTCCCCGAAGGCGCTAGGACCGAAGCGGTCGGCCGGCTGCTGACGGCCGATGCGATGCAGGCGCACAATACGTTCGAACGGCCCGACGCGGTCGCGCCGAAACCGTTCGACGGCATCGGTACGGTGCGGAACGGCGTCCTGCGCGTCGAGCTGCCGCCGATGTCGGTGGCCTCGCTCGTCTTGACGAGCTGAACGTTGACGGGCATGATAGAAGAAAAGGCGGGCGCCTTCGGAGCGAGCGGCGACCGGCCATGCAAGCGCTGTCCGCCGGCGGATGCGGCGGATGGCGAGCGGATTTTGCGCATGGCCGAGAGGATCAAAGCCGGCATGGACTGGGTCGGAGAAGAGGCCGCCGGACGGCGGATGGCGGCCTGCCTCGCTTGCGGCGACAGGCTGCCTGACGGCACTTGCCGCCACTGCGGCTGCTATGTGGCGATCCGCATCCTGCTGCCCGGCAAGACATGCCCTCATCCCGGAGGCGCACGATGGCTATAACAAAGGAGCAAACAGCGCAATGGGCATTACCATCAAAGAAATCGCCAGACGGTGCGGCGTCTCGATCGGCACGGTCGACCGGGCGCTCAACGGCCGTCCCGGCATCAAGGAAGAGACGAAACGGCGCATCCTCGAGGTGGCGAGGCAGGCGAATTACGAGCCGGATACGGTGGCCCGCAGCTTGGCGAGCGGACGGTCCCGCACGATCGGGATCGTAATCGGCGATCTGAACAATCGGTCCTTCGCCCAGCTGGTTAACGCCGCGGAACGTACTGCACGGGAGAAGGGCTACTTGGTGCAGCTGATGCTGACCGGAAAGGAGAGCGAGCCGGAGAAGCAATGTCTCGCTCATTTGAAAAGCCGCAAGGCGGACGGCATCGTACTCTTCCCGGTCAATAAAGGCGAAAGATTCGAAGCGTTCCTCGATCGGCTCGGACTTCCGCTCGTCGCGGTGTGCAACCGTCTGTCCGAACGGCGCTCCTATGTCGGCATCGACGACCGGTCCGCAATGGCCGAAGCCGCCGACCGCGCATGGACGGCCGGTTATCGGCGGTTCGTCTATATTTGTCCGCCGCTGACATACCGCGAGAGCCACAACATCCATACGCAGGCGGAACGGTTCGACGGTTTCCGTGAGGCGCTGTCGCGACGGGGAGCGGAGGAGCCGATCGTAGTGACCTCGCAAGATTTCGTTTCCGAGCTGGCGAAGCTGGAATTCGGCGGCGCTGCGCGGACCGCCGTTTTTTGCTCGTGCGACGCATATGCGCTGGAAGCGCTCAATCATTTTCGCGCAAGAGGCGTTCGTGTTCCGGAGGATGCCGGCATTACGGGATTCGACAATATCGACATGCTGAAATATGTTTCCCCGCGGCTGACGACGGTTCATTACGATATGGAAGAAATCGGCCGCTCGGCCGTCGAGCTGCTCGTCGAACAGATCGAAACGGGGCAAGCTCCCAGGCAGCTTACGCTGCCCTATCGGTATGTCGCCGGCGATTCAATGTAAAACAAGCCGGACCGCCCCCAGCACGAGCAGATGGGCGGGGTAGAAGCTGCGCCAGACCAGGCGCGGCACGGCCAGCCTGTCGAGCCGCTTCAGCCAATCCGGCGCGTAGACGATCAGAAACGTAGCGAGCAGGCTGAACATCTGGAGCAGCCACAGCTTGTAGAAGGCGTAGACGATATTCAGGGCGAAGTGCCACCCGATGGCGTAATGAAGGGCGTACCGGTACAGCAGCACGAGACCGAGCGCGTAGAAGCCGTAGCTGAACGGCAACAGCTCCAGAAGCGCGGCCGAGACGGCCGCGATGGCGGACGCCGCGGGAAGTCCGAAGCGGTCGAACGCGATGAGTACGCCCAAACAAACGAGCAGCGTCCCGACCGTATTGATGCCTCCGTCGTTAAGCGCCAACATATAGGGAAATTGGGACAGGGCGGCGATGACCGCCAGGCGAAGGGCATAACGTCCGGCGTTTCGCGTACGGCTGTAGCCAAGAACGATCGCGTAGGCGTAGAACGGCAGCGCCAGTCGGCCGATGATGCGGAAGAGGGGCTGATCGGGGTAAAAGATCAGTCCGACATGGTCGACGAGCATGGTCAGCATGGCGAGGAACTGCATGGATCGCCCTCCCGGTTCAATCTCACAATAGGTTCGGCAGGCTTGGCCATTGATGGCGAAGCCTGTTTCCATTTGCGTTTCAGTATATCATAACGCGGGAAGGGAAGCGGAATCCGGACAGTCTGGCGCAGCCCGAAAGCAAAAAAGGCGCCGGCAGCGCCATCTTCCTCCGGCTGCCGGCATAGCGCCGCGGCGGGAGCAAGAAGGGCGGCCGGCGCCTTAACGCCGAATCCGTTGATAAGTTATTCGTTCAGAATATATCGCGACGTCAGATCGTCCGGATAGCTCAGCTCGACCGTCCATCCGAACGTTTCGGCCAGGAAACGCAGCGGCACAAGCGTCTTGCCGTCCACCAGAATGACCTTCTCCGGCAGCGTCTTCGGTTCGTTATTAACGGTCGCTTCCTGGCTGTCGACGACCATGACCGCCGTACGGCCGTCCTTCGCCAACGTCAACGTTTTGGTGGCTTGATCCCACTGGAGCTGCAGCTGCAGCGCCTCGGCCAGCTCCTTCGACGGCACGAGCAGCTCGTCGCCGCGGATCGCTTTGCGCGAAAACCAGAGGAGCTCGTCGGGCGTGCTGCCGAACGCGATTTCGATATTGCGCAGCTCTCCCTCCGGCGTAACCGTCACCGTTTTCACTTGCCGCTCCAGATCCTGAATGAACGTGTCGACATTGTCCTCGGTCACCCGGAAGCGCGGGTCGTCCTGGGCAACCGTCTCGGCGATCCAGGTATTCACGTCCTGATTGTGGTGGGACATGTCCTTGAACAGATCGAGATTGTACGTCCAATCTTTGAAGGTCTGGTACTCGTAAACTTTGGCGTTCGGATATGGCTTGAACTGGTCGAACATCCAGCGCTTCATCTCCAGCTGGTTGGCGTACCGGACTTCGTTGGTGTCCCGCCAGACGACTTGCCGCAATATCGTATACGGCGGATAGTAGAAGTAGAACTCGACGTCCGGATATTGCTGGACAAGCGACAGGATGTTGGTTTTGAAGCTGTTTTGCACGACGTCGAGAGGCTCTTCGTTCAAGGTGAAGAAGGCTTCCTCCTGGCTCGCCCGCTCGTAATGCTTGAAAACCGCTTCCTTGCTGAAATTCGAAAACCAGTTCCAGTTATACAAATATTCCAGCTCTTGCGGAGCGCGTCCCTGCGCCCGTTTCCAGAGCCCTTTGGCCAGCTGCTCGTATACGCTGTAGTTGAACCAGTACTTGTAGTCGTTCCAGAAATTATCGTCGTACAGATAGAACGGGAACTCCCCTTGATCGTCGCGCACGCCTTCCTTGAGCGACATATAATCGAGGCCCCACAGCACTTTTTGACCTTGCCCGTCTCGAGCGCCACCTTGGCGATCTGATAATGCTCCCCGGCGGTGGAACCGCTCATGGAAAGCTTGAGCACTTTGCTGCCGAACGCTTCGCCGACGATGCTCGGGATGAAATTCTCGGTCATCGATGTACCGATAATAATCATGTCGTAATCGTAGTGTTTCGCCAGCCCCGGGTTTTGATACCGCTGCTGCGAGCTGTATACCGGCGGAAACCACGATTTATGGTAGTGCTGAAGCGGATCGACGATAAAGGAGATCAGCACGGCCGCACCTGCGAATATGAGCGAGAAGGCGAGAAACAGAAGCGCCATGCGCCTTCCGGCTTTGGCTGTCAGCCGTACGCCGGCCGATTGCCGCTTGCGTGCCGGTATCGATTGGGATGCGGAATAAGATTGCAAAGCGTTTCGCCTCCTGTCCTAGAAGTTAAAGTACAGAAATTCGCTGATGCGGTTGAGAAACATAAGCGAAAGAATGAAGAAGAACGCCGCCGCGACAGCTTTTTGCCAGGTCGGCCGGAACGATTCCGCCCGCTCGGAAGAGTTCTTCACAAACAGGACGAACGGCAGGAAAATCATAATCAGCACGATGGCCGGCAGCAGCTCCCTGGCCGATGTCAGCGCCAGACCGTCCGGCCCCATGCCGAACATTCCTTTCAAAATGCGGGACGCCTGTTCCCAATCTTCCGCCCGGAAAAACACCCATGCCAGATTGACGAACTGGAAGGTAATAAACCAGGCCAGCCATTTCGGAAGCTTGAAGCCGTATTTTTGCCACAGCCGGTTGATGACGATGCCGATGCCGTGCATCAAGCCCCAAATAATGAACATCCATCCGGCGCCGTGCCATATCCCGCCGATCAGGAAAACCATCGCATTGTTGAACAGCATGCGGGCTTCGCCTTTGCGGTTGCCGCCGAGCGGAATGTAGATATAATCGCGAAGAAAGCGGCTGAGCGTCATATGCCAGCGCCGCCAGAAATCCTGGATGCTGAGCGCCTTGTAAGGCGAGTTGAAGTTTTGCGGCAGCCTGATGTTGAACAGCAGCGCCGCGCCGATCGCCATGTCGGTATACCCGCTGAAATCGAAGTACAGCTGGAACGTATACGACAGCGAAGCAACCCACGATTCGACAAAATGGGTCGCCTGCGCGAACCCGTCGTTGGCGAATTCGGCGAATGTGTCGGCGATCACGACTTTTTGACCAGACCGATGCAGAATACGTAAATGCCGAGCGAAGCGTTGCGCCAGTTCCATATTTTGTTGCGCTTGCGCTCGAATTGCGGCATCATCTCGCTGTGGTGAAGAATCGGACCGGCGATCAGATGCGGGAAGAACGTAACGAACAGCACATAGTTGACGATGTTGTATTCCCGGGCTTTGCCTTTATACGCGTCGACGAGAAAGGCGATCTGCGTAAAGGTAAAGAAGCTGATCCCGAGCGGAAGCACCAGCTTGAGCAGCGGGAGCTGCCAGCCGGTCAGGGCGGACAGATTCGACAGGAAAAAGTCCGCGTATTTATAATAGCCGAGCAGCAGCAGATTGCCGATGATGGCAAACGTCAGCAGCGCTTTGCGCTTTTTGATCTGCGCCGGGGTTAATTGCGGCTTTTCGCCTTCGGCGGCCGGGTCCGGCGCATTGCGCATCAGAAGACGCCCCATCGTGTAGTTGAAGGCGATAGAGGCCATAATAAGCGGAACGTATTTCGGATTCCAGTATCCGTAGAAAAATACGGACGCCAGAGCAAGCCACAGCTGGGCCGCAAAGACGAAGCGGAACCGGTTCAGCACGAAGTACACGATTACGGTGATTGGCAAAAACAAAAAGATAAAGTCAAACGAATTAAACAGCATTTAGCTTCAAACACTCCCCGGGGTAATAGTCCAACCTGAGCGCATGGAAAGCGGCACTCTGCACTTTGGAATTCCGCGAAACATCATTCACCTTAAACGGCAAATAGGTTTTCTGCCGACATCCCGCTATCTTTCGACATCTATTGGACGATTTCCTGCTTAAAATAGTTCCCTTTTCCCGGTATTATTGTAAAACGCCCGAATGGTTTGTCACAAAATATTCAATTGTCGGTTCACGGATCGCCCGGAATCGGACAAGAAAATTTTTTTAAAACCTATTGACATCCAGAATGAAAAATCGTATTCTATAAAAGTGTTCGCTGTGTTTGCTGATGTAGCTCAGCTGGTAGAGCAACGCACTCGTAATGCGTAGGTCGGAGGTTCGAGTCCTCTCATCAGCACCATAACTTCGTTATGACCAAGCGGTTGTCCGGATATCGG